>JANNEF010000014.1:0-2015 GCA_031378375.1 Verrucomicrobiota bacterium | reverse complement strand
GATTTGTTCAACGCCAAGTTCGAGGTCCTGCTTTATGATCTTTATTCCGAGTGATCGATTATTCCGAGTTGGGTGGTGCGAGGGATCGCCGTTTACGACGACAGCGGGGAGTGAGCGCCGGCGGTCCAGCTCGGAATAATTCCCCGGTCTCCGGCTTTCCTGTGTTGCCGAGTCCGCGTTGCGCCACGCACCACCGAACAACGAGCGAGGGCGAAGCGAACGCAATTGCCCGCGAGCAGCGGCGCAATTATTCAGGAAGTGTGGCGAGCTGTTCCGAGGTCGTTTCCTACGGAACAGTTCATGCAATTTCCCCCTTCCAAAGGTGACGGCTCAAGCTCGCTGGCGATAGATCTCGCGGTCATCCGCGGGACGTTCGCCGCAGCGCTGCGCGACAACGGATATCGGCCGTCGACGGTCGGAGTATATCTGGCGGTGCTTTGCCGTGCGGCCAGACTCCGCGCCCGTGCGGGAAAGAGCCTCGCTGGGCTTCGGCGCGAGGATGTCTTGGAGTTGCTCAGGCGATTGCTACGCCGGCGCCATGACCGCCACTACCACCAGACTTGTTGTTCGCCGTTGCATGCGTGGCTCAAATTTCACGGTCGCTTCGCCACGCCTGTCTCGCGGGTGCCGTGGCAGTCGTGGTTGGACGACTACTCTGAGTTCCTGAACGACGTCCGCGGACTGGCATCCGTCACCCGCATCGGATACATCAGCTGTGCCCGCGCCTTCATGGCGTGGCAATTTGGGAAAAAGCGGGCGCACTGGTCACGCGTACAGGCAACCGACATCTGGCGTTACGGCGAGCAATGCGCCGGCGCCAAGCGCCACAAACCGAGTTACATCAACCGCCAACTCAGCGCGCTGCGCCAGTATCTTTCTTTCATCCATCTGCAGGGCGCCTGTTCTGCCCAACTGCGGTGCGCGGTTCCGAAAGTCTTCAATTACGGGCAATCGACCTCAGCCGACTATCTCACCGATCAGCAGCGCCGATGCCTGCTGTCGTCGTTTGATCTTCACTCGGCCAACGGCCGGCGCGATCTCGCCATGGCGCTGTGCATGGTCGACCTGGGATTTCGGGCGATCGAAGTCGCACGTCTGCGCCTATCCGATATCGACTGGGATCGGGCGGAACTCGACGTGCCGGCGGCCAAGGCAAGCCGCGGTCGCCGGCTGCCGCTGCCGCGCCAGGTGGCCCAAGCCTTGCGGCTCTACATTGATCGCTGGCGGCCGCCGAGCGCGTGTCCCCAAGTTTTCATGGTCCATCGCGCTCCCAGCAATCAGCCGGTCAAAACGAAGACCGTGTGCACCGCCCTGCATCGTGCTTATCAGCGTTGTGGATTTCCCAGAAACTGGTGCGGCACCCATCGTCTGCGGCGGACCTTCGCGACGCGGTTGTATGCCCGGGGCATAAACCTGAAGCAAATCGCGGATTTGCTCGGCCACCGCCACATCACGACGACCACCCAGTACGCGCAAACCGACCTCAAGGGACTGCGTGCGGTGACCCAACCATGGCCGCGTTAGCAAAGGCGTCGATGCTCTCGCTGGCGAAGCGCTATCTGGCGCATCGACGGAAGATGGGGTTCGCGTTGGCCGTCGAAGGCGACCTGCTGCTGGATTTCGCACGGTTCGCCGACCGGGTGGCCCCTCGGCAAGCGTTGACCACGTCACTCGTCGTACAGTGGGCGACGCGACCGCAGACAACGAACCGGGTTTATCATGCGGTACGTTATGCCATCGTCCGTGGCTTCGCCCGCTACTGCTCCGCGCTCGATCCCCGAACCGAAGTTCCGGCTCCATTCTTTCTCGGGTCGGTCTTTAAGCGCCGCGCGCCCCATATTTTTTCCCCCGAAGAGATTCGCTTGATCCTGCGGCGGGCCGAGGCGCTGTCCCCACGCGTCTCACCGCTGCGGCCGCTCACCTATGCGACTCTGCTCGCGCTCGCGGCCTGCACCGGCTTGCGTCGCTGCGAACTGGTGCGGCTCGGCGTCGACGATCTCGATGTCGCGGCGGGA
>JANNEF010000009.1:0-2500 GCA_031378375.1 Verrucomicrobiota bacterium | reverse complement strand
CATCCTTCAGGCCACCAATCCGTCCTGGCTGCCGAGCCAGACAAAAACCTCAAACCCGCCCTCTTGTTCACAAATCGTCCGAAATAAGTTCGTCCTGCTTTGCTAACTACAAAAAAGTCCTGCTTTGAAAACTACGCGGCACGCCCCGGCTTTGAGTTTGCGAAACAACCCCGTTGCGGCGTAGTGTGGCATGTGGAACCTGGGCCGTCCGGCCTCGTTCCGCCAGCTCAAATGTCACAACGCATAACCGGCCTCGAAACCGAATACGGCTGCCTCGTGCAGCCGCCAGCACGCGCGGAGGATTTCCTGCCCCATATCATCGGCTGGCTGTTTGAGAACGATCGCTATGGACTCATTGACCAGCACGACCGCGATTGGGACGAGCCGGCGGGCAACGGCGGGTTCCTCTTCAACGGCGGACGCGTCTATATTGACATGGGCCACCTCGAGTATTGCACGCCCGAATGCGTCTCGACGCTGGATGTCGTCCGCTATGACCGCGCGGGCGACCTGCTCCTGCTGGAAGCGGTGCGCGCGCTGAACCTTGAGAACGAGGTCAGTTTCATCCGCAACAACGTGGACCATCACAGCGGCGCAACCTTCGGCTGCCACGAGAACTTTTCCCTCGACCGCAAAGCGCCGTTGCACGAGAAGAACGTGCTTTCGCTGCTGGCCTTCCTCACGTTGCGCGTGCTCTACACGGGGGCGGGCCGCGTCGGCTCCGTCCAGCCGGGGCGGTTTCGCCCCGAACCGGCGGCGCACGGGGAGGCAGCGGTGTTTCAAATCAGCCAGCGCGCCGACTACATCCAGAACGATTTCTTCGAGTGGGTGCAGCATAACCGCGCCATCATCAACACGCGGGACGAACCGCTGGCCGACCCGCGCCAGTTCCGCCGGCTGCACCTCATCCACGGCGACAGCAACGTGCTGCCGGCGACGCTCTTCCTGAAGATCGGCACGACGCGGCTTGTCCTCGACTTGCTCGATGCCGACGCGATGCCCGACATTGCCCTGAACGACGCGGTGACGGTGCTGCGCTCGCTCTCGCGCACGCTGACGCCACCGTGGCGCGTGCCGCTGGCGAACGGGCGCATGGCGGACGCGGTCGAGTTGCTCGGGGTTTACCGGGACAAAGCGCGGGAACTTTTCGGCGGCCGCGATGCCGAGACGGACGCGGTGCTAGACTTGTGGGGCCGCGTGCTGGCGGCGCTGGCGTCAGACACGTCTTCGCTCGTTGGCGTGCTTGATTGGGTGAGCAAGGAATTTCTGCTGCGCGAGTTTTGTCAGAGCGAAGGGCTGGAGTGGGGTCACCCGTGGCTGGAAGCGCAGGATCTGGAGTTTCATCACATCGCCCCGGAACGCGGCCTCGGCCTGGCCCTGGCCGACCGCGACGGCTACTGGGAGCCGGCGGCCCTGGCGCAGGCCAAGATCGAACCGCCGGGCAACTCCCGCGCCCACGCCCGCAGCCGGCTGATGCGCGAGATACAAGGGAAGACAGGCTCCTACTTTCTCGACTGGGAAGCGGTGGAGGCGCCGAACCAGCAGCGCACGCGCCTGCTCAATCCTTTTCAGCCTTGACCGGTTTCCTGTCGGTCTGGCGCTTGCCGTGCCGGCCCGTGCGCTCCTGCCGCTCGCGCTCCATCGCCGCGAACTTCCGGTTCTGCTCCAGCGTCAGGATGCCGGCGACCTGCCGGTTGAACTTCTCCACGATCCGGGTCATCTCCTCCGTCTGGCAACGCTGCATCGTTTTGTAATTGGCGCAACGCTGCTGAATGAACGGGTCAATTTTCTCCAACTGTTCCGGCGTCAATTCCAATCGTTCTTGCAGTCGGGCGCGGATCTGGCTGGCCACGTCCGTCCGTTGTGCCGGGCGGGAATTTTTGTGCCGGGCCACCGTGTAGCCGCCCACCGCACCCGCGCCCGCTCCCGCCAGAAAGATCGCCGTCAAATACAGGATGACCTTGCCGCGAGTCAGCCGGTTCATGGCAGCGTTTCCAGTTCGATGGCCGGGTCGAGCACGGCCAGATCGTCGGAAGATTCATCCAGCAGGCCGTGATATCCCAGCGCGAGGCTGACCAACAGCAGCGTGCAGGCGAATGCCAGGCCTTGCCGAAACAGCGGCAGCAGGCTGAACAAATCCTCGCCAGCCTGCGCGCGGCGCCAGCCCGCCAGCGCGGCGGTTTGCACGCTCAACGGCGTCGTGCGGAGCGCGGAGCGCGGGGCACCCGCAGCGGCGCGAAGCAGCCGGCTCATTGGATCGCTTGATTTCATTGCTCGTGGTCGGTCGCAAGCGTACTGGCGTTCACTTGCACGTTCCACCTGATGCTGACCGGCCCGGCGCGCGTTTGGTTACAGGCGCTTTTTGTGGAGGCATCCCTGCGCTATGCCCGCAACCGCAAGAGCAGATCCTTGCTCTCGACGGTCTCGCCCACCTTCACGGGAATTTCATGCACCACGCCGTCGGCGGCGGCGTAAAGCGTGGTCTGCATCTTCATCGCTT
>JANNEF010000007.1:0-19092 GCA_031378375.1 Verrucomicrobiota bacterium | reverse complement strand
CATCCTTCAGGCCACCAATCCGTCCTGGCTGCCGAGCCAGACAAAAACCTCAAACCCGCCCTCTTGTTCACAAATCGTCCGAAATAAGTTCGTCCTGCTTTGCTAACTACAAAAAAGTCCTGCTTTGAAAACTACGCGGCATTCTGGTGCCACGAACTTGACTTCGGCACAGGTTTCCCAATCGTGTTTAGGTGAACGCGCCGCCCATCATCCCATGCTCACTTTGCTGACGGATTCATTTGCCCGCCTCGCGTGCGGCAGTTTCCTTGCGATGCGTTTGGCCGGTCTCAGCCTGGTGGCGCAAGAAACGCCGGGACTGCCGGTCGCGCCGGACGTTCCGTCCACCAATTTGCTGATCAAGTCCGTCGGGCCGGGGCAATTCGAGATCGGCTTGGTGCGCCTGGACAAACGTGAAAGGACAGTCAGCTTTCCCGCGGTCATGCACATGAACGAAGCCACCATCGAGTATCTGGTCGTGACTTCCACCGGCAAGACGCATGAGAGCCTGTTGCGCACGGATGCCCAGCCACATCACCTTCACGTTGCCATGTTGCTGCTTGGGGCGATTGGCGCGGGCACCAACTCGTTTCCCGAAGGCCCGCGGCAACTGCTCCCTGGTGATACTGTCACCATCGAAGTGACTTGGACCATCGGCAGAAGACAAATGCGTCGCCGCGCCGAGGAACTGGTTTACAACCGCCGCACCAAGTCCGCGATGAGCCGGGGCGACTGGGTTTACAACGGCTCGCGTTTGCTCGACGGTGGCTTCGCTGCGCAGCGAGATGGATCCATCGTGTCCCTCATTACCGACCCGGATGCCTTGGTCAACAATCCGCGTCCCGACCGCGGGAACGACGACAACTGGACGGTCAACAAGACGGGCCTGCCGCCGTTGAACTCGCCAGTGCGGGTCACGCTCCGGCTGGCGGCAACTCCGGTGGTGAAGTAGCCGCCGGCGTGGCCGCGAAGGGCGGGGGAAGCGGGGGCGCGGATTGGCTGGCGTCGAGTTGAAGAATTTTGCAGGCTGGGCGGGCAACGAACTTTGATCTGACATGAAAAACGTGGTTCTCCTGGGCAGCACCGGTTCCATCGGCACCAGCACCGTCAAGGTGGCGGTGGATTTGCCGGAGCAAATCCGCCTGCTCGGCCTGGCGGCGGGCAGCAACGTGGAGTTGTTGCTCGAACAAACGCGCCAGCATCGGCCCGAAGCCATCTCCATCGCCGACCCGGAGAAGGCCGCCGCGTTGCGCTCGGCGCTCGGCACTTCGACGAAAGTTTTCTCCGGCGCGGACGGCTTGATGCACCTCGCCACGCTGCCCGCGGCCGACATCGTGCTCATCGCCATCGTCGGCACGGCGGGCTTGCAACCGGCGCTCGCGGCCATCCGCGCGGGCAAGGACATCGCGGTCGCGTCCAAGGAAATCCTTGTGATGGCGGGCGAAATCGTGATGCGCGAGGCCGAGCGCCACGGCGTGCGCGTGCTGGCGGTGGACAGCGAACACTCGGCAATCTTCCAGTGTCTGGACGGCAAGCCCGCGAGTTCGGTGCGCCGCCTGTGGCTCACGGCGTCCGGCGGTCCCTTTCGCAGCACCCCGAAGGAGGAGTTCGCCGGCATCACGGTCGAACGCGCGCTCAAGCATCCGTCATGGGTGATGGGGCGGAAGATCACGATTGATTCGGCGACGTTGTTCAACAAGGGGCTGGAGATGATCGAGGCGCGCTGGCTGTTCAACATCGGGATGGACCGCGTGAGCGTGGTGGTGCATCCGCAGAGCGTGGTGCATTCGATGGTCGAGTTCGTGGACGGCTCGATTCTGGCGCAACTGTCCACGCCGGACATGTGCCTGCCGATTCAATACGCGCTGACGTATCCGGAGCGCGCGGCTAATCAGCGCGTGGCGACGAACCTCGCCAAATACGGAAGCCTCACTTTCGAGGAGCCGGACCACGAGCGGTTCCCCGCGTTGCAACTGGCCCGCCGCGCCGGTGAGGTGGGCGGCACGCTGCCCGCCGTGCTCAACGCCGCCAACGAGGTCGCCGTGGAGGCGTTTTGTGGCCGGCGCATCGGCTTTGAGCAAATCAGCACGACCGTCGCGCGCACGATGGAGCGGCATGAGGTGACAAGCCATCCGACGCTGGAACAAATATTGGCGGCGGATGCGTGGGCGCGCGGGGAGGCGGCGCGGGGTTGCTCCGCTTGAACGTCGCCGCGCGCGACAGGCGTTCCGGGGTGCCCCGACTCCGCCATTGCCAGCGCGGAAACGCCCGCTATATTCGGGCACGGGTCTGGCTTACGGGGTTTGCAGAATTATGCATATTTTGAAAATACTTTTCATCGTCGTCGAAGTGCTCGTGCTCTTCAACGTGCTGATTTTTGTCCACGAGCTGGGGCATTTCCTGGCGGCGCGCTGGCGCGGGTTGAAGATCGAGCGCTTCGCCATCTGGTTTGGCAAACCGATTTGGAAAACGGAGATCAACGGCATTGAATACGTCCTGGGCACCATCCCCGCCGGCGGCTACGTCTCGCTGCCGCAGATGGCGCCGATGGAAGCCATCGAGGGCAAGAGCGACAAGCCGCACGAGGAGCTGCCGCAGATCTCGGCGCTCGATAAAATCATCGTCGCCTTCGCCGGGCCGTTGTTCAGTTTCGGTCTGGCCATCGTCTTCGCCGTCCTCGTCTGGATGGTGGGCCGTCCCGTCAGCGAGTCGGAGACCACCACGGTGATTGGCGACGTGGACAGGAATTCCCCGGCGGAGAAGGCCGGCTTGCGCGCGGGAGATCGCATCCTCGAAGTGGACGGCAAACCCGTCACCAAATTCGGCGGCATGGGCGCGAGCGTGACGTGGCGCGTCGTGCGCAGCGAGGGGACATCCATCCCGATCAAAGTCCAGCGCGGCGGTGAAGTGCTCGAATTTCATCCCGTGCCCATCAAGGAGAGCACCAAAGCGTGGCAGCGCAAAAGCCTTCGCCAGATCCTCATCAGCCCCGCCCACACGCCCGTCATCAGCGACGTGGTCAGCAACAGTCCGGCGTCGCGCGTCGGGCTGAGGCGCCTCGACGAAGTGCTTGAAGTCAACGGCACGAAACTCTTTCACCCCGCCGGCCTGGGCGATTACATCGAGAAACATCCGGGCGAGAAACTCACGCTCCGCGGACTGCGCGACAACAAGCCTTTTGAAGTTGCGCTGCAACCGGAAATCCCCGTCGGCGTCACCAACGGACGTGCCCGCATCGGCATTCAATGGGACACGTCCGGCGGCAAGATTGCCATTGCCCATCCGGGCGTCATCGAGCAGGTGCGCGGCAGCGTGGATGCGATGGTAAGCACCTTCGGCGCGCTGTTCTCGCCCAAGTCCGACATCAAACCGCAGCACCTCAGCGGCGCGGTGAAAATCCTGAACATCTATTACGTGCTCTTCGAGAGTGAGCAGGGTTGGCGGCTGGCGCTGTGGTTCAGCGTCATCATGAACGTCAACCTCGCCTTGCTCAATCTGCTGCCCATCCCCGTGCTCGACGGCGGGCACATCACGCTCGCCCTCGTCGAGGGCATCCGCCGCAAGCCCGTCAGCGCGCGACTGCTCAACATCGTCCAGACCTCCTGCGCCGCCGTGCTCATTGCCTACATGCTCTACGTGACCTTCTACGACGTGCAGGACTTGCCGTGGAGCCGGCAGAAAGACCGAACCCCGGCGGAAATGAAATTCACTCCCAAGTCCGAACCGGCTCCGCTTCCGCCCAAGTAACTCACGCGCCCAAGCCATGCGTTACTGTGAGTCTCCGTTCATCCATCGTCGGCGTCTGACGCGCGAAGTCACCGTCGGCGATTCCGCGCGTGGCGGCGTTATCATCGGCGGCGGCCATCCGGTCGTCGTCCAGTCCATGATCACCTGCGACACGATGGACACCGCCGAGTCCGTCAGGCAAACCCTCGACCTTGTCGCCGTCGGCTGCCAGATCGTCCGCATCACCGCGCCCACGGTGAAGGACGCGGCGAACCTGCGGAACATCGTTGCGGAGCTGCGCGCCCGTGGTTGTTATGTCCCCATCGTCGCCGACATCCACTTCAAGCCCGACGCCGCGATGGAAGCCGCCCGCTGGGTCGAGATGGTTCGCATCAACCCCGGCAACTACGCGGACTCGAAGAAGTTCGCCGTCAAGGAATACACCGACGACCAGTACGGCGCCGAGTTGCGGCGCATCGAGGAAAAGTTCACGCCCCTCGTGAAGCTTTGCCAGGAACTTGGCCGCGCCCTGCGCATCGGCACGAACCACGGCTCGCTCTCCGATCGCATCATGAACCGCTACGGCGACACCCCGCTGGGCATGGTTGAGAGCGCGCTCGAATTCGCCCGCATCGCCCGTGCGCACGATTTCCACAACTTAAAGTTCTCGATGAAGTCGTCCAACCCGAAAGTCATGATCGAGTGCTACCGCCTGCTCGTGGCGCGGCTCGAACAGGAAGGCGCGGACTGGAACTACCCCGTCCATCTCGGCGTCACCGAGGCCGGTGAAGGCGAGGACGGTCGCATCAAGAGCGCCATCGGCATCGGCTCCCTGCTGTGCGACGGTCTGGGCGACACCATCCGGGTCTCGCTCACGGAGGACAGCCCGCGCGAGATCGAAGTCTGCCGCGATTTGCTGGCGCAAGTTCTCCACCTCACCGTAGCAGCCGACGTGAGGAGGCTCACCTCTCCGGCTGCGACGGGAAAAGAACAGAGCCTCCTTACATCGGCTGCTACCTTCCCCTTCGACCCATTCCACTACGAGCGCCGCTCCACGCCGGAGATCGAACTCGGCCTCGACGGCACGCGCTGCGGCGGCGAGCAAACCGTTCGCGTGGTCGTCACCCGCGACACCTGGGACAAGGTCGCGCACAAGCTTCGCCCGAAGGACGACGTGCGGCCCGAGGCGGTGTATGAGGATCTGAACATCCACGAGATTGATCCCACCCGGGACTTCTCGATCAACTGCGACACGCAACTGGTCACCGTTCGTGATGGCGTGAACCTCCCGGTCGTCACCGCCTTCCGGCTCCTCGCGATGCGCCTCAAGCACCTGGGCCGCCGCAACCCCATCCTGCTAAAAGATTGTCTCGCCTTCGACGCCGTTCCCCTGGAGCCGAAAATCGCCCTCCTGCGCGCGTCCGTCGTCATCGGCTCCCTGCTTGCTGATGGCATCGGCGACGCGATCCTCGTGCGCGGCGAACCCGGCGCGGGCATGTCCCTGCGGCTGGCCTACAACATCCTGCAAGCCGCGGGCTGCCGTTCGTTCAAGACTGATTACGTCGCCTGTCCCAGTTGTGGCCGCACGCTGTTCAACCTCCAGACCGTCACCGCCCGCATCAAGTCCCGCACCGAACATCTCAAGGGCGTGAAGATCGCCATCATGGGTTGCATCGTGAACGGTCCCGGCGAAATGGCCGATGCCGACTTCGGCTACGTCGGCGGTGCTCCCGGAAAAATCAATCTCTACGTCGGCAAGACCCCCATCAAGTTCAACATCCCCGAAGCCGACGCCGTGGATCGTTTGGTGGACCTCATCCGCGAGCATGGCAAGTGGGCCGAGCCGGTTTGACCATCGGGAAAGTTCCTCGCTGTAACCGGTGAAATGAGGGGGGGAAGGCTGCGAGAATTGGAGTGCCGACCGCCCTCACCCCTCCCCCCCCGGGGGGGGGCGGTCATTCATCCCACTACCGCAATTCCATCCAGCCGCTTCCATCTGGAACAACGCGACGCCGAACGCTTCGCCTTGTGTTCACCGCGCGTTTGCCTCAAAGAGTAGCCGATGTCCACGACCGTCAACCTGACCATCCACGCCAGCCAGTTCCCGGAGCAAGTCCAGGCCGCCTTGCGCGCGTCGCTGCGCCGGCGCCAGGTGAACCACAAATTTCATTACGACAGCCACAAGCAGACGCAGCAATGGCTCGCCCTGCACGAGGCCCATTCCCCGGCTCGCACCGATCCGGGTTGCGCGGCCACTTATGACGCGGGCTTCGCCGCCGCCGTCGCGCGCCTCGCCGCGCCGCGCGTGCATGTCATCGGCCTGGGCTGCGGCGGTGGCCAGAAGGACGCGCGGCTGTTGCGGCGGTTCAAGGACGCCGGCCGGGACATCAGCTACACGCCCGTGGACGTGGGCACGGCGATGGTGCTCGTGGCGGGCCAAACCGTGACGGCGGTTTTGGGCGGGCCTCCGGGCACGGCGCTGGTCGGCGATTTGTTGACGGCGGAGGATCTGCCGGAAGTGTTCGCGCAAATCTGCCCGCCGACGGCGACGCGGTTGATCACTTTCTTCGGGATGATTCCCAACTTCGAGCCGCAGGTCATCCTGCCGAAGTTGCGCCAACTGCTGCGGCCCGGGGATTTTCTGTTGTTCAGCGCAAACCTTGCGCCCGGCGACGATTACGCCGCGGGCGTGCGCCGCATCCTGCCACAGTATGACAATGCGCTGACGACGGAGTGGCTGTTGACGTTCCTGCTGGACCTGGGCGTGGAGCGCACGGACGGCGCGGTGACGTGGACGGTTGACCCCTGCCCTTCCGGCGCGGACTTGTTGCGGGTGACGGCCCGTTTCCACTTCCAGCGCGACCGCACGCTGCGCGTGGCGGATGAGGTGTTTGCGTTTCACGCCGGGGACGTGATGCGTCTTTTCTTTTCGTATCGTTATACGCCGGAGCGGGCGCGACAGTGGTTGAAGCAACACGGTCTGTCGGTGTTGACGGAGGCGATCGCGGCTTCCGGCGAGGAGGGCGTGTTCCTGTGCGGCGACAACGGCGGCTGACCGGGCGCGGCGGAGAATTTCTTTTCGCGCCGTCGCGAAAAATACTTTGTAACTTTCACCGCCGTCGTTCCGACTATTCTCCCATGAGACCGCGACGTGGCGAAGGGTCTCCCAAACAACGCATGAACACTTCAAACTTCGGTCTTTTCCTTGGCGTCGGACTTCTGACAACGCTCCCCGCGCTGGCGGATGGTTACACCGATCCCGCCGCGCCAACGCTGACGGGCGGTCCCGCTTCCAACGCGCAACACCGCCTCAGCTTCACGCCGTATCCGTCCGCCGACGTGCTGAGAATGCTCCGAAGCGAACCGCTGGGCGCACCGTGGATCGAGGACGTGAGCGGCGTCTTCTCGAATCTCACCTGGACTGCGTCCGCGCCCGCCGGCAACGCCTTTCACCGTCTGGAAGTGCAACCCCTCGGCAGCAACGCGCTGCTCACCGCGACGGTGTTGAACAAACTCGGTTACGGTCCGACGCCGGAGTTGCTCGACCGGCTGTGGCAGAACTCCGGCAACAATTCCGCCGCCGCGTGGATCGCCGAACAGTCGGCCCCGGAAACGATCACGGAGCGCGCGGGGCTGGCGCACACGAACATCGCGTTCATCCAGTCGCGCTTCGGCACGGCGACCAATCCCATCCCCGGTTCGCTCGCGATTAACAGCGGACCCGGCACGGCATCCACGACGGACATCCAGGCGTGGCTGGCGCTCAACGCGGTGTTCGCAGATCGCCAGTTGCACGAGGTGCTGACGCAGTTCTGGGAGAATCATTTCGTCACCTGGATGGGCAAGAGCGCAAACTTCTTCATCGGGGCGCAGTATCGGGACGGCTTCCCGCAGCGGGCGGCGTGCGAATGGGAATGGCGCGAGGTGTCGCGCTGGCGCGAGGCGATGCTGCGCACCAACTGGACGTTTTACGACATGCTGCGCATCAGCGCGGAGAGTCCGGCGATGATCACTTACCTGGACACGGCGACGAGCCGCGGCAACCCACCGAACATTCCCAACGAGAATTTCAGCCGCGAGTTGCTGGAATTGTTCACGGTGGGCGTGGACAACGGCTACGACCAGACGGACATCGTGGCGATGGCGCCGTGCTGGACGGGATGGACGGTGCAGTTGGTCAACGCGACCAATGCGCTGAACCCCTTCGCGCCGCAGTCCACGGTGAAGATTGACCCGGCGGGGCCGAACGCTTTCACAAACCTCGTCGGAGTGTGGGCGATGAATTTCATGTTCAACCGGCACGCCACCGGCGCGAAGACGATCTTCCCCGGCAAGACGGTGCCGGCGCGCTTCGGCCCGCCGTACACGACGAAGACTTACGGAGCCAACGCGACGGCTGGCCTCTACGAGTTGGTCATCCCGGCCCGCACGACGACCAACGGCATCGTGGACGGCTACGACATCATCACGCATCTGGCGGATCTGCCGTTCACGCAGGAATACATGAGCGTGAAGTTGTGCCGGCTCTTCGTGCATGATGGTTTCGCGACGGGCTACAACTTCACGGACGCCGCGACGACGCCGGAGGAAGACCTGGTGCGCGCCTGCATGGCCGCGTGGGAGGGCGCGAGTCCCAAGGGCCAGATGCGGCCCGTGCTGACGGCCATCTTCAACTCCGCGCTGTTTCGTGGTCACGGGGGCAACGCGCACAAGGTCAAGACGCCGCTGGAATTCTGCGCCAGCGCCATCCGCGCCCTCCGCCAGAGCACCAACGGCACCGGCAACCACGGCACCTGGCTCGCCTACACGGACGGTTACGGGCTGACGTTCAGCCAGGGAGGCGATGCCCGGTCGCAGGGCAACGCGTCCGCGCTCATGCGCATCGGCGGCATGTCGCTGTTCAACCGCGAAGCGCCGGATGGCTATCCCGAAAACGCCAGCGGCTGGGTGGACGCCGGTTCGCTGGCCGAGCGCATCCGGTTCATCAGTTCGCTGTGCAAACCGGCGGCGGGCACCGGCTCGACCAGCAAGAACGACCAGAACACTTCGCTCCTCAGCAACGTCACCGATCCCGTGCGCCTACTGCTGCTCCGCCTGCCCGTCGTGGCCGACCAGCACGACGCGGGCAAGGTGGCGGATTTGTTCCTCGGTCTCCTCTTCCCCGGCGAGGGCCGCGCGAGCCTGGATGCGTATCGCCACATCGCCTTGAACTATCTCAACACCGACGACACCGGCAACAGCCCCTCGCTGTTCAGCGGCCTGACGATCAGCAACGCCAGCGGCAGCGCCTACGACAACCGCGTGCGCGGACTGGTGGCGATGTTGATGAGCCTGCAACGGTTCCACGAGCAGTGAGCCAGTAACCAGTAATCAATTTCCCGAATTCAAATCACGCACCACGCACTACGAATTTATGAAAACCAATCTTTCTTCCCCGTTCCCGACACACTCGCTCCCCTGCATCAACACCATCACGCGCCGCGATTTCCTCGCCCGCACGCTGCGCGGCGGCGCGGCGCTCGGACTGGCGGCGCTCACGCAAGTGCCGCCATTCGCGCGGCGCGCGCTGGCCGAGAACAATCTCGGACGCAACGGGAAAAAGCTGCTGTTCATCTTCCTGCGCGGCGCCAATGACGCGCTCAACTCGTGCATCCCGATCTTGGATCCCTCCTACAACAACACGAACCGGCCAAACCTCTTCATCCCGCCGGACGCCGCGACGAATTACGCCACAGCAGGCGCGTGCGACTTCCCCACCGCCAGCGGGAACCAGTTCAGTTATGCGAACGCCATCCGGCTGGGCAACGGCTTCAGCGCGCTGCATCCGTCGTTGCGGTTTCTCGCGCCGGTTTACAACGCGGGCGACCTGGCGATGGTCCACCGCGTCGGCTATCCCAGGCAGTCGCGCTCGCACTTCGATTCGCAGGCGTATTGGGAGACGGGCGAACCCAACAGCGTCGTGCGCGAAGGCGTCTTCTACCGCACGCTGCTGGAGTCCGGCCTCTACGCCACCAATCCGCTCGCCGGCATCAGCATCGCCTCCAGCCTGCCCACCAGCCTGCAAGGCTCGCAACTGGCGGTGACGAACCTCTCCGATCCGACGCGCTACGACCTGCTCGGCACGCCCTCGCCCACCGCCGATCAAAAGCTGATGAACTCCATCCTCGCGGGCAACAATGTCGGTTTCGCCGACAAGCGCAGCCGCGGCCTCCTCACTCTGCAACACGAAAACCTCGTCAACACGTTGAATCTGTTTTCGACGATCCATTTCGACGAGGCGGACAACACCTTCACCGATCCGGCCACGGGCTTTTATCTCTTCCCGACCACCGGCATGAAGAACGGGCTTGGCACCGCCGCCACGAACGTCGTGGACAACGGTGCCTACGGTTTCTTCCAGGGACTGAAAGCCGCCGCGCTCATCCTGAACAAGACCGACGCCGTCATCGCGGGTGTGGAGATGAGCGGCTTCGACACGCACAACAACCAGGGCGGCGTCACCGGCGATCACGCGGATTTGCAAAAGCGCATCGCCTGGGCGATCTACGCGCTGCGCCAGTACTTCAGCGGCAGCGAGGCCGACAAGGTCGCCTGGAACAATCTCTGCGTCGTGACGCTCACCGAGTTTGGCCGCACGACGATTCAAAATTCCAACAACGGCACCGACCACGCCGAGGCCGGTTTGATGTGGGTCGCGGGCGGCGGCGTGAAAGGTTACAGCGGGCCGGAGAATGCCTACGTCAAGGGCACCAACGGCGTCCGCCGATCCGGCCTCATCGCGGGCGCGCCCGGCGACACGATCCCGTGGGTCACGGGCGGCAGCGGATCGATGTTCGGCGTGGCCGGCCGGTATTTGTCGCGCGCGGTGGATTACCGCTCCGTGCTCGGCGAGATCATTCGCGAACATCTCGACGCCACGCCAACCCAGGTCAGCAACATCATTCCCGGCTACGCGACGGAGCCGGAACTGGGCGCACAGATGATGGCGAACAATTCCTCGGTGGATGGGACGCCGATCATGGGAGAGGTGGATGTGGTGTGAAAAATCAAAGCACCAAGCACAAAGCCCGAGCGAAGCACCAAAGCCCAAGCTTCAAGCTCCAAGGACGACGGGCGCGCGCGGTTTCAGCTTGGAGCTTGATGTTTCTCTTGAGCGTTGAGCTTTGGCTTTTGAGCTTCGCCACCGCCCGCGCCGGGACGTTCTTCCTCACACCGTCCGCCGACACCACGTTGATGGAACGTTTTCCCGACAACAACCTGGGCGGCCAGGAATTTTTCAACTCCGGCACCACGCAGAATTACACGACCAACCGCGGGTTGCTGAAGTTTGATCTCGCGGCCCAGGTTCCGGCCAACGCCTTGATCACGGGCGTGACCCTGACGCTGGATGTGGTGAAGCAGCCGGTGGACGGATTCACGCCGTCGAACTTCGCGCTGCACCGG
Source organism: Verrucomicrobiota bacterium (assembly GCA_031378375.1). Classification (GTDB taxonomy): domain Bacteria; phylum Verrucomicrobiota; class Verrucomicrobiia; order Limisphaerales; family JANNEF01; genus JANNEF01. The sequence continues at coordinate 7,926 of JANNEF010000007.1, read as the reverse complement.
ATGCTGCGCGACTGGGGCGAAGGCAACCAGAGCGGCAATCCGCCCGTGCTGGGCGCGCCCGCCAGGTTCGGCGAGGCCAACTGGACGCATCGTTTCGCGCTGACATCCGAGGAGTGGGCCGCGCCCGGCGGCGTGGCGGAGATTGATTTTGCCGCGGCCGCCAGCGGGGAAAGTTACATCTACGGCCTGGATTTTTCGCCGTACACATTCGCCTCCACTCCGGCGATGCTTGCCGATGCGCAAGGCTGGCTGGCCGATCCCGCGGGTAATTTTGGCTGGATGCTGCTGACGCAGGACGAGACGGGCAATTTCACCGCGCGACGGTTTGCGTCGAGTGAAGACCCGTTCCGCGCGCCGCTGCTCATGGTGGAGTTTACGGTCGTGCCGGAGCCGTCAGCCCTCGCCCTATTCGGAGTCGGAGGGGGGCTGGTGCTGTTGTGGCGGTTGCGACCCCTGTCGGATCTGGCACGCGGACGTGGTCGGAAGTAGATCCTGCAAACAAGCCGCCCACCACGCGGCGAAGCGCTCACCCGCTCACTCTCCCACTTTCCCGCCCGCCCGGCCGCCCCGTCACACCGTCATGATTTCTTTTTCCTTGTGGGCCAGGTGCGCGTCAATCTTGCCGATGTATTGGTCGGTCAATTTCTGGACTTCCTTCTCGCCATGCTCCTGGTCGTCTTCGGTCAGCGAGCCGGCCTTGAGTTCCTTCTTGATGTGCTCGATGGCGTCGCGGCGGACATGCCGCACGGCCACGCGGCCGCTTTCCGCCATCTTGTGGACAACCTTCACGAACTCCTGCCGCCGCTCCTCGCTCAAGTCCGGCAGCACGATGCGGATTAGCTTCCCCTGCACCGTCGGGTTGAGGCCGAGGTTGGCTTTCTGAATCGCCTTCTCGATGGGGTGGAGCGCGGTGGCGTCCCACGGCTGGACCACCAACATGCGCGCCTCCGGCGTGGTGATGCCGGCCAGTTCGCGGATGCGCATCTGCGAGCCGTAAACTTCCACGAGAATGTTTTCCACGAGCGAGGGGGAAGCCTTGCCGGTGCGCACGCCGGAAAACTCGTGCTGCACCACCTCCTCGGTCTTCGTCATTTTCTCTTCCGCTTCGAGTAGAATGTCATCAAGTGCCATAGTGGGAAAAGCCTACTCAAGGACTGCGCGAAGGGCAACCATGGAACTGTGCGGGGAAGACGGGCCTCACGCCGGCTCCTGCTGGCTGATGCAATGAAACGAGCCCAGCCCCCAGATCAACTCCGTCGAATCAATCCCCACCACGCGGCGATCCGGGAACACCCGTTGCAGAATCGCCGCGGCCTTCGCGTCGTTCGCGTGCCGGAACGTCGGTAACAACACCCGCTCGTTGGCGAGATAGAAATTCGCGTAGCTCGCCGGCAACCGCTGGCCATCGTATTCGACCACGCCCGGCATCGGCAGTTCCACGATGTGCAGCGGCTGGCCGTCCTGATCGCACAGCTTCTGCAGACGATGCAGGTTGTCCTGGAGGATTTGATAATTCGCATCCGCGGGGTCTTCCTCCACCACCGTCACCACGGTCGTCGGATTTACGAAGCGCACCAGATCGTCAATGTGCCCGTCGGTGTCGTCACCCACGATGCCGTCGCCGAGCCAGAGCACGTTGGTCACGCCCAGGAAATCGCGCAGATGTTGTTCGATCTCCGCCTTGCCCAGATGCGGATTGCGGTTGGGGTTCAACAAGCACGCCTCGGTGGTGATCAGCGTGCCACGTCCGTTGACTTCAATCGAGCCGCCCTCCATCACAATGCCCGGCGAGAACAGCGGCAGCCCGCGCAACTTCGCGACGTGCTGCGGGATCGCGTCGTCCAGATCGAACGGCGGATACTTGTTGCCCCAGGCGTTGTAGCCCCAGTCCACAATCGCTCGCTCGCGCCGCCCGCCGGCGTCGCGTGTGAGAAAGATCGGCCCGTGATCGCGGCACCACGGCTCGTAGGCGGGGAAGTGATGGAAGCGCACGCGCTCCAGCGGCGCGCCGTGCTTGCTCAACAGCTCGCGCACCCACGCCTCCATCGGCGCGTGCCACACGTTGATGTTCACTTCCTCCACCTGGACAAGCTGGCGAATCAACTCCGCATACACCGGTGGCACCGTGTCGTATTTGTCGGGGAAGCTGATGCCCTCGGGGCGCGGCCAGGTGAACCAGGTGCCCGCGTGCGGCTCCCATTCGGCGGGCATCCGATAACCGAGTTGCGCGGGCGTGGGCATACGATGGGGGATTGAAAACTCCGATGGAGATCAAGGCAGCGTCGCGCCGCGCGCCACGACCAGCAGCCGATACCACTCCTCGCGCGACAGCTCCAGCGCCTCGGCGCGCGCGGCTTCGCGGATGTGCTCCGGCTGCGCCGAGCCGATGATGGGCACGAGGCCGGCGGGATGCCGCAACAGCCACGCCAGGGCGACGACGACGCGCGAAACGCCACGCGCCTTGGCCAGCGCGTCCAGCGCCTTCACGATGGCGTCGGTGTCGTAGCCTTCCTGCGAGGGCAACAGCCGGTGCGCGCCGTTGCCCAGCAATCCGCCCGCGAGCGGACTCCAAGCCATCGGCGTGAGTTTCTGCGCCAGACATTGGTCGAGCGTTCCGTCCTCGAAGGCGCTCAGGTTCGCCAGACTGATCTCCACCTGATTCACCGCGAGCCGCATCGGGCAGGCCGCCTGCAAGGCCGCAACCTGCGACGGGCGGCAGTTGCTCACACCGAACTCGCGCACCTTGCCCGCCTGTTTCAGGGTGGCGAACGCGCCCGCGATCTCCGCCGGGTCCATGAGGTAATCGGGCCGGTGCAGTTGGTAGAGGTCAATCGTCTCCACGCCCAGCCGCTGGAGCGAACCTTCGCAGGAGCGGATGATGTAATCCGCCGAGAAGTCGTAGCGATACGGCGCGTCCGGGCGCGGGTCGCCGGACTTGCGGATGCCGCACTTGCTCGCGATGACCACACGGGCGCGCATGGCCGGATGCTCCTTCAACACCTGGCCGAAAATCTTTTCGCCCATGCCATCGCAATAAATGTCCGCGTGATCGAACAGCGTGAAACCCGCCTCGTACGCCGCGAGCACGGCGCGACGGCCCTCCGCCTCGGACTGGGCGGTGACTTCCGCCGGGTCCCAGGAACCGGCGATGCGCCAGCAACCGTAGGCCAGCCGACTGGCGGACAACGAACTCGTGCCAATGGAAATGTTTGTCATGATTAACTGCGCGCGGAGGATAAGGACACGCAGGGTTGGCGGCCAAGGCAATTTGCGCGGACCTGCTGCCACCGCTCCGACTCGCCGCCGGCTCAACTGTCAAACCCCGCTTGCCTTTTCGCGGGGGCGTGGCAAGACTCCCGGCCCATGACAACACAATTCCTTCGCCTGAATCTCACCACGTTCGCCGCCGCCGTGCTTCTGGCCGCGAACTCGTTCGCCGCCGACCAATCAAAGGTCGGCTACACCGACACCCCACTGTTGCCCGGCCAGAAATGGCGCGTGCATGACGCCGAGCGCCCGCAGCCGCGCGTGGTCACGCCCGGTGCCGCGTTCAGCGACGCCGCGCCCGCGCCGTCCGACGCCGTGGTGCTCTTCAACGGCACGGACCTTGCCCAGTGGAAGGGCGACGACAAGGCGCCGTGGAAGATTGAAAACGGTTACATGGAAGTCGCCGGCAAGGGCGGCCTCCAGACGCGCGAACAGTTCGGGGATTTCCAACTCCACCTGGAGTTCGCCACCCCGGCCGTCGCCAAGGGCAACAGCCAGGAGCGCGGCAACAGCGGCCTCATCATCTTTGGCCGCTATGAAGTGCAGGTGCTGGATTGTTACCAGAATCCGACCTACGCGGACGGCACCGTGGGCGCGATGTACGGCCAGTATCCACCGCTGGCCAACGTCTCGCGCAAGCCGGGCGCGTGGCAGACTTATGACATTCTGTTCGAGACCGCGCGCTGGGACGCCGAGGGCAAACTCACGAAGCCCGCGAATGTGACGGTGATGCTCAACGGCGTGGCGCTGCACCACAAAAAGGATTTCATCGGCTTCGTGCAGCATCGGGAAGTGGCCAAATACACCAAGCCGCATCCGCCCAAAGGGCCGCTGGAGATCCAGAACCACGGCAATCCGGTTCGCTTTCGGAACATCTGGATCCGTCCGTTGGGCGAGTATGAAGCGCAGTAAACGGCGGCGCCTGAAAACACTTTGATCGAATTTATGAAAACAACACTTTCACTCGGCGGGTGTGTCGCCGGCCTCCTGGCCGCTTTGGCCACCGCATCGGCGGCGGACTTCCAGCCCGAATACGGCTACGTGAGCCTGTTCAACGGCAAAGACCTCACCGGTTGGGGTTACAAGACCAACAGTTTCGACGGCAAGACCGCGAGCAGCGACGGTCGTTACACGGCCAAAGACGGAATCCTGGTGGTGAACCCGCACCAGGAGGAAGCCGGGCCGAAGCTGCGCCAGTTGTGGACGACGCAGAAGTTTCCCAAAGACTTCCAACTCAAACTGGAATTCCGCGCCGCAGTAAACGCCGACAGCGGCATCTTCATCCGTCAGCCCCAACTGCAATGCCGCGACTATCCGGTGGCCGGCCCTTACAAGGAACTCAAGAAATACAAGGCGCAGGACTGGAATGAAATCGAGGTCACGGTGAAGGACGGCGTGGCGCATTGCACCTGCAACGGCGAAGTGTTGGAGGCCGCGCTCAAGGTGCCGCCCACCGGGCCCATCGGTCTCGAAGCCGATCGCGGCCAGATGGAGTACCGCCGCATCCGCCTCAAGGAATAGCCGTAGGCGCAACCCGCCGGATGCCGGCGACGGCGGAGACTTGAGGTTCAGGCTCAAGCGATTCGCCCGCCCGCCGATAGACTAGGCGTAGTGAAAGCCTGCTACCATTGTGCCCAACTACACACTGAAGCCCGCCTCGTGCCTGAGGCGGGCTTCAAATTTTTCCTCCGCCATTTTCCACTTCACGGCGCTGGTGGACGACCTCTTCCACGCACTCGCAACGGACTACGGTGGTTTTCCCTCGCCGGCGATGTGCGCCGGCGAATATCAGGAGCGTGGGGCGACGCTGGTGAAGTGACCGAAATGCTTCGATTCCGCGCTTGACCATTTGAGTCACGGAAGATATACCGGGGGCAGTTAAATGGGTCGTTGGCAGCTCGAAGCGATACTCTTATGTCTATGACGAAGCGTGACCTGGTGATGCGCATCAGCGAAGAAACCGGCTTGGTGCAGCAGCAAGTACTCGACGTGGTGCAAAAGACCTTGGACTACATTGCCCAGGCGGTGGCCAAAGGGCAGAAGGTCGAGTTGCGGAATTTCGGAGTTTTCGAGGTCAAGATTCGCAAGGCCCGCGTGGGGCGTAATCCCAACAAACCCGGCACGGATGTACCCATCCCCCAGCGCGCGGTCGTGAAATTCAAAGCCGGCAAGGACATGCGCGAAGATGTGCTCAAGCTCACGCCCGAGGCCGCCGCCGCCGCGTCCGCGCCGAAGACACCACCGGGCAAGCCCTGACCGCCGCCATCCGCTTTATCGGGGCGCCCGGCTCCTCGCCGCGAGCGCCCTTTTTTTTCTATGGAACGATTGCCCGGTTTCCGCGACTTCTATCCTGAACCCCTGCCCCACCCCGACTTGTGGAGCGCTGACGCGCGCCAATACATTTTCGACCACTGGCGCGGCGTTGCCCGGCGTTACGGTTTCCGCGAATACGACGGCCCGCCGCTCGAACCGCTGGAGCTTTACACCGTCAAGAGCGGCGAGGAAATCGTCGGCCAGCTTTACAATTTCACCGACAAGGGCGACCGCGCCATCGCGCTGCGTCCGGAGATGACGCCCACACTCGCCCGCCTCGTCGCGGCGCACGAGCGCAATTACAAGAAGCCGATCAAGTGGTTCGCCATCCCTCAACTCTTCCGCTACGAGCGCCAGCAGAAGGGGCGGCTGCGCGAACATTTCCAGTTCAACGCGGACCTCATCGGCGAAACCGATCCCGCCGCGGACGCCGAGTTGATCGCTCTGGCGATTGATTCGCTGCGCGCCTTCGGCCTGACGGCGGCGGATTTCGTCATCCGCCTCAGCAGCCGCAACGCGTGGCAGGAATTTTTCGCGGCGCGCTGCACTGACGCGGCAAAGGCCTATGATTTTTACCAGGTGATTGACAAGTTGGAACGCGAGGCACCCGAGCAAAGCCAGCAGAAGCTTGCGGCGTTGGGCTTCTCGCTGGCGGAGGTCACGGCCTTCATCAAGGAAGGCCGGCCCACCGCCGAGTTGGAGACGATTCTGAACAACCTGGCGGCGCGCGGCCTGGCGGAGTTTGTGAAAGTGGACTACGCGGTGATTCGCGGGCTGGCCTATTACACCGGCGTCGTCTTCGAGGCGTTCGACCAGAAGGGCGAGTTCCGCGCCATTGCCGGCGGCGGGCGATACGACAATCTGGTGAAACTGATCAGCGGCGGCAAGGCGGACCTGCCGTGCGTCGGCTTCGGCATGGGCGATGTGGTGTTGCTGGAACTGCTCAAAGCGCGCGGCCTGCTGCCCCGGTTTGGTGCGACGCTGGACGTGTTTTGCCTGATCGAGGATGAATCCTTGCGCCGCGAGTCATTGAAGTTGATCCAGGAATTGCGCGCCGCTGATTGCGCGGTGGATTTTTCCCTGACGCCCGCCAAGCCGGACAAACAATTCAAACGCGCGCTGGAGAACCACGCGGCCGCCACCGTCAAACTGGAACGCGCCCCGTCCGGTGAACTCGTCGCTCGCATCAAGAATCTCCGCGAACGCACCGAACTGACGGTGGCGCGTGAAGCGGCGGTGGCGGCGGTGGGCGCGTTCGGGAAAAGGGCTTCCTGAGCGCGCGGGCGCTTTACTCGACTCTTTCGACGATGTAACCGCCGGATTTTTCGTCGGGCGCGAGTTTCAACAAACCGCGCTTCTGCGCCTCGATCAGCAGATCGTTGAACGAACGGAAACCATAGGCCCGTTCGTTGAAGCCGGGGTTGCGGCGCTTGATCGCCTGTTTGATCATGGAGCCCCAGATGCGCTCGTCCCCCTCGCGGCCCTCGGTGAGTGCCTCGTAGGTTTCCGTCACGAGATTCATGGCGTCCGCGGGAGGCGGGCCTTTGCCTTCGGCCTCCTCGGACTTGGCGGCAGGACTCGCGGTGGCGGCGGTGGAGACGCGCCGCCGCATTTTCGACGGCTCCGCGCGCACCAGATCGTCGTAGTAAATAAATTCATCGCAGTTGTTGATGAACAGGTCGGAGGAGGAACTCTTGACGCCGACACCGATGACGGTCTTGGCGTTCTCGCGCAGCTTGCTCACGAGCGGCGAAAAATCCGAGTCGCCGCTCAGGATGACGAAGGTATCCATGTGGCTCTTGGTGTAGCAGAGGTCCAGCGCGTCCACGACCATGCGGATGTCGGCGGAATTTTTGCCGGACTGACGGAGATGGGGAATCTCGATCATCTCGAAGGCGGCCTCGTGCAGGTCGCGCTTGAACGCCTTGTAGCGATCGAAGTCACAGTAAGCCTTCTTGACGACGATGTGCCCCTTGAGCAGGAGCCGTTCAAGCACCCGCTTGACGTTGAACATCGGATAATGGGCGTCGTGCGCGCCGAGCGCGATGTTCTCCAGGTCGAGGAACACCGCCAACGTCGCGTCGGAGTCTTTGGCAATCATGCGACCGCGAGAATACAACAAACCCCGCCGCCGCCCAGCACGAAACGCCAAAAAGAAGCGCGCCGCGGTCACTCCTCCGAGTTGGCGAGAGGCGACAAAATAGATGTCGCGGTGAAAGCAAAGCAGGACAGTTTCTGTAGTTTTCAAAGCAGGACACTGGCACCAAGAAGCACCAATGGCTCCGGCCCTGCGGCCAGTCTTTGAGGGATGCCGGAGCGAAGCGACGGCGACCGAAAAGACTGGCC
>JANNEF010000440.1:0-3921 GCA_031378375.1 Verrucomicrobiota bacterium | reverse complement strand
ATGAGGATGAACTCGGTCGTGTTGGTCACCGCGACCGTGATGCTGCCGACGCCGGAAGGGGCCGTCTGCGCGCCAACGCTGCCGAGGGCGGGATGGATTTCCACGCGACGCACATCGTCCACCGTCCACGAGAGCGTGACGCTGCCGCCGGGGGCAACTTCGTTGGTGGAGGCGGTGAAGGAGAGGATGCCGACGTTGTTCGTGGGTCGCCCGAACACTTCGACTTCGCGGAAGCCGATGTACCACTCGATGTTGTCATTTGGATCGGTGCGCTGCTTTTCCTCGAGACCCACACGGACGTAGCGGGCGAAGACCGGCCCGTTCAGATCGGAATCAAACGTGTCCGGAGCGCCCGTCACCTTCTTCGAGTAAACCGAATCGTGCGCGGCGTCGTAAAGCCGCACGGTGGTGTTGGTGAGCCGGTAGCTGATGCCGCTGGCGGCGATGGAACGCACGCCATAGAGCGCATAGGTCGCGCCGAGGTCCGTCTCCCAATAACCATCCACGGTGTAAGGCGTCGTCTTGGTTTCCGTGGCGTAGCTGTTGTCGTTCGCATTCGTGGCGGACGGCACGTCGGTGGTCAGGCGCAGCATGTAGCTGGGCTTGAACGAAGCGAGGTTGTTCGTCACCGGCACTTGCGGGCCGGCGGCGGCGGACAGGACGTTGGTGGTGCCTGAAATCGCCCGCGCCTCGGCCAGCGTGACGTAGAAATTTCCGCCGCCGTTGGTCAGCCCGTTCTCCAGCCCCACGCGAATCCAGCGCACCGGCGTGCCCGGCGTCAGCGTATGAGTGTAGGTGCCGCCGAGGCCCACGTCGGTCAGCGTCGCCGATGAGATGTTGTTCGACCCGGCGTCGTAAATGCGCAGAACCAGATTGCGCAGCCGGTTGGCGCAGCAGTCGAGACGATTGACGATCTCGACGCGGTCCAAGGCCACCACGCGCCCGAGGTCCGCCATCCAGAAGCTGTTCGCGAGGTCCGCAGTGTGAGTGAAGTTGCCGGTGCTGCCATCCACGGCATTGGCGGCCGGGAAGCCGCCGTATTCGCTCGATTGCCAGACCTGCACCCCATTGGTCACCGCGGCGACCGGCTCCGGCCCATACGGCAGGTTCAGCACACCAAACGCGCGCACCTCGGCCAGCCTGACGCGATAATTGCCCGCGCCGTTGGTCTGTGTTCCGGGCAGGCCAATCCAAATGGAGCGCGCGGAAAGACCGGCCGGCAGGTTCACGATGCTGGTGGCGCCGGGGCCGGGATTCGTGAGGTTGGTTTGATAGACGACCTGATCGTCCATGTTGAACAGCCGCAAGGTGAGGCCGCTCAGTTCCACATCGTTCGGGGCGGCGCGGTTGACGACTTCAATCCGCGTGAGCGGGTAAGGCCGGCCCAGTTCCGCCGTCCAGAAACTGCCCGGCGTGTCCGTGGTCAGGCTGAAGGTCCCCGTCGCTCCATCGACCGCGCGTGCGGCGTTGTTCGTCGCGGCCGCGTCGCTGGACTGCGCGACGCGCACGAAGAGGGAGGCGGGAAGCTGGCCTTCCGCAGCGAAGCACGGAAACGCCCAGCCGCCCCAAACCACGGCCGCGCACGCGCACCAGGAGAGGAATCGGAGGTTCAACGCGATGTCCTTCCGTTACGGATAGACCGTCCGATAGAACGACGATCCCGCCGGAGCATTGGTGTCCACGAAGGACGTCAGCCCGGCCGGTTCGGCCACGACGTTGGCGATGTTCGTCCAAGCGCCGGTGACCGTCGGTGCCCGCTCGATGCCGTAAGTGCGGCCCGGGATGCCCGCGAAGATAAACTCGATGCCACCGGCCACCGGTTGGATGGAGACGATGTTCAAGCCGGCCACATTCCCCGGATACACCTCGACGTTGACCTGCGCGGTCGCCGTGCCGCCCCGTCCATCGCTGATCGTGTAGCTGAACTGGTCCAAGCCCACAAAATTCGTCACCGGCGTATAGACGACGGCCGGGCCGACGATGGCGACCATCGCGCCATTGGTGCTGTTACTCACCGAGGCGAGCGTGAGCGGGTCGCCATCCGGGTCGCTGCCATGCGCCAGCATCTTGGCAATCAGCAGCGCGGCCGGATGATTTTGGCTGGCGCCGATGCTGATGTTCGTGGCGGAGGGCGAACGCTGGACGTTGAGCGTGCCGTCGATGACCAACTGCGTCGTGTCCCAGACCAGGCCCGGCGGCAACGCCGGCAGTTGCACACTGGCGAAGCCGCCGCCGTAGCTCGCGGCGTCGAAGAGCTTGAAGCTGTCCCCGCTGCCCAGCGCGCCGCCGAGATTCGTGACCACCAGCGTGCCGCCATAGCTGACGCTGGAAAGCCCGCGCACCAGATCGTTGGTCAGCGAGGATTTGTCGATTTCCATGACGACCGTTCCGGCCAGGACCAGGGAACTGCTCATGGTCAGGACGCCGATGGAAGCGCCCGGGGCGAGCGTGCCCGCGGCCTCGATCTGCACCGGGGTATTGAGCGAGCCGTTGCCAGCGAGGGTGCCGCCTTGGACTGCGACCACACCCGCTCCCGCTGTCAGCGTGCCGTCGTAACGCAGCGTACCGCTTTGAACGAGCGTGCCGCCGCTGTAGCTGTTGTTGCCGGCCAGCGTCAACGTGCCCGCGCCGGCCTTGGCGATGGCCACGGTGCCCGCCTCGGACACGGTGTCGAGTATCTGGCCCGAGAACACGGTGCTGGCGTGGTTGGAACCAATAATGAAGGTGAGAGCGCCGGTGTCGGGATTGGCCAGGTTGTTGGCGACAATGCCGCCCGCGCCGCCCAACGAACCAAGTTGGATGGTGCGCGTGCCCGCCTGGTAGCCCGCCAGAATGCCCGTGTTGACAGTCCACGCCGCCGCCGCGCTGCCGGAGTTGTCGGAGGTGAAGAAGGTGTTGCTCTCGTCGTTGGTGTAGGAGCCGGTGAAACCACTGTTGTCGCCGCCGAGGAACACGGAGTAAGCGCCGATTTTCCGGATGGCGCCGGCCCCGGAGAGCGTGCCGCCAAAAGTGATGTTACCGCCAAAGATGGCATTGACCTGCACCGGGCCGTTGACCTGCACCGGGCCGGTGTAGGTATGGAAGAAGGCCTGGTTGTCGATGAAGCCGCTGTTCACCACGAGCGGGTTCGCGAAATAGTGATCTGGTCCCCAAGGCGTCAGAGTGCCGCCATTCAGCGTCACGGTCGCGCCGGCCAGGGAGTTGTCGTTGTGCGGAGCGAGCAAAGTGCCGCTGTTAACAACGACTCCCGCCAGGTTCTGTGCGCCAGCGAGGATGCCGAGGTAGAGGTCGCCGACCAGCGAGAGCGTGTGACCCTGGCCGTCCAGATGAATGGGGCCGAACGGAACAGGGCCGGGCCAGTCGCCGCGGCCGATGTCAATGCGGGCGGTGGCCACGCCGCCAAGGGCGGCATCGCTGTCGAGAGTGAGCGAACGAATCTGCAACAGGCTTCCAACGCCAGGCGCGCTCTTGACGATGGCTCCCGCTCCTCCCACACCCGAGCCGTTGATGACCAGCGGCTGCGCGTAATCCCAAAGCTCGGACGAGCCAAGATCGAGCGTCGCCCCGTTGCTGACGGTGGTGATGGCCGTGGCGGTGTTGCCGAGCGCGGCGTTGTTCTGCAAACGAAGAGTACCGCCGGCGACAATGGTTCCGCCGCCCTGCCCGCTGGCGCCGGAAATCGTCACGGTGTTCGCCCCCTGCTTGCGCAAGATGCCCGAGCCGGTCAGGCCACCGCTCAACGTGAGATCATCGCTGCGGTCGATGGCCACCGTGGCGTTGTTGGTGAGCGGGCCAGTGGGCAGCGTGCCGGTCGTGCCGCCATTGCCGATCTGGAGCGTGCCCTGGCTGATGAGCGCGCCGAGGTTGAAACTGTGCGTGGCGGCACCGGCGAGCACCAGCGTGCCGTCGCCGGACTTGACG
>JANNEF010000433.1:0-11154 GCA_031378375.1 Verrucomicrobiota bacterium | reverse complement strand
TGGCTATTCTTCGGGCGGGAGCAGGACGTATTTTTCCCTCACCATTTCCCAAGCCTGCGTCTGGGCTTGCTGCGCCGTTGATCCCCGTTGCATCAAATCCGTTCGCAGCGTGGCCATTTCGTCCTTCGTCTTTTCCTCCGCTTCGAGGAGCATCTGATGCAGGCGTCCCGTTTGTTCCAGTTCGCGCACCATCTTCGGACGGTGTTCGCGCCAGTGTTTCTCGGCCATCCGGCCGTATTGGGTCAATGGTGTCATTCGTCGGCCTCCGGGTTGAGAAAAGGTCAAGTTGCTGGTCTAAATCCTGATTGTTGCGCCGGACAGCCATGAAATCTTCCTATTTCTCCCCGGCGCGGCAAGGCGCTTTCCTCCGTTTGCGTTTTCGGCGTCGGGGGATTTCCTTCGCCGTGCCGATCTTGGCCCCGCTGAAATGGCGTTTCGCTGGAAACAGGTCTTGAACGCCAACCTCGAAAATGAAGGCAAAATACTCGATCTGCTTGTCGTTCGCGGGACAGCGCTGGTTTTCGATGCTCGCGAGAATGTTGCGGGTCATGTAGCACCCATACAGCGTCAGTTGCGTGACAAGCTCCTCCTGCGCCCACCCTTTCTGGTTGCGATACCACGCCACTTTTCGCCCGATAACATTTGCATCGTTGGGCATGCTCACCTCGGTGCATCATCATGGGTGTTTCGACTCTCCGGCAGAACGAGCAGCCTGTAATGGTGCGGGTTTCGTGAGAGTCAGCGGATACAGCCGTGTGGCGTAACCGGCGGAGAGGACGAATGCGTTCATATCCTCTGCGCTCTGCGAACGGGCCGGCGGTGGTTTGGGGTTGAGGGTTTTCATGGCCTGGGGTATTCAGGTCGAAGCGGCGCAAACAGACGCCGAAAAGCGTGACTGTGAAAATCGGGCGCTTTCATGAGTGATGGAGGAGTTCATACCTGAACCGCGAGCAGGCGATGGAAGACTTCCAAATTTAATCCCCGGCAAAGCGAATTTCGTTACCAATTTTGAAATGGTGAGATTCCGCAATTTTGTTGCACTTTCAACTTTCCTTCGGGCGTGGTATTTTCGGGGTAAATCAGAATGAAACCGCCCATGCACTATCATCGTTTTGCATATTCGATGCCGCTTCGTTCGGGGGAAGAACCCAATCTCTCCAAAATCCGGGATGGTGCGGCATTCAGTGAAGTGACCGCGCCGCTGGCAAAACACGGCTACGAATACGGTCACATCATCTACAACGCTCCGCTTGATCCAAAGAAGGGCGGGGAGAATGGGAAAACGCCCTTTCAGTTCATCAAACCCGAAGACTTGATTGTCCTGACGACCCGCCCGCCGCTGGACGATCCCAAACACGGCGACAAAAAGCTCGTGCTGCAAAGCGGCACACATCTGGAAAAGCAGATTTTCGCGGAATGCCGGAAATATCTCGGCGTGTGCGCCCGTTCGCATGTGGAACTCACCCAGGCGGTGGGCGCGAATTTCGAGAAAGCAGAACTGGTGTTTCACCAGCACAAGAGCGCCAGGCTGAAGTATTTCAAACGGCTGGATGAATTCAAACCCGTGCGCCCGCCCAAGAAATCGGACATTGCCATCGGCTTTTTCCTCCGCACAAAGGCCATTGCGGAATACAAATGCGGCCTGCTCGCCTCTTTCGGCATGGGCGGGCGCGAGACTTTGATTTGGAATCGCATCGTCAGAACCCGCTTTCCCGAATGGGTCAACCGTTGCGCTTTCGTCGTGGCCGAGATGGACCTCACCCACATCCCGGCCAATCCCGTGACGCTGCATTTCGCCGACGAGGTCAAAGTGAAGGTTCTTCTGGAGCATCGGATTGATTGACCAAGCCCGGCCCGGATTCCGACGGCGGAGAACCGAGCCGGGGCATGGTGGTTGGGTTCATACGCCAACGGCTTCGCCCTTTGTTTGCTGCTGGCCTTGCACGCGGGCGACCGCGCGCCGGGCAGTCCGACCGATTTGGGCGATGACACCTTCCTTCTGGTCTTCCGGGAGGTCTTTGACCAGGAGGTCGTAGGCGCGTTTCATTTCCGGGTTGCGATTGATCTGTTTCAAGACGCCTTCCCGGATGCGCTGCTGACGGTCGAGTTCGCGCACCTCGTTCAGGACGACGGAGCGTTCCAGACGCTCGCGGGGCATGGCCTGAACGTAAGTCCAATACTTCGGGTTCTCTTTGATGTAGGCATCAATCTTGGCATCCACTTCCGGGTTGCTCCGAAAGGTGGGCGCGTCTGCGGGGGCGGCATTGCCGCTGGCGCCCGGTGGCGCTGATGGTTTTAGTTTGCTCATAACTTTTTGTGTTTTGGTTTTTGTTGCGCGGCATTTGCCGTGTTCACCGGAGCGAGGCGGTTTAACGCACCTCCCTCCGGCAAAGTGTTCTCATGGTTTGGGTGGGACCGGTGATTCAGGCACAAGCCCAGGGACATCGTTCGTCTGCGGCGGTGAGGCCGAAAGCTTCTCCAGTTCCTTGCCGAATTCCCCGACACGCTGCTCGGTCGTGGTCAGACGCGCTCCCAAAAGCGCGTTGTTGCGCGCGACGTTCTTCATTTCGCCAACAACCTTCTGCAACTCGACGTAGGATTGAACCTGCCGGGCAGCTTGTTCCATGACACGCGCCGTGGCTTCACGCTGGCGATTCATCTCCGCGATCAAAACATCGTTGGTCGGCGGCGGTGCGAACGCAGCATCCGGCGGCGGGTTCAACACACCGGCGGTGGCTGACGGGCCGGGGTGCAAATTCCAACGCGCGGAAGTTTCAATGCGATAGACGGGGTGATACTCGTGCATCGTCTCCGGGTGGTTGGGGTCAACGTAGCGTCCAACGTGGTAAGCGCGGACCACTTCCGAATAGCGCACAGCCTCGACCGGCTCGACGGCCGCAGGCGGAGCGGGCCGGACAACGATCTGTGGGCGCGAGGCGCAGGAGGCAACGAACAGGAGCGGAATGAGGGCGAGATATTTCATGGCTTTATTGGTGTTGAGACTGGTTGGGGTGTCGGCGGAATGGACGAGGGCGCGGACGGGAAGACTGCTTTCGATTGATCCTCGTCCGCGAACGGTTTTGCAGAACCGCCGATGGCGGCATCCGCACGGTCAATTGTTTGCTGGATGTAGAGGTAAAACTGTTTGCCGCTCGGCACGCGCACGTAGAAGCCGTCCTTCTGAATCGCTTCGTAGATGCGCTGGGCATAGATCGAGAGAACTTTTTGTGCGCCTTCGAGCGGCGCATTGTTGAGCGAGGGACTGTTGATCGGGCCAAACAGAGTTGGCTGCTTTTCGGTCAACGCTCCTGCTGCGCCGGAAAGAAACGTCGCGGCGAACAATTTGATGTCCGCCATGTCGTCGGACTTGATGACACGCCCGCGCAATCCGGCGCTGCCATCCGTGATGCCCCAGCCTTCCTGGTCGCTAGAAAATTCGCGGTCGAGCACGATGGCTTTCAAATGAAGCTCCTCGCCGGACTGCCAGATGAGCGTCCAACTGCTGCCGCTGGCGATACGCTCCCGATGACGATCGGTCTGCGCCGTGCCGTGAACCTCCGTGCCGGCGGGAATCACCAGTTTGCCCGCGTGATAAATGTTCTCCGTCACCATTCCGATGATGGGCGTTTGAATCGAGGCCGAGTCCACCGTGATGGCCGTCTCACAAGGGATGAGCCTTCCAAACGGCGCGTAGGTGGAACTCACGGACTTCGGCTCGGCAACGCCAGCGGTGGCGTCGGCGAACAAGCTGATCGGCGCGAGTTGCGGTGCGGGCGGCTCTGGTTTCGGTTTCTCGACCACGACCTTCGGCGGTTCATTGGTCTTGCCTGGGAGTGGCTGCGCGTCTGGCTTCGGCGCGGGCGGGTGAAACGGTTGCATCGAACGCTCGACCGTCTGCACCACCTGCGGTTTGTCGGTCATGTTCGTCTGCGAACGCGTGAGGCGCATATCCATGTCGTCTGAACCCGACCGTTTGCGCAGCGCACTGAACACGAGGAGGGCGATGGCGAACAAGGCCACGAACAGCACCAGCTTGCCGCTACGGGTTTTGAAAAAGTTCAGAAAGTCGCGGGGTTTCATGGTTTCACCTCGTCAGGGCAATTGGGGAGTGAGTTTGTGCTGACCGTTGAGCCTGGGGCGGGCGGTGGAAGCCGCGTCACCAAGACTGTGAACTCGTTCTTCAGCGACAGTTCGTTTCGCCCACCGTCCGGCGTGCCGGTGATGGCAAAATAAACTGTGCTCGCGGCTTTTGGCGGCAACACGCCGGGGGCGTCGCTGATAGACTGGTAATAAAGCCGGTTTCCGACGCGCACGGAAAAGCTCTCCGGCAGGTAACGGATTTCATTGCCGGACTTGTTCCGCAGCGTGACGTGAAAGATGAGCGTGTCCTCGGCGTTGAAGCGAAAGGCTTCCTCGATGCGGATTTCGTAGTCGTTGAAGTCCGTGACCTGTGGCTTGTCACCGAAGGTCCGGGCCTCAGCATCCGCGACGGCTTCACGGTGCTGCTTCTTCAGGAGTTGAAACGCCTTCGCCTTGTCCAAGAGGGAGAGTAATCGTGTCGGCGTGACTTGCGGCGCGAGCTGAACGGTTTCGTTCACCGCTCGGTCTTCGAGATTCAACGCGAGGACCGGCGTGTCGCTCTCGATCAGTTCAAAAACGTAGGTGCGTTTGTTCCACCTGATGTTGAGATTCGTCGCGGCCTTGCGTGCGAGCGCCCGGACGGAAATGAACGACGAGCCTTTCGTGTGCGCGAGTTGGAATTGTCCCGGCGTCTTCCCGTCAGCAGTCACGCCCACGGCATCAATCGCGGCAAGCGGGCCGGGGAAGCTGATGGTGGTTACGCGGTTCGTCGCGACGGGCACGGTGACGACAACGGATTCATCGAGCGTCACGCGCTGAATGGATTCCGGCGAATCAGCGAAGGCAACGGTTGCGACCAGTAGGAGGAGGCTAATTTGTGATTTCATATTTGAAGTCGGCGACAGCGGTGGGGAAACGACCGTTGGCAGCCATGTTGGGGTTGCGGACAAGGCGGAGACTCAATTTGAAGTTGAAGGCTTCGGTGAACGCCTTCTCCTGAAAAATGCCGGTGCGAATCACCTGGCCGGACACTGTGACGAGCACTTCGTTTTCGCGCGTGGCGAGGATGTCAATCTTCGCAATCTCCGGCTTCTGGTGAAGTTGCTTCGAGCGGAACTCGACCGCTTCGCGCGTGCGATGATCCTGCGCCTTTTGCAGCGCGGGCTTGAGAAACATCTGCCGCAACAAATCCGGGTGGTCGAAATCCTTCGGGTTGCGTTCAAGAAAAGTGACGGTGGCAAGTTCAGCCTGTTGCGCGTGCAAGTCCTTCGCCTCCGAAAATTGAAGCAGCGGGCTGATGTAGTAGGTCTGCGCCGGGTCAATGATGACAACCCGCTCGCGCTGCTTGAACTGGCCGATGAGATGGTAGCGGTCGAGCGCCGCGAACGCGGTCACGGCGACCGCGACGAAAAACCAGAACCACGGCAGGCGGTCGCGCTGCGCGAAAAGTTGGGTTGGGTCAAAACGCTTACGCGCTAGGTGCGGTGTCGCAGCGCCGTTGCCGGTGGGTGTTTCACGAGGTTGGAGTTCGGTGGTTTCCATAAGATGTCAGTAGTAGTTGCCTTTGCCCTTGGAGATGAGTTCGCGGACGGCCTTGTCGCCGGTGATGTCGTCACCCGGTCGTCCACGGGCAGAACGTGGCGGCAGGCCGGAGCCAGCGATGATGATTGCCCCGGCGCTGCCGTGGCCGGCTGCGGTCGAGAGTGTGCTCATGACTGCGGCCAGACCTGCCGCGCCAGCGGTGACGGCGGGCATACCGATGGGAGCGGCGACAGCGGCAGCACCCGCAGTGGTCGCGGCAGTTTGAAAGAAGCTGCTGACCGCACCGGCCATGAGCTGACCGCCTGCGAGTTCGCCGGTGGTGAGAACCTTTTGGATGACGAGCGGCGCGGCAACCGTGCTGAACACGATCCAGAAGGCGACGACGGCCACGCCGAACGTCGCTTGCAGCGAGTAGAGCGAAGCGGTCGGGTCGAGAAACTTCAACGACGGGTCGGTCATGAAATCGAGAATTCCCTGGGTGATGAGCGCGGCGACGGCCCAGCCCAGCGGCCAGAGCAACACGCCGACAATGTGAGTCAGATAGCGGTTGCCAACGGAGCGCAGCGGGCGAATCGCCATCAGGCCGATGAGCAGCGGCGAGAGGGCGTAGCCGGTAAAGAGGATGAATTTCTGAATGATGTAGGCCCAAAAAATCATCAACGATGCGAACTGGCCGACCAGCCAGAGAATGCCGGAGATCAGGATTTCCACGGTGAACCCGTTGAGGTCGCTCAGGATGTCCCACCACGAGCGGTCAGTGCCCGTGTCGCGCTTGATGACGAGGAGTTGGTTGTATTGGTCCTGGACGTTGCTGGGATCAACTCCGAGGCCGTTGAGGATGGAGGTTTGGACGAGCGATTGGGCTTCGTTGCCCCAGCGCGGCAGCATCACAAGCAACGCGGTGAGCACGAACAGCCGCACCATGTGGAGCATGAGCGTTTTGCCGGAGAAACCGTGCAGGACGAACAGAATCGTCCCGACGATGAACAACATGAAAGCGACGATGCGCAGCAACTCGTGCAGCTCGGCGCACTTTTGCAGGAACGTCGGGAAGATGTTTTCAAAGGAGGCCATACGTCGGGACGATTGAGGTTGCGGTTACTTGGTCGGGAACGTCGTGGGCGCGTTCATCAGGCGGAACGTCTGCCCGTATTTCTGCACGGCCTCGGTGAACTCGGCGTGCTGCTGTTCCTTCTTGGCTTCAATCTGGCGCTGGGCGTCGTTGCGGTTGGCAACGTCCTGCACGAGCGCGGACGCCGTGGCCTGATTGATTTCGTAGTCGGTGTTGTTCAGCGCGGCGGTCAACCCGATGAGAACGCCCTGCAACTTTTGCACCTCTGCGTCGGTGGTGGCCGACTTGAGTTGTTCAGTCGTCGCGGCGATTTGATTTTTCAACGCGACACGACGCGCGGCGGCGTCCGTCGAGACGGACAGATAGTTGTCCGTGGTTTTCTGCACGGCGGCGATGGGCTTGAACGGAACTGTCTGCCGCGTGATGCTCTGGCCGTTCGGCGTGGTGAACGTCGTGCCGATGCTCTCGAACAAACCACTGGCGTTGTAGAGCATCGCGTCCGTGGTGCTGATGGTGTTTTCCAGCGTGGTGAGCGTCTGGCCGAGTTCGGTTTTCTTCAAATCGCCGATGAGCGGTTGGACGGTGGAAAGCAGAACGCTTTTCGGATCGCCGAACAGGTCTTCGTAATGTTTGAACTCGTTGAGCTGGTCGGTGAGCGTTTGAATCTGCTGCACCTGGTTTTCGATCATCTGGATGTATTTGGCGATGTTTGCCGCCTGATCAATGATCTGCTGGACGTTCATCGTCGGGTCATAAACGATCCATTGGGCGCGGGCCGACAGGCTGATGCCGACGGTCACGAGCGCGAGTGCGATTAGCTTTTTCATGGTGTGTTTTCCTTTCTTTCTGCGGTTGCAGGCACGGCCTGCTATTCCTCGATGCGGAGGAGTTTTGTTGATGGTTGGAACGTTACCCCGTCAATGCGTTGCTCTGGCAACTGCACGGGGTAAAGACGGATGCCGCCGACCTGGTTGCGCTGCTGCTGCTGCATGGACACGTAGAGCCAATACTGTTGTTTCACGGCATCGCTCTTGCCCTTGTCGTAGCCAGTGGCGTAAGCCTTCTCAGACTGCTTCTTCGCGGCGTAGTGAAGTCCCTCGCTCAAGATGACTCCACCCGCCGCGCCAGCGGCGGTGGCGAGAGGATCACCATTGGAAAGTTCGTGGCCGAGATACGCGCCGCCCGCGCCGAGCGCGGTGTCGGAGATGGGGCGCGTGACGGCGCAGCCCGCGAACAGGCCGACGACGAGCACGGCCAGCAGGACGTTGGATCTGTAGATTTTCAGTTTTGTTTTCATAAGCGTTAGTGAGTGTTGGATTCTTTTTCGGTCGGACGATTGGCGTGATGGATGATGCCCTCGACGATGCTCTTGCTCTGGCGAAGCTCGCGGGCGCGGCGGTCGAAGTGTTCACCGCTCGACGAACTGCAATAGAGCATCTCCGGTGACGCGACGTTGTGGACCGTGCCGCACATATTCCGCGTCGCATCGGTGTGGAGATAAGTGAACGGCGAATACTTCTGTCCGCTCTGATGGTCGGGCAGCGGGTAATTCATAATCGCGTGCTGCGTCACTTCGGGCAGAGCGATGTCTTTGCCCATGTCCTCCAAGTCCAAGCGGTCGTTCTGCCGCATGATGAAAAACTGGCGCGAGTTGCCGAACACGGCAGAACGGATGCGCGACTGTTTGAAGCGCGCGTATTGCTGAACGATAGAGATGTTCCAGCAATTGAACTTCCGAAGCTGGGCGTAGGATTCCTGAACGATTTCCTGCCCGCCGGGGATGTCGAGAAAGCGGGCGACTTCCTCATACACGTTCCGCTTCCGAATCGCGCGGGGCAACGTCATGATGTGCTTGCGCGCGTGGTTGGTGATGAGGAAGCCTGCCGCCGCTTTGAGTTCCTTCGCCGACTCAGGGATGTAGCCCAACTCGAAGTGGGCAATCTTGCCGGTGAGTGAGAGGTTGCTCGTGCCGTCGAACAGACAGCCGTAATTCCCGTCCCGACACCACGGCAGAATGAGCGTGGCGATTTCCATGATCTGGTCGCGCTCCGCGCCCATCGGGTCGAGCATCATCAACTCCTGCAACATCCGATGTGTCGGGAACTCGTCCGGCGTGAAGTGGGCAAACGCGAGGTTGCGAACCTCTTTGCTGGTCCTGGGGTCTTTGAGGAATTTGAGCGCGGCAGCCTCGTCAAACTGTTGCAGGTAGCTTTGGGCTTCGTCGGGATGAGCCGCCCGCCAGTCGCGGAAATCAGCAAATGTCTCCAGCGTGGTTGCGCCGGGCGGCATCCGTTCAGCGCGGAATTTCTGCAATGCCATCGCGTGCCGGGCGATGTCGAGCAACTGGTCGTGGCGCTTCTTGCACCAATCCTGGAACGCATCCTCGTAGAGAAGGTTCAGGTATTTGGCGATTTGCGCCTGCCGGAGCATCTGCTTGTCCTCCTGCGCGCTCGTGCCAATCATCCGCGCCACGAGCGCGGTTGCCGCTGACAAATGGTCGGGAGTCAGTGGCAGTCCTTTGGTGTCGAGATAGTTGATGGTCAGGTCGCCATCCGGGTGAATGATGATGGGCCGCGCGCCTTCCTCAACCGTGGCGGTGTAAATGCCGTAGGAAAGTCCTTCCTCGATGATGACGGTGTAACCGAAGTAGCCCTCAGTCTGTGTGAGCAGGTCGCAGACGGTGACGGACTTTCCCGCGCCCGACATGCCGAGCAAAACGGCGTGTTGCGGAGATTTGTTGTCGGTCGAGCCAGAGAAGGTTTCGATGCCGACCAGGTTGTTGTGCGGGCCGTCGTAAATTGCCTCCGCACCCGCAAGGTGTCCGGTGAATGTGCTCGTGACCGGCAGCATGTCCGCAAGGAAACGATGCTCGGCGTAGAGCTTGCGATGTTCATAACGTCCCCATGTCCAACCCGGCCAGGTCTGGTAGAAAATGTTCTTCGACGTGCTGGGCAGGTTGCTCTCGAAATACTGTGCCGCGTTCATGGAGTTGATCGCGTTCTTGATTGCGCCAGACTTCGCGTTGAGGCCGTCGCGGGTTTTGTCCCAAACGCGAATGGTGAACATCGCGTGAAACGGAATCGTCTGCCCTTGCATCAGGGCGTGGATTTTCTTCTGCTTCTTTTCCATCACCGTGAGCAGGGAGATTTTCTTCTCGCTGGCGTAGTCGCCCGCGATGCGGTCGTGCTCCTTTTCCTCCTTGTTGATTTCCTGGGTGATGGGGAGCGGATCAACATTCACCGTGATGGTGTAGTCGAGCAGTCGGAGATTAGTCAGCCGCTGGATGATTCCCGGATAGGTCGTGCGCGGCCAGCGGGTCAGCACGATGACGCTGTGGTAGTGACCGTCGAGGAAGAACCCGAAGTCGGACTGGCCGTTGCCCTCGCTGTGCCAGCAATTTTCCTGAATGGACAGTTCGGGCGCGAACGCGTCTGCCGGGTCGAAATCAAACCGGTCGTTGAGCGACGGATTCAGAAACCGTTTGTAGTGGCGGAAATGATCCAGGTCCGACATCGGCAGGATGCGTGCGCCGTTCGAGCCGAAGATTTCGAGCAACAACCGGTGGACGTGCTCGAACTCCGTCTCAAGCTGATCGAGCAGCGTGTTGTAGTAATTGCGGCGCGCGGCGGCGGTCTGAAACGCCTTCGGCACGTTTTCCAGAGTGCGCGAGACGTAGAAGATGACGCGCTGCCGCCGGAGTTTGCGCTCGGACATCGCCTGCCAGTAGCGCGAAAACCGCTCGTTGCGGGCGCGCTTGGTCCAGACGTTGGTAAATTTGTCTGTCTCCTGCTGATAGCGCAGTAATTCCCCCTTGTAGTCGGAATCACAGAAGTAGTGGACTTGCAGGCGTTGGTTTTCATTGAGAGACGCCAGCAGGAGACAGAGTTGATCCTGAAAATCGTTCAGGTCGGCGACCGGGCTGTTGGTGAGGTCGGGCGCTTCAAAGATGAAGCCCTTGGCCACGTAGCCGCCGCGCCGCAGATGATTGAACACAATCAAATCGCGGGTGAAATATCCGTTGGGTGCGGGTTCAAACATAGGTCAGACACGAATTGGTTGCTGGCGAACTTGACTGGCGAGGCGTTCGACCTTCAGGAGGTCGGTGACAAGCTGCTCGACGTTGCGAACGTGGCCGGTTGCGCTGATGGCAATGCAGGCTTCGCGGACGTGGGCGAGAGCGCGTTCCATGTGGGCACGGGCGGTCACGTCAACGCGATGAACATGAAGGTTGCTGCGGAGCGCGGCTTCGGCGGCGTTGAGCTGGCCAAGCAACACTTGGCGTTCGGCTTCGCTGACATTGAGTTCGTCGGCATTCATGGTTTTCCCTCCGCGAGCGGGTGACGGATTGAGCGGGCGTTCCGGGCTTCGGGAGCGAAGCCGCTGCCGGTGAACACGCGCTCGAAGATGTCCCGGTCGTAACCGGGTGGCTTGCCCTGCCGCAGTCCGAAGATGTAGGCGAG
>JANNEF010000366.1:0-7685 GCA_031378375.1 Verrucomicrobiota bacterium | reverse complement strand
GGTCAGGCTTCCAGCCTGACGGTTCGCGGGGCATCCGTGCCCCGTGTTTATGTTCACTCCATTTCACCGCCCCACCTTGGAACGGGCGGCAGGGATGCCGCCCCAACCGTCAGGCTGGAAGCCTGACCCACACCGACGCGGCGCGCGGCACGACGCGCCACTGCCTCTCCAAACGCTCCGCGCGGAGCGGACGCGGCCAAAGTCCCGCAGGGACGACGGATAATAGCCCAGCGATTCATCGCTGGGTCAGATCCGGCAACCCCGCAAGTCCCGTAGGGACGACAGAAAGCGGACATCCCGCGCCCGGATTCCAAGTGGGTTTCTTCCGTCCCTGCGGGACTTTTTATGTCCGCCGACGTGGTCCCCAGCGATAAATCGCTGGGCTATTATCGGGCGTCCCTGCTGGACTATTGCGCGCCATTCCATCCGCCGCGCCCGCGCGGTACGACGCGCCACTCCGGTCGCCGCACCCGCACCGCGCGCAGCGTCGTGGAGTGCGGTGGCAAGTCCGACGCGACACCGCCTTTGGACGGGTGAGGATCGCGGTGGTTCGTGAGTCATTGCCCGCGCGAAAGCGGCGTCGCACTGCGTTTGCCGCCGCCGTCCAGGACGCTGGCGCGCGCGCTGCGGAGCGGTGTTTTGGCTTGACGGTTTCAGGGCTTGATGATGTCCTGATGGCCGTGAACGCCGTCCCAAAATCCTTTTGGCCCGCCGGGAGTCAATATCCATTAGTACCGACTTTTTGCGGCTCACTTAAATGTTAGCTGGCTATGATCGTCCAGTATGCTTACATCAGTTGGAGTCCTCCGCGCCTGACGGAGCAGGAGGAGCTTGAGCTTGGCCGCCGGATTGCACAGGTCGGCAGAGAGCAGTTTGAGCGTGAGTTCCGCGAGTCCATCAAGAAGGCGCACTTGAAGAATCGGCCACCGAGGACGGGCATTGCCGCTTGGCCGGAAGAGGTTCGATACATCATCCTCATCGTTCTCTTCGGCGCTGGAGGTATTTTTCTCGTTCGTGCGGGACTGGCAGAGCAGTTCATGGCACGAGTGATTCCGTTGTGCGTGATTGTCATGTTGATTTACTACGGCTCAGTGTTCTTCGCCGTTCGGCGGTTCAATAAGTGGGTGGATTATTTGATCGCCAAGTATGCACGGCAGGCTGCCACAGCCGAACGTTAGCTTATGAGTGAGAGCGAGACAAACAGGACGGTCGGAGTTGATGGACTGATTGAGTTCGGTCAGTACCTGGCCACACTCGACGAGCCCGGCTACCGGCATTACACGTTCGAGATACAGGACGCGACCGGCAGGCGCAGAGAGTGTTCGCTGGAGGACGCGGTGCGTCAGTTCCAGGATTTCTGCGCTGGCAAGGCGGACACATTTACCATTGGCATCGGTTACGTTGATTACCAGCACGGGATGCTTGGTCGGACAGACCGGACATTCACAAGACGGAAGCAGTGAAGACGCCAGCTAACAAATCGCTGCAGGCAACGCGGGATGGCGCTCTCAGTTCCGCTTCGCGGTTCACGTCTTTTGGTCCCGCGTGCCTGATCTCTGGTCGTTAGGCAGCACTACGCGCATCGTGTGTGAATACGACACAAACTCCACTGGTTGTTCTCACGACTTGCCCGCATTGTCAGACTCCGATTCGTCCAGACCGAGTAGCCAAGCACATCCGCCTTCGTTGCCCCAAGCTGCCCCATCCCAAGCAGCCAGGGCATCGGCCTGGGTATCGGGTTGCAGCGCAGCCCACCGTTCGCATTATCACTCGCAAGGCAGAGGTAGTTTTCTCCACGGGGCCATGCCCATTTTGCGGTCGAGTTGTTGAGGGTCACAGGATGGCTGGACACCGTGCGCAGTGCCAGTGGCACAAGGGGAGTCCGTCTCAGTTACCACCAGTGCATCATGCAGAGCGTGAGGGCATGCAGATTGTTCGTTGTAGGTGTGGACAGATCGCGATACCCGGAGACACTTGTTGCTACACTCACATGCACACATGATTGACGTGCCGCCTCCTGAGTAACAGAACTCGTAAGTGGTTACGCGGGACGAGGGTCAGGTTCAGGGCCTTGGCCTGGTTTTGCAGGTTCTTGAGCCGCCGCGCCGCGCTAACCGCGCGCAAAGATCTGGCGGATGACGTCTTCGATGGGCACTTCCTGGATGTCTATGTCGCTCACGGGCAGTTCGTCCAGCAGCGCCTTGCACACGGGGATCACGCGGTCGCGTTTGACCTTGAGCTTGATGCCCGACGCGCCTTGTTCCACCACTTCGCCGTACTTGTCCAGTTGCACGGCGGTCGGCGGTTCGGCCCCGGCGCATTGGATGGTGATGAGTTTGAAATCGGCGAAGCGGTCGAGCACGTCGCTCAACTGGCCGTCGAAGAAAATCTTCCCGTGGTCAATGATGATGACGCGCCGGCACAGCGCCTCGATGTCGGCCATGTAATGACTGGTGAGGAGGATGGTGGTGCGGCGCGTGGCGTTGTAGGCGCGCAGGAATTCGCGCACGGTCTTCTGGGAGATGACGTCGAGGCCGATGGTGGGTTCGTCGAGGAAGAGCACCTTGGGCTGGTGGAGCAGGGCGGCGATGAGTTCCATCTTCATGCGTTCGCCCAGGGAGAGTTCGCGCACGGCCACGTTGAGTTTGTCGCGCACGTTGAGGAGGGCGGTGAGTTCGTCCACGGTGCGGGTGAAGTCGGCGGCGGGGAGGCCGTAGATTTTGGCGTTGAGTTCGAGGGATTCGCGGGCGGGGAGGTCCCACCAGAGCTGGTTCTTTTGCCCGAGCAACAGCGCGAACTGGCGGCGGTAGCCGTCGTGGCGCTGCCAGGGCACGTAGCCGAGCACGGTGGCGGTGCCGTGGGTGGGATAGAGGAGGCCGGCGAGCATCTTGAGGGTGGTGGTCTTGCCGGCGCCGTTGGGGCCGAGGAAGCCGACGAGTTCGCCTTCCTCGACGGTGAAGTTCACGTCTTTGACGGCGTGGGTGGTTTCGTATTGGCGGCGGAAGAGTCCTTTGACGGCGCCGGCAAAGCCGGGCTGTTTCTTGTAGGTGCGGAAGGCTTTGGTCAATCCGCGAACTTCGATGGTCGGCATCGCGGGGAGTTTCCGGGGAGCGGGCGCGCGTGGCAAGTTGAGAACGGCACGGATAAGCTTTGCCGCCGCCGTCGCCGCCTGTTAAACCAATGCGCGCAACGAATCCGCATGGCCACCACTGACAGTGACTTCGCAGCCGCGCCCGCTCCGCGTGCGTTCGGTCGTTTTTATTTGCAGGAGTTGATCAACAGCGGCGGCATGGCGGACATCTGGGTGGCGACGGACGCGCAGGGCAAGCCCTTCGCGCTGCGCAAGCTGCACGACCGGCTGCGGTTCAATCTGCTCGCGCGGCGGCGATTCGTGCGCGGCTGCGAAATCCTCGCGCACATCCACAACCACGAGTATGTGATCGGCTACGTCGAGCACGGGAAGATTGACGGCACGCTCTATTGCCTGATGGAGTACGTGGAGGGATCGAATCTCAAACAGTTGTTCGCGCGCAGCGATCCGATCCTGCACGAGCATGTCGCGAACATTCTGATTGATATGGCGGTGGCGCTGGAGCACGTGCATGACAGCGGTTTCATGCACCAGGATTTCAAGCCGGAGAACGTGGTGGTGACGCGCAACGCCGCCGTGCGGCTGGTGGACTTCGACCTGGCGCAACCGCGCCCAGAGAAGCCGAAGACGTTTTCAAAAAATCCCGGCACGCCCGCCTACATGGCGCCGGAACAATTGCAGCGCCAGGCCTTTGATCATCGCGTGGATATTTTCGCGTATGGCGTGACTGCCTACGAGTTACTGGCGGGGCAGAAACCGTTCGCGGGCGACACGCCGCGCGAGATTCTGCGCCGGCAACTGGATCGCAGCGTGGACTTCGTGCCGCCGCGCGAGTTGAACCCGGAGATTCCGCCCGCGCTGGAGAAGACGATTTTGAAATGCCTGGAGCGCGACCCGGACAAGCGGCACCCCATCGTGAGCGTGCTGGTGCATGAATTGAAGACGGCGCTGTACGTGTAGCGCGCGGTTCAGCGGGGCAGCCGCGCCTGCGCCTTGAAGAAAAAGATCGCCCAGATCACCACCAGCGCCATCACGGCCACCGCCACCAATGCGGCGATCAGTTTCAAGACTTTGGCCTGACGGTATATCTTCTGGGTGCGCTCCTGCTCGGCTTCCTTGAACATCGCGAATTCTTTTTCGATGGAGATCGCCGGAGTGGTTTCCTCCTTCAATTGCAGGAACAGCCAGGGATGCGAGTCGCCGGCGAAGGTGCCGGGAATCTTCGCGAGCAGCGCGGCCGGCGCGGCCTGAAAACCGTTGGTGTGCCAGAACGGGACGGCGAGCTGGGTCCACACGCGCACGACGCCGTGATTGGCGGCGAGAGTTTGCGCGCGCGTCCACAGCAGGTCGCGCAGCCCTTCGGCCTGATCGAAGTGGGTGAAGACCTCGCTGTGCAACATCGCTTCGCGGCCGGCGACCAGAAAGCCGAGCGCGCCGAGGATTTCCCCGCCGGGGCCGGTCGCCACCTGGAATTCCTTGAAGCGTTTCTCCAGACCTTCGACCGTCAGGTTGTCCTGCTGCCACAGCGTGGCGAGTTTGGGCAGGTCTTCGATGTTGGCGCGGCGGACTTGCACGTTCGGCGTAATCATCTCGCCGGAGCATAGACAAACGGGCGGCGAGGTAAAGCCCCGGCTGCGCGCCCGCCTCCGGCCGCCGCCCACAACCCAGGCTGGCCACCCGGCCCGGCGATTGGTAAGCAGTCCGGCGCATCATGGAACTTCGTCATTTCGCCGAACAGGTTTTGTTCGCCACGACGCTGGAGGAAAAACTCCGGTGCCCGGCGCTCATCACCGACGAGCAGCCGGGTTCGCCGCTCGCCGCGCCCGATGGGCCGGGCCGGCCGCCGGAGTTGCGTTTCAAACCGCCGGGCGCGGGCAAGGCGGAGTTTCCCGGCACGCACCGGCTCGAAGATGAACGCGAGCGCGGACGCCTGTTGCACTTCTTCGCCAATCACGAGTTGCTCGCCACCGAGTTGATGGCGCTGGCGCTTCTGCGTTTTCCCGACGCGCCCGCCGCCTTTCGTCGCGGCGTGTTGGCGACGTTGCAGGATGAACAGGTTCACACGCGGCTCTACCTGCGGCGCATGAAGGAATGCGGCATCGCGTTTGGTGAATTGCCCGTCAGCGGTTACTTCTGGCGGTCCGTGTCGCCGATGGCGAGTCCGATGGATTACGTCGCCAGTCTGAGCCTGACGTTCGAGCAGGCCAACCTGGATTTCTGCCGCCACTTCGCGCGCGACTTCCAGGCGGTGGGCGACGACCAGACGGCGCGATTGCTCGAACGGATTTACCGCGACGAAATCGGCCACGTCGCCACCGGCTTGAAATGGTTTCGCCGCTGGAAAAATCCGGACGAAAGCGATTGGGCGGCGTTCTGCCGGCAATTGAAATTCCCGCTCTCGCCCCAGCGCGCCAAGGGCGTGACGCTCAACGTCGAGGGCCGGCGCGACGCGGGACTCGACGCCGCGTTCATCGCCGAGTTGAACGTCTATGCGCAGTCCCGTGGCCGCACGCCGGGCGTTTTCGTGTTCAATCCGTTTGCCGAGGGCCGCATCGCGCGGGGTCGGGCGTTCGCGCCGGTGAAGCACCAGGCGCAACTCGCGCGCGACCTTGCCAACCTGCCGCAGTTCCTCTGCCGCCAGGACGACATCGTGCTCGTGCCGCGACGGCCGTCGGTGGAATTTCTCAGCGGCATCAAGCAGGCCGGGTTTGCGCTGCCGGAGTTTGTCGAGTTGTCGGACGGGCAGGGGAGTGGGATGCGGAATCTCGCGCAGCGCAAGCTGGGTCGCCTGCGTCCCTGGGCCTGGGGACCGGACAGCATGGAACTGCTCGCACCGCTCTTCGCCAGCGTGACCGGCGAGGAGCGCGTCGCCAGCCAGTGTTTCAACGAAGGCATCGCGCAACTTTATTCCAAGGCCTGGAGCGCGGCGTTTCTCAGAACTTGTTTGAAAAGTGGTAGTGGTAGTGGCGCAGGCGCCCCCGCCTGCGAAAGTCCTGCGGGCGCCCCGCCCGCAGAAGTGTCGGCAGGCGAGGCGCCTGCCCCACTGTGGCTTTGCACCGAACACGAAGCCGGCATCGCCGTGGGCACACTCGCCACCGCGCTCGATGCCATCGCCGCCATCCGCCGGCGCGGTCATCACAAGGTCGTCGTCAAGGAAGCCCTCGGACTCGCCGGCCACAACGCCATCCGCCTGTGGGAGCCGGAGTTGCTCGAAGCGCAACGCCGCTGGATCGTCAACGCCACGCGGAACCATCGCCAGCTCGTCGTCGAACCGTGGCTGGAGCGCGAGATGGATTTCTCTGTGCAACTGGAAATGGAGCCGCGCGGCCTGAAGCTGTGCGGCTACACGGGTTTGATCAACGACCGCAAAGGCCAGTACCAGGCGAACTGGGCCGCGCCCCATCACGATCGCCGGCTGCCCGCGCCCGTCGCGGCGCTGTTCCGCGAACCCGCCGACATCGCCGCGCGGCTGCACGCGCTCTACGCGGACATCCTCACGCGGCTGGAAGCGGAACTGCGCCGCGCCGATTACCTCGGCCCCGTGGGCATAGACGCCTTCGTCTATCGCGCGCCGGACGGCGGCTGCCGTCTCAAGCCCGTCGTGGAAATCAATCCGCGTTACACGATGGGCCGGCTGACGGTGGAATTGATGAAACGCACTGCGCCCGGCAGTCACGGCCTGTTCCGCCTCGTCAGCCGCGCGCGGGCGCGGGCGGAAGGCGGCGATGATTTCGCCGCCTACGCCCGCTCATTGAAGAAGCGTTTTCCGCTGTGCCTGGAAGGTGAACCGTCGCCGAAGATCCGCGAGGGCGCGCTGTGCCTGAACGATCCGGCGCAGGCGCAGGTGTGTCTGGCGGTCTTTCAGGTCCGCCGCGATGCGCCGGTGGTCCGCGAGAAACTTTGAGCGGTCACGCCGTCGCCGCGCCATCCGCCGGCTTGTTTTTGTAAACGAGGTGGACGAGCACGCCCAGCAACAAGCCCTGCGTGACACCGGCGGCGAACCACTTCACCGCCAGGCTCGGCGGGAACGGTTGCACCACGTAGGTGATGATCGTCATGGCCTGGCTGAACAACCCCATGAAGAGGCCGTAAAGGCAGGCGCATCGCAGATGTCGGTGAGCCTCGAAGCCCGCCGCCCAGATGACCGTGAACGTCGCCGCGAACAGAAATTGAGCGAACATCATCCACCCCATGCGCGTCGTCATCTCCGCCTCGGTTCGCCACAGGCTCGCGGTGTCCTTGTAAACCGCCTTCAACCACACGCCGTGGATGAGGAAATCCGTGATGAAAACTCCGACGAACAACACAAGAATCGCGATGACGAGACGTTTGGAATTCATGCGGTGAAACTGGAACAACCGCCCGCGTATGGCAAGCCTGGAAGATATGGAGGAAGCGGAGCATAAGAATCTTACGTTGCGGCGCAAGCACGAGATCGAATGGGAGGAGAAATTGGGTGTGATTAAAAGTGGGTGAGGACAGGAAAGATTTCTGCGGAATAAAATGTGCAAATATAGCCACTTGCCCCAATAAAGTCGGGATGAAGCAACGCCTCAGCAGTCCCCAGCTCACCCCGCAGGAAACCCGGCTCATC
>JANNEF010000308.1:0-2427 GCA_031378375.1 Verrucomicrobiota bacterium | reverse complement strand
CGGAGTTCGTGCCGGGGGCGAAGCGGTCGAGCACGGCACTCATCTGCTGCGGGTTCTGCACGAGGTTCAGCACCGAGCCATCCTCGAAGAAGCAGCGCCACTGCGGATCGAGCCGCACCATATCGAGGTAATCCTCCATCTTGCGATCCGCCTCGGCGAAGATGCGGCGCAGCACAGAGGGAATCGTGACGATGGTCGGCCCCATGTCGAAGCGGAAGCCGCCGCCTTCAAGTAGCGCGGCCTTGCCCCCGAGCCATTCGTTGCGCTCGAAGAGGACGACCTTGTAGCCGCGCGCGGCAAGCGTGCAGGCAGCGGCGAGTCCGCCGAGTCCGCCGCCGATGACGCCGATGCGTTCTGGAGAGGAAGTTTTCATAATGTCGTTTGTTTGGAGTGTTTGGTCCGACCGGAAAGAGATTTGAAGAGCGCGACGAGGGCGCGAGCGCGTTGACCGAGGCTGCGGCCGTGGGTCAATCCGAGATAAGCCTGGAACATCGCCTCGTCCTTGGCGTGCGGCGGGTCGAAGGCCGGGCGGAATTTGCTCCGGCTGACGGTAATGACTTTGGGCGCGGTCAGTTCGAGCAATCCTTCCGCGCCGCGCGTGACGCCGAAGCCGCTGCGCTTGCGTCCGCCGAACGGGACGTGGGCATCCGCGGTCGGCACGATGAGATCGTTGATGCTCACCACGCCCGCATTGAGGCGAGCGGCGAGCTGGCGCGCGGCAGTTTGGTCGCGGGTAAAGACGCTCGCACCGAGGGCAAACGGACAATTATTGGACCGCGTCACGGCCTCGTCGTCGGTGGCAACGGTGACCATGACCAGCACGGGCGCAAAGATGTCTTCACGGAGGAGGCGACTGCCCGGGGTCGCGCCGCCGAGCGCGACCGGGGCGAGAACGCTGCCGTCATCGTGGAGTCCGCCCGCGATGAAGTGAACTCCGGCAGCCAGCGCTTGCTCAAGCATCGGTCGCACGCTCGCGGAAACGGCCGGCGCGAGGCGAAGAGACAGTTCAATGGGGAAGGAGCGGGCCAGCCGGCCCTCGAGCTCGGTCGCGATGGAGCGATGGACGAAGACGCGCTTCGGCGCCATGCAAGTCGCGCCGGCGTTGAGCGTGAGGCCGAAGACGAGGGCTTTGGTGACCAGATCGAGATCGGCATCGGCGCGAACCACGACGGCGTCGGAGCCGCTGAGTTCCATCGTGGCAGGAATGAGATGCGGAGCGAGTTGCTGGAGAATCTTTTCGCCGGTCTCGGCACTGCCGGTGAACAGAACCTTGTCAGGACGCGCTTCGATGGCGGTGCGCGCGGCTTCAGTGGATTCGGGAAGCAGCGAGACGAGTTGGGAGTCGAAGCCGGCGCGAACGATGAGTTCGATCAGCGCGAGGGCGGCGGCGGTGCCGCCAACCCCGGGCTTGAGCAGGACGGCATTGCCAGCGGCGAGCGCCTGAATCAATTGAACGCCGGGGAGGAGCAACGGGTAGTTGCCAGGGCCGATTATGAGGACGACGCCGAGCGGTTCACGACGAATCTCACGGCGGACGCCAGCCAGCCAGAGCGGAAGGGCGCGTCGGCCCAAACGTCGCGTGGCGAGGATGGATTCCGCTTCGCGCTCGAGAAAGCGACAAGCCTCGGCCAGGGGGAGAACTTCAGCGGTGAGCGATTCAAGCGCGGGCCGACGGCGGGCGGAGGCGGAGTACTCGGCGAGCTGGCCGGCGTGTTCCGCAATCAGGTGGCGCAACTCGCGAATGAGAGCCAGTCGGGTGGCGAGCGGTGTGCCGACCCAGCGCGCTTGAGCCACGCGGGCCGCCGACATCGCGGCGGGGATGGATTCGATCTCCACCCGTGGCAAATTGCCGACGAGGCGTGCTCGGGAGTTGTTGGCCGGTGGATTCACGAGGTGGTCTTGGAATTAAGACCCAGCATGTTCGCCATGGTGGCAAAGACACCGGTTTTCTCATGTCGCACCGCCGGAAAGTCGCTCGGGCAACCCGAGGTCAAAGGCTCGGCCGGAAGGCCGAACTCTTCGAGCAACAGGCGCGAGCTGATGCGCGCGCTCTCGAAGATGACAGGCAGTCCGCTGCCCGGATGCGTGCCGCCGCCGACCAGATACATGCCGTCGAGATCTTCGAAGCGATTGTGTGGACGGAGATGTAGCATTTGGTCGAGCGAGTGCGCGAGGTTGAAGGTGGCGCCGCGATAGATTTCGTAGCGCGAATCCCAATCGGCGGGCGTGATGACGCGCTCATAACGAACGCGCTTCTCGATGTCGCCATAGCCGGCTTGGGCGATCTTTTCGAAGAGCAATTTGCGGAAGCGCGGCGTCTCCCTTTTCCAGTCGATGTTCGGGTGCTGATGTGAGACGGGCGCGAGCACATAAAGCGCGCTGTGGCCCTTGGGCGCGAGCGTGGGGTCGGTGACGCAGGCGTTCTGG
>JANNEF010000275.1:0-13098 GCA_031378375.1 Verrucomicrobiota bacterium | reverse complement strand
TGGAGTTGGGCATGATCGCGGCGGTCGTGATCGGTGGCGCGAGTTTGAGCGGTGGCACGGGCAGCATCCTTGGCTCGATGATCGGCGCGCTGACGATGGCGGTGTTGCGGACTGGCTCGCAATACATGGACTGGCCCAATTACATGCAGGAGATCATCATTGGCACCTTGATAATCCTGGCCGTGGGCCTGGATAAACTGCGCCAAAGCCGTGCCAGGGGCTGAAAACGGCTTTTTTTCAACAAATCCCGAATTCCCCGTTGCCAATGCCGTCGAACCCCCCTATAAAACTTGCGGAAACCAAGCAACGCAAACGCCAGTGAATCCTGCAAAACATCCAGACCACTTATGGCCGACAAGCTTCGTTGTGCAGTCATCGGGACTGGTGGGATCGGTTTAGACCATCTCATCAGCCTCAACGCCACTCCGCGCGCCGCCGCCGTCGCCGTCGCGGAAACCAACGCCCGTCGCGCCAAGGAAGCCACGGAACGTTTCAAGATTCCGCGCAGCTACTCGGACTACCGCGAGTTGCTGGAACAGCCGGACATTGACGCCGTCACCATCGCGCTGCCCAATTACCTGCACGCGCAGGTCGCCATTGATGCCCTCCACGCGCGCAAGCACGTCCTGTTGGAAAAGCCGATGGCCACCAGCGCCAAGGAGGCGGTCAAGATCATGGAAGCCGCCAAGAAGAGCAAACGCGTGCTGATGGTGGCGCAGAACTTCCGCTTCAACCGCCACACCCAGGCGGCCCGGCAAATCATCGAACGCGGCGACCTCGGCGAGGTTTACCACGCGCGCGCCTTCTGGCTGCGGCGCGCGGGCATCCCGCGCCTCGGCTCGTGGTTCACCCAGAAAAAATTCGCCGGCGGCGGCTGCGTCGCCGATCTCGGCGTGCATCTGCTCGACACCTGCCTGCATTTGTTCAACGACTTCGGCGTCATCTCTGTTTCCGCGCACACGCACGGCAAGCTCGGCCCGCGCGGTGTTGGCGAACTGGACTGGGGCAAAAGCGAAGTGGACCCGACCAAGCCCTTTGATGTGGACGATTGCGGCGCGGCGCTGCTCAAGTTCAAAAGCGGAAGGAGCGTCGTGCTCGAAGTGGCCTGGGCGTCGTTCGCGCCGAACGAAACCCGCGAACACGGTCTGGACTTCTACGGCACCCACGCCGGACTGAGCCTCTACCCCGCGCGCCTGCACCGCAACGGCGCCGACGGCTGGGAAACCATCCAGCTCAACGCCGCCAAACTTCCCTACAGTGAAGACCGCGTCCATCACTTCGTGAGTTGCGTGCTCGACGGCAAGAAGCCGCTGGTGCTGCCCGAGGAATCGCTCAAGGTGCAGCAAGTCCTCGACGCCATTTACGCCTCCGCCACGACGGGCAAGGAAGTGCGGCTGAAATAGGCGTTGCGGCGACGGGCCGGTCTTTTTCGTTGCGGCCGCGCCGCCGGTGCTCAAACGTAGCGTTGTAAAACTTTTATGAGCACAGGATGGATTCGCGGGTTCAATCTCGCGCTGGGGTTGGCGGCGGCTGTTGCCGTTTCCGCCGCCGGGCCGGACTTGACCAAACTTCCCCCCGCTGTGGCGCGAAAGGTGGACTTCGTTGCGGACATCCAGCCCATCTTCACCCGGAGCTGCCACGGTTGCCACGGGCCGAACAAACAGGAGGCGCACTTCCGGCTCGACGCCAGGGAGGTCGCGCTCAAAGGCGGCGACCTCGGTCCCGCCATCGTTCCTGGCAAGAGCGCCGAGAGCCTCTTGATTCACTTCGTCAGCGGTGCCGTGGCGGGCAACATCATGCCGCGCAAAGGCGACCGTCTCACCGCCGAACAGATCGGCCTGCTGCGCGCCTGGATCGATCAGGGCGCCGCATGGCCGGAGAGCGCGTCCGTCAAGGTCTTGGACGCTCGCGACCACTGGGCTTTCAAGGCGCCGGTGCGACCACTGGTGCCAGTAATCAGTAGGTCAGTAACCAGTAAATCAGTGAACCGCGCGCGGCCCAAACGCACTGGTTCACTGGTTACTGACTCACTGATTACTGACTTGAATCCCATAGACGCCTTCATCCTCGCGCGCCTGGCGAAGGAAGGACTGAAACTCTCGCCCGAAGCCGACCGCGTCACGCTCATCCGCCGCCTGAGTCTCGACCTTACCGGCCTGCCGCCGACCATCAAGGAAGTGGACGCTTTCCTCGCGGACAAGTCGCCCGAAGCCTACGCGCGACTCGTCGAGCGCCTGCTGGCGTCGCCGCACTACGGCGAGCGTTGGGGCCGTCACTGGCTCGACGCCGCGCGCTACGCGGACAGCAACGGCTACGAGAAGGACGCCGCGCGCAGCATCTGGCCCTACCGCGACTACGTCATCCAGGCGTTCAACCGCGATCTGCCCTTCGACCAGTTCACCATCGAACAACTCGCGGGCGACCTGCTGCCGAATCCAACGCTCGACCAGCGCGTGGCCACCGGCTTTCTTCGCAACTCGATGATGAACCAGGAGGGCGGCATCGAGCCGGAGCAGTTCCGCGTCGAGGCGATGATTGACCGCATGGACGCCGTCGGCAAAGCGTGGCTCGGCCTCACCATCGCCTGTGCGCAATGCCACAACCACAAGTTCGACCCCATTGCGCAGAAGGAGTATTTCCAGCTCTTCGCCTTCCTCAACAGCGACGACGAGCCGTCCATCGAAGTGCCGATGCCGGAGCAGCAGCGGCAGCGCGACGAGATTCAGGCGAAGGCGCGTGAAGCCGGGGAGCGCGCGATGCGCAAGACCACCAACCTCACCGAGCGCCTGGCCGCATGGGAGAACGGTGTGGCGGACGCGGCGGGCGCGTGGACCGTGCTCGACCCGACCGAGTGGCACAACTTCGCGACGAAGTACGAAAAGCAAAGCGACGGCTCACTGCTCGGCGGCGGCGACGTCAAGCCCGGCGCGGTCACGCACGTCTGGGTGGACTCGCCGCTCACGAACATCACCGGCTTTCGCGTCGAGGCGCTGTTGCACGCGAACCTGCCCTACGGCGGGCCGGGCCTGGTGGCGCGCGGGAGTTTTCTGCTCAAGGAAATCACCTGCGAAGCCTACGCGCTGAAAAACCCGACCGTTACCAACAAGGTGAAGTTCGCCCGCGCGCTGGCCAGCGCCGAAGCGCCC
The DNA here is from genome assembly GCA_031378375.1 of Verrucomicrobiota bacterium. Classification (GTDB taxonomy): domain Bacteria; phylum Verrucomicrobiota; class Verrucomicrobiia; order Limisphaerales; family JANNEF01; genus JANNEF01. The sequence continues at coordinate 9,952 of JANNEF010000275.1, read as the reverse complement.
GGCTTCAGCGTCACCAACGCGATTGACGGTGACACCGACAAGGGCGGCTGGACGGCCTCGACGTTCCCGGTCGTGCGCAACCGGGAGCAGCGCGCCGTGTTCGAGTGCGCGGAGCCGATCGCGGGCTTCCCCGGCGGCACGCGCCTCAAGTTCACGCTCTACCAGAAGCACAGCAGCGGCGACGGCCACAGCGGCGATCTGGACAAGGAGACGAAGCTGGATTCCCACGCCTTCGGACGCCTCCGCCTCAGCGCGACATCGGATGCCGCGCCGCTCAAAGTGGACCCGTTCACGTCCGCACAACGCGCATCGCTCGCCGCGACCGCCGGCAAGCGCACCACGGCGCAGACGCACGAATTGTTCAATGTCTGGCGTCGCGCCGATCCGGCGCTGGCGAAAGCGACAGAGGAACTGGACAGCGCGTTCACCAACTGGCCTTACGCGGCGAAGACGCTCGCTCTCTCGGCACGCAGCGAGCCGCGCACCACGCGCATCTTCAAGCGCGGTGACTGGCAGAAGCCGCTCGACCAAGTGCAAGCGGACGTGCCCGCCGTCCTGAATCCGTACCCCGTCGGCGAGCCGCGCAACCGCCTCGGCTTCGCCCGCTGGATCGTGGACCGTCGCAACCCGACGACCGCGCGGGTGATCGTCAACCGCGTGTGGCAGGAGTATTTCGGCGCGGGCCTGTTCACCACGCCGGAGGACATCGGCACGCGCGTGGATCCGCCGTCACATCCGGAGTTGCTCGACTGGCTGGCCGTGGAATTCATGGAAGGCGCATCTGGCGTCCCGGGTTTCCGGTTTGGGGGCGGGCACACCGCGCCCAGCCCTTGGTCCATGAAGCACCTTCACCGCCTCATCGTCACGTCGGCGACCTACCGCCAGTCCTCGCGCGTCACGCCGCCGCTGCATGAGCGCGACGCCTACAACCGGCTGCTGGCGCGCGGACCGCGCTTCCGCGTCGAGGGTGAGATCGTGCAGGACATCGCGCTCTTCGCCAGCGGACTGCTCAACCCGAAGATTGGGGGGCCGAGCGTGTTCCCGCCGATTCCCGCCAGCGTGGCCGACCAGGTCTATGGCGGCTTCACCTGGCCAGAGAGCAAGGGGGAGGAGCGCTATCGGCGCGGGATGTATACGTTTTGGAAACGCGCGCTGCCGTTCCCGGCGATGCTGTCTTTCGACGCGCCGCCGGCGGAAAACTCCTGCACCCGCCGCACCCGCTCGAACACGCCGCTCCAGGCGCTGACGACGCTGAACGAAAGAACTTACGTCGAAGCCGCGCAGGCGATGGGCCTGCGTGTGATGAAGGAAGGCGGTGCCGACAACCGCAGCCGCGCCCGCTACGCCTTCCGGCTCTGCACCGCCCGCCCACCGACGGAGAAGGAGTTGAAGTCGCTGCTGGGTTTCTGGGACGAACAGTACCGATATTTTGAAGACCGCAGCGCCGCCGCGCTCACGGTGGCGCTCGCGGATCCGAAGGCGCTGCCGCCGGACGTGAATGTTCACAAAGCCGCCGCCTGGGCGATGGTGAGCCGCGCGATCCTGAATCTCGATGAAACGATTACGAAGGAGTAAGCCATGAACTTCCAACAGGAACTTCGCCACGAAGCGGCCAGATACATCTCGCGCCGGTGGTTCTTCAAACAATGCGGCGTGGGGCTTGGCTCCATCGCGCTGGCGTCGTTGCTGGGCGCGGAGAAGAATCTTGGCGCAGCGGCGAGGCCGGCGGCCCTGAATGCGCTCGCACCGCGTCAGCCGCATTTCAAGGGCAAGGCCAAGCGCGTCATCTACCTCTTCATGGGCGGGGCGCCGTCGCAACTGGACCTGTTCGACTACAAGCCGTCGCTCGCCAAATACAACGGTCAGCCGGTGCCCAGGGAAGTGGTGATGGGCCAGAAGTACGCCTTCATCAAACCGGACGCGGAGTTGTTCGCCAGCGATTTCAAGTTCGCCCGGCACGGCCAGTCCGGCGCGGAAATCTCGGAGGCGCTGCCGCATCTCGCCGAGGTCGTGGACGACCTCGCCATCATCAAGTCCATGACCACCGACGCCTTCAACCACGCGCCCGGTCAGGTGCTGATGCAGACCGGCTCAATGCAGTTTGGCCGTCCGTGCCTCGGCGCATGGACCCTTTATGGGCTGGGCAGCGCGGCGCAGAACCTGCCGGGTTTCGTGGTGCTCAACTCGGCCGGCGGCCTCAGCGGTGGCGCGGGGCTTTACGGCGGCGGTTTTCTTCCGACGATTTACCAGGGTGTGCCCTTCCGCAAAACCGGCGACCCGGTGCTGTTCCTTTCCAATCCCGCCGGCGTCACCGACAAGATGCAGCGCCGCACGCTTGATCTCATCAAGGAACTCAACGAACAGCGCCTCGGCGCGGTGGGCGACCCGGAGATCGCCACGCGCATCAGCTCGTTCGAGATGGCCTACCGGATGCAAAGCAGCGCGCCGGAGTTGATGGACGTGTCGAAGGAATCGCCGGAGACACTCAAACTCTACGGCGCGGAGCCGGGCAAGCCGAGCTTCGCGATGAACTGCCTGCTCGCGCGCCGGCTCATCGAACGCGGCGTGCGCTTCGTGCAACTTTTCCACGAAGGCTGGGACCACCACAGCGAAGTGGCCAAAGGCGTGAAGGACCAGACCGGCAAGACGGATCAGGGCAGCGCCGCGCTCATCAAAGACCTTAAGCAGCGCGGCCTGCTCGAAGACACGCTCGTCATCTGGGGTGGCGAATTCGGCCGCACGCCGATGGTCGAGGCGAACTCCGACTTCGGCCGCAAGCTGGGCCGCGACCATCATCCGCAGGCGTTCGCCGTGTGGCTGGCCGGCGGCGGCATCAAGCCCGGCGTCACCATTGGCGAGACCGACGAGTTTGGCTTTCACATCACGCGGGACAAGGTCCACGTCCACGATCTGCACGCGACGATTCTGCACTGCCTCGGCTTTGATCACGAGAAGCTGACCTATCGTTTCCAGGGCCGCGATTTCCGGCTGACGGACGTGGAGGGGGAAGTGGTGGAGAAAGTTCTGGCATAAAGCGGTTGTCGCGATCGGCGAATCGAAGTACACTGCCTCCGTTATGAGCAGTCTCACTTTGGAAATCCCGGTCGAATGCCTGCCCGAGCCTAACCGCTCGGAGGCGGAATCAAGATCCGAGCTGTTGCTTGAACTGGCGATCGCCCTTTACCGCGAAGGCAGACTCCCGACAGGCCGTGCCGCTACGCTGGCTGGCTTGGAGTGTGCCCCGTTTGAAGAAATCCTCCGGCTACGCCAGGTGCCGATGCCGTATTCGCTGAACGATCTCGAACACGACTCCGCGTATGCCCGTGGTGGTCGCTGACACCTCGGTGCTGTTCAGTCTGGCGGCGGCATCAAGCCCGGCGTCACCATCGGCGAGACGGACGAGTTCGGTTTCCACGTCACGCGCGACAAAGTCCACGTCCACGACCTGCACGCGACGATCCTGCACTGCCTCGGCTTCGATCACGAAAAGCTGACCTGCCGTTTCCAGGGCCGGGACTACCGTCTGACGGATGTGGAGGGGGAAGTGGTGGAGAAGATTCTCGCCTGACGACTGGGGCGTAAATCAGGTTTTGGACAGCCCAGGAGGGGCCGGGGACGCTATACCCGCTTCAATACCGCGATCAATTCATCCAGCTTGTCCGCGATCGTCTGCACCTCGAGCTGCGTGGGGGGATCGCTGGCCACCATCCCCAGTTCCATCACCTCACCGGGATTCACCGCCGTCAACGCCAGTCGCCCCGCGCAATCATCCTCATCCGCCTTGGCCTGGATGTTTTGTTGCAGCCCGTTGAACTGGTTGCGCAATTCCACCGACGACACCGGCGCGTCCGTCGCGGGGAGGGAAGGGTCAAAGGGCATGGGAGATGGGAGCTGGGGAACGGGCAGGGAGCGTGGGGCGGTCCGCCTCCGCCTCCTCTACGCCGTTCCCCATGCTCTGGCGGGTCAGGCCGCGATCTTGCACGCGAGATCCGAGTACGGGCCGAGACCGGCCGCGCCGACCGCGCGCACCCGCACCCAATACTTGGTGCCCGGCGTCAGCCCGGCGAGGGCGGCCCGTGACCGGGTCGCGGCGGTGTACTGGGTCCAGGGGCCTTCGGAGTTGGTCGCCGTTTCGATCAGGTAGGTGAACGCGCCATATACCGGCTGCCATTCCGCTTGCAGCGTGCCTTCCGCGTCCGTCCCGCTGACCTTGAGGTTGGACACCTGCGGCAGGGGGCCTACCGGCGTGCGCTCGCCCACAATTTGCATGCCGGCCGAGTGAATCAGGTTGGCGTCGCCATCCGACTCGGCCTGCACGTAGTCGCGCAGCATGAGCAAATTGTTCTTGAGTTCGCCGACCTCGTCCTTGAGTTCGCCGCGGGCGGTGGCGAGGTCCGTTTCCAGGCCGGTGATCAACAGTTTCTTGGCGCGCACGGCCGCCGTCTGGGTGGTGACCCCGGCCAGCGCCGGGTTCGGGGTGGGAAACGCCGCGTTCCCGGTCATGGCCGCGATGATGCCGTCGGCGATGTTGGCCACCTCGTCGGGCGTGGTGCTGCTGAGGGTTATTTTTGCTTTTTTCATTTTTGTTATCGTGACGGTTTCCGGCGTGGCGCCGTCATAGCACAATCCCGGGGCATCGTAGGCGATTCCGGGCGTGTCATAATGGACCATGCATTCAAGCTTTGTTTGGGCGCCGGCAACCGTCGCCTTTCTGCGATGCTCACAGCTTATGCAATGCCAACGCGCGCCCCGCCCGGATGCGCCGCCCGGCAGAACGTGCCGTGCGATCAACCTGACAGTGGCCGCCACTGGGTTGAATGACCCCTCATTCATGATGATGAAGCCCTCACTTGGACTGATGGACCCCTTACCCATGATGATGATGCCTTCATTTGTGATGAATGACCCCCTCATCATGATGACGGATGCATCATTCCTGATGAATGACCCCTTGCGCATGATGAATGAACCCTCGTTCAGGATGGTGAAGCCCCCGCTTGGACTGATGGACCCCTTCATTAGCGTGAAAGCGGGGTGTTTCTTGCCGGGAACTTCACCCGCGAATCACGCGGATGGACGCGGATGGTGCTGGGAAACGCGCGGCAGCGTGGGGAGTGCGGAGACTGGTCTCCGCTTTCGGTCGCGCCACACGGTCGAAAGCGCCGACAAGTCGGCGCACTCCAAACGCTTCGCACGGGTGCGGCCCCGTTGACTCTCAGCCATCAACTCACATTCGAGGCGCTGGCCAATCCCTCGGAGGACGAGTTCCACATTTCATTCGCTCCAAATCAACCACTCCAGCATCCTTTCCAGCAGCCGCCCAAACACCAGAAGCACTGCTGGCAGAATGTCGCCAACGCGCAACGAACTGCGCCGCCTGACTCTGCGTGGAACTTTCTTGTGTCTCTTTCGTTTGCACAACAGCTCGGGTAAGCGATGAAATTTAGGGTGAAGACTTGCGAATTGGCCGGGAACCGCTACCGGGGAAACTGTAGTTTGGCCCTTGCCTGCCTTGGGTTGAAGTGTGTTATTCATTCGCCCTATTTTGGAATACGGCGGAACAACGTCTCCCGGCAACTGAGCGGTTATGTGCCGTGATTACTTGGCCATCGCTCTTTCAACTTCAAGCCAAGCGAACGCGCCTTGCGGCTCATTGTCCGGTCGCTGGCGCGGGATTTAGTCAGATCGCGGAGTTCATCCAGCGAATGTGCGCTGACCGAAAATTTATCATCCACCAATTGTTCGCGCGCCATCTGGTAGGCGTCGGAGTCTGCCAGTTCCGAGAGTGGTTCATTCGGCGGCGTGTGTTTGATGATGCTGGCGATGTGTTCAAATACTTTCGCGTCGCGCTCTTCAATGGCACGAAACAGCAACCAAAGCACGTTCGCCACGCGGGGCCGCGCCATCGCGCAAAGCCAGTCGAACAGGTGCAGGTCTTCGTAACTGTGGAAGCGAAGCGGGCCACACTTGTAGTGCGGGGGCAAAGGATCGCGAATTGGTTTTGTACGCCAATGCTCGGATAAAGCTCGCGCCGCCTTCCGTAGCGATTTGGCATCCGCAGAGATAATCGAATCGCATTTCTTCCTGAGTTCAAGAAGCTCACCGAGCAGGTTGCAGGCGGCGTTTCCCCGTCGCCCATACGCAGCCAACGTCATATTTTTGATGACGTGATTCTCCGAGGAATATTCGCCAGGCACTTTCCCTGCCGCCCGGCCCTTGCGTTTGCTGCCACTTCCTCGTTGCGTTTTTGATTTGCCAGCGGCGGGCTCGGACTGTGATGCCCTTTTCAATTCTGGTTCTTCCCGAAGTGAATTACGGCGTGGCGTTACGGCTTTGCGGTGCGATGGAATACTTTGCTTCGGCTTGTTCACGCCTTCGCTAGAGGTTTTCGCCGCATCACTCCGTCGGGAGAACGCGGTAAAACCTTCGTTCCAACGTCGCCGGCTGCGGATCAATCCACAGCACTTCGGGCATCGCCTGAAAAACATTCGTGAGGAATGACCATTGATTGCTCGCGGCAAGTTGAGTGGCGTACTCCACCTGATACGTCTGGCCAACCACGCCGCCGATGGTCAGGCCGGGATACAGTTCGATGGAGACACAAACAGGATTCACCGTGAGCGACGCGGGGCCGCTGCTGGTTGCGCCGAACATGTTCGACACGCTCACCGAGTAAAGCCCCGCCTGATTCGCTTGCGCGTTGCTGATGGTGTAGCTGACGTTCGTGGCGTCGGTGATGTCCCCGCCGTTGAACTGCCACTGATACGCCAGCGGCGGTTCGCCAAGCGCGCCGACGCTGAACGTCGCGTCACGGCCCACGCAAGTAATGAGACTCCGGGGTTGCGTGGTGATTCTGGGCACGATGGGCCAGTCACACGCGCCGGGACCGCCGTAAGCGCCCATGTCGTTCCGGTTTGTTCCGGCTGATGGCGGGAAGCAAACGTCATTGAACAACGGGTCCGGGTTGCCCGCGTCAATGCACGGAGAACCGTCCACGAGCGCGTAGTTGCTGGGACTGTAGAAAATTGGATTGAACGCGATGTTGCCTTCCCCCGGCCAGCCACCTTGAACGTCACTGTAAGTCACACTCGAATCTCCAGAAATCTGCGGGCTGCCGTTATTCCAGAATATCGTATTGATGATTTCGCTCGGCCCTACGGAAGTGAAGATGCCCCTGCCTTGGTTGAACGCGACTGTGCAATTCGTCATGCCGATCACCCAGGCCCGAATTGCCGCGCCGCCGCCAGAAGATTGCGCGACTACACAGTTCACGAGTGCAGCCCGGTTGTCGCAAAGCAGCGCGCCACCATCCGATCCTGCACGGTTTCGTTCCATACGGCAGGCCCGCATCTCGATTGGGGTGCTAGCAAAAACTGCCCCTCCGACGCCGGGTGTTGTGTTCTCCGAAAAAGTGCAGTTTGTAAATGTGCATGGAATTGAACCTACTAATCGGATGGCACCGCCATACTCGGCTGAGTTTTGGGTAAATTGGCAGTTTAAGAATGAGGCGCCCGCATCGCAATAGACAGCGCCTCCGACGTAACTCGCGGAGTTCCCGACGAAAGAGCATGACTCGAATGCGGTGCGGATACCGAAAATGCTTGCGCCACCGCCATACCCGCCTGCACTTGAGTTGTTGGCGAAGGTGCAATCCATCAAAGAAAAAAAACCGGAACCGTCTGCTCTGATTCCGCCCCCCGTGTTATTTGTGATGATACAGTTGCGGACGGTGGGACTTGCCGAACGAATTCGGATGGCGCTGTTCACTGAGCCGCCCAGCGCGCAGTAGATTAGCTCCGATCCCGGCAAACTCTCGTTGAAATAAATCCCCTGCCAACCTGACGAGGAATTAGAGCCGCGCGAGAAAAGAATCAGGTCGTTGGGCAAGCCAACCGCCGTCAGCCGGCCAGCAACCTCCATCGCGTAGTTGCTCTGAAACTGAACGTGGACTCCCGGCTGAATCGTCAGCCGGGAGACGAGCAGGTCGCCGCCGACAAGGTAGGGCGAGTTCGCCTTGGTCCAGGTCTGGTTGACGATGACGCCAGACACACTGGTCGCTGCCGTCGCTGATACGGCGCAACCGGCGAGCAGCGCGCCAAGGATGGCAGTGGCGATTATTTTTGTGACGGTGGCTTTCATGCCTGCATGTTACCGATGTTTGCCCGTGTTTCAACCCGTTTGTTGAGGGTTCGGTCGGAGTTGGTCAGACCAACTACTCCTGAATTGCGGTAAATGAGCGAAGTGGACCGCCCTCACCCCGGCCCTCTCCCCCAGGAGAGGGAGGGGCGTTCGCCGCGCATTGGCAAGACGTCCGTTGCAGGTTGAACGCGCGTTCTCTCCGCCGAAACGACAGCACGCGGCGCCTGCAACCGCAAAGTCCAAATCGCCCAGGACGCGCCCGGTTGCCTCCCTCTCCTTGGGGGAGAGGGCCGGGGTGAGGGCGGACATTGACCCATTCGGTGTTCCACCGGACCCCAGGAGCGCTCGGTATCAGACCTTAAGTTTCACAAACTCGCGAAGCAGGTATCCAGCACATCGAGCATGAACTCGGCGTCGGCCCGCGTGAGGCACATCGGCGGCTTGATGCGGAGCACGTTGCCGAACAGTCCACCTTTGCCAATGAGCAACTGCATCTCGCGCGCCTTCTCCAACACCTGCAAGCATTCTTCCTTCGCGGGCGTCTTGCTCGCGCGGTCTTTCACCAGTTCCACGCCGAGCATCAATCCCTTGCCGCGCACGTCGCCGATGATCGAATGTTTTTGCTGAAGCTTCTCCAGGCCGGCGCGCAGATGGCCACCGACCCGCAACGAGTTGACTTGAAGTTGTTCGCGCTCGATCACTTCGAGCACCGCCTTGCCCTGCGCGCAGACGACGGGGTTGCCGCCGAAGGTGTTGAAGTGAATGCGCGACGTGAGCGCCTTCGCAATGGCGGGCGTCGTCACCACGGCGGCGAGCGGACAGCCGTTGCCGATGCCCTTGGCCATCGTGACGATGTCGGGGATCACGCCCTGCGTCTCGAAGCCCCAGAAGTGCGTGCCGGTGCGCCCGAAGCCGCTCTGCACTTCGTCCGCGATGCACAGGCCACCCGCCGCGCGTGTGTGTTCGTAGGCGTGCCGGAGGTAGCCGTCGGGAAACACCACCGTGCCGCCGACGCCCTGGATGGATTCGGCGATGAACGCGGCGACGCGCCCGGACGTGGCGAATTGAATCACGCTTTGCACGTCGTCCGCGTATTTCTTGCCGGCGTCGGTGTCGCTGCGGCCCCACGCGCCGCGATACGGATCGGGCACGATGGCGTGATGCACGCCGAAGCTGTGCGGCACGTTGAACTTCCAGGTGTGGTGCGATGTGAGCGCCATCGTCGAGGCCACGCCGCCGTGATAGCCGTTGCGCAGCGCGATGACGTCGTAGTTGCCGGTGAACGCGCGGGCCATGAGCACGGCGAGGTCGTTCGCTTCGGAGCCGGAGTTGACGAAGTAGCACACCTTCAACTCGCCCGGCATCTTGGCCGCGAGCGCCTGCGCGTACTGCGCGATGTTCGGGTGCAGATAAATCGTGGTGCTGTGCTGGAGCGTCTCGTTCTGGAGGTGCGCCGCCGCGACGACGTGCGGGTGACAATGCCCCACGCTCACCGTGACGATGCCGGCCAGTCCGTCGAGGTAGCGCCGGCCCTGGTCGTCGAAGACATACTGGCCCTTGCCCTCGACGATCATCAGCGGCTTCTTGTAGAGCGTGAAGAGGGCGGGGTTGAGGAACTGCTGGCGCAGCGCGAACACCTCGTCAGCGGAGGGACCGGCGTAGGGCTTGGGCGTGTGGGCGAATGGCGGCAATGTCGGCGTGCTCATGGGCTGACACTATCAAAGGCGAAGGGCTTTTAGGCGAGCAATTTCGCCACGCACTCGCCACGCACGGGATGCGGAGTTACGGGCACGCCCTGGCTCGCCGTAAAGGA
>JANNEF010000246.1:0-1754 GCA_031378375.1 Verrucomicrobiota bacterium | reverse complement strand
GCAGACGGGTTTGGCTGGCACCGCGACGGGCTGGCTGGCGATCACGCCCGAGCTGGAACCAACCGAGGAAGCGCCATTGGCGGCGCCCGTGCCGGCTACGGCGGGTGCCGGCGCCGGGCTGGGCGTGGGCGCCGCAGCGGGAGTTGCCACGGCCGCCACCGGGCCCGGTGCAGCGGGCGCAATGACCTTGGGGGGCACCTTGGCGGGAGCCGGCTTGGCTGTAACTGCTCGCGCGGATCGGCGGTGATCTGGCGCGGTTTCGCGGAATGGTTTTGCCACGGTTGTTCAAGCACACGGCGTTCTGGCTGTTGCTGGTGCTGGCGCAGATTCCACTGGTGCCGCTGCTCCAGTTGTTTCAAATCACGGCTTTCACGTACCGGGATGCGGGCGTGTCCATCGTCGCGTGTCTGGCGGTGGGTTTTGTTCTGCATGTCATCGGCAAGCGCCAGGGCGCTCCGCTGGCCGGCGCGATCGCCGGCTCGACCGCCACCGCGCGCCGCCTGCACGAGGCGTGCCTGCAACTGGCGGACGCGCGGCACGCTCAGGAGCACGGACGGATCGAAGGCGACTTTCAAACCCGCACGCAGGCGATCGATCACCAGTGGACGCAGGCACTGGAGGAAGCCGGGGCTTCCCGCGCCTCCTGGCCGGAGCAAATCGAACGCAAAGCGATCCGCGCCGTCGCGACCAATGAGCGGCTTCATCGGAAGAGATTGGAAGTGATCGCGCGCGAGCACGCAACGGCGAGCGAGCGTTTGCAACGCGAGCACGCGGCGCGAACCAGCGCCCTGGCCAACGCCGGCACCGCCGACGAAGCGCAGTTCAACGCGGAGCATCAGGCGCTGTGGCAGCCGCTCGTCGCCGAGTGGCAGGCCAGGATTCCACCGCTCTATTCCGCCATCGCCGACGCGAACGCCCGCGCAGAAAAACTTTTCCCCGCCTGGCAGCCGTCCATGTGGGAACAGTGGAGCCTGCCCGCGCAGTTCGGTCACGCGGCGCAATTCGGACGGCTGGACGTGGACGTTGAAAAACTTTGCGAAGGCGTTCCCAAGGATGCGCAGATGGCTTTGCCCGGCCCGGCGCGTTTCCCCGTGCCGCTGTTGCTCGCCTATCCGCAACAAGGTTCCGTGCTCATTGAGGCTACCGGCCCCGGACGCGAGAAAGCGGTCACGACGCTTAACAACATCATCCTGCGGCTGCTGACGACCGCGCCGCCTGGCCGGCTGAACTTCACGCTCTTTGATCCCGTCGGGCTGGGGCAGAGCTTTTCGAGCCTCGTGCATCTGGCTGATTACGCGGAGCATCTCATCAATGGTCGCATCTGGACGCAGGCCGGCCAGATCGAACAGCGCCTCGCGGAACTCAACGAGCACATGGAGAAAGTCATCCAGATGTATCTGCGCAACGAGTATGCGACCATCGCTGAGTACAACGAGCAGGCCGGCAACATCGCGGAGAAATATCACTTCCTCGTCGTGGCCGATTTCCCGGCCGGCTTCAGTGACACGGCGGCGCGGCGTCTCCTCAGCATCGCGACCAGCGGAGCCAGGTGCGGCGTGTTCACGCTGATCCACTGGGACCGTCGCCAGCCGTTGCCGCCGGACTTTGTCCCGGATGAGTTGCGCAAAAGCAGTGTGTGCCTCAATCACAAGGGAAATGAGTTCATGCTCGCCGGCCAGCCCGTGCCGGGAACCAGCCTGCGCCTCGACGGCCCGCCACCGCCGGACTTCGCGACGGCCTTGATCCAGAAAGTC
>JANNEF010000241.1:0-9294 GCA_031378375.1 Verrucomicrobiota bacterium | reverse complement strand
TCCGGGAGGTTCGGTGTGGAGGCGGCGGGTGACGAGGTCCGCCTCACCGCAACGATCTAATTTTGCTCGGGGTCTGGCCATGCCCAAAGGCTATCCCCGCCGCTTAACTTCTACCAGCCAATTAACGTAGTTGGTATTATTGACGCGCCACCGTCGCTTCGATCACTCCATGCGGCTCATCCGTTGGCACGAAGATCTCGTTGTGATTCTCCCGCCCGAACGGGGTCAGGTTCGCCAGCAGGCAATGCTGGTTCGGCATCGTGAGCGTCACTTGCGAAATCTCTGGCACGGCTTGCAATGCCGCTTCGGCCATTTGATACAACGTGCTCTGCACCGACGGGCTGTAGTTCACCGCAAAAACCTTCAGCATCGCGGCGAGGATGTCGGCGTTCGCGCGCCCGTAGTCCACCGGGGTTTGATGGTAAAGCCACGCTGCCTTTAGCGTCGTGGCGAGGATGCGATCCGCCGTTTCCGGCAGCGTGGTCAAATCATCCTTCGGAAAACCCTCGAAGCCCGACCCGGTGGATTTGAGGATTAACAAATCCTCCACGCCAGCCTCCACGGTGGTCGTGGCGCGCGTGCTGACCACCCGCGCAAACGGACGGCCCCCGCCGTTGCGAACAAAACTGTGCGGGTGCGGCTGCCCGTCCACGTCCAGTCGTTGCCAGCCGCGTTCGTTGACATGAATCGTGGCCTGGCTCACCTGTCGGTAGCGGGCGAGGAAATGCTGGCTGACTGCCAGCGCGAACGTTTCCAGGTGCGCGCCGAGATGGTCCTGCGCCAGCACCTGAACCGTGTTCTTCATGGTGTCGGTGGGAACGACGAGCCGGTTGTCACCGTGGAGATAGGCTGCGGAAAAATTGCCTTCGAGTTGAACCGTCACGTCCACTTCCTTGACCGTGTGCCGGCCATCCTGACGAAAGACCTTGAGCACGCGCACGCGCGCCTTCCCGTAGCGTTGGTGAATGAGTTTGCCGGCTGCCATGCCACGAGATATAGACACAACCCGGCGATGAACAAAGCTCGATTTACACTCGCTCAGATCAACGCGCTGCCCTGCGAGGAGTTCGCGCGCGTGGTTGGCCCGGTGTTTGAACACTCGTCGTGGATCGCCGCCGACACCTGGCCTCGCCGCCCGTTCGCGAGTCTCGACGCGCTCCATGGAGCGCTGGTCCAGACAGTGCGCGCCGCCGCTGTCCCCCGGCAAGTTGCGCTCATCGGTGCGCATCCCGATCTCGTCGGACGCGCGGCGCTCGCCGGCACGCTCACGCCCGAATCCGCGCGCGAACAAGCCGGTGCCGGGCTGGATAAGCTGGACGCGACCGATATCGCCGCATTTCAGCGGTTCAACCACGCCTACCGCGACAAGTTTGGTTTCCCTTTCGTGATTTGCGCGCGGCTCAACAAGAAGGACGCCATCCTCAAAGCTTTCCCGGAGCGACTGGCTCACAACCGCGAGGAGGAGATTACCGCCGCGTTGGAGGAGATTTTCAGGATCGCCCGCCTGCGTCTGGAAGACCTGATCCACCTGTGAGGCGTGTGCTCGCAGCCACCCATGTAACGTTGCAACTTACTTAATCTCGCTCCTGTGCCCGCCAAACTTACCACTCACGTCCTCGACATCGCCCACGGCTGCCCAGCCGCTGGGATGCAAATCGAACTTTGGGCGCTCGCCGGTTCGGTGCCGACCTTGATCAAGACCATCCGCACGAATGCCGACGGGCGTGCCGGTTCGCCACTGCTGGCGGACGGCGAACTGAGCGCCGGCATTTACGAACTGGTGTTTCACGTCGGCGATTACTTCGCTGCGAGGGGGCACGTCGCCGCTCCGCCACGCTTTCTCGACCGTGTCCCCGTGCGCTTCGGCATCGCCGACGCGGATGCCTCATATCATGTCCCGCTGCTGGTTTCGCCGTGGGCCTACAGCACGTATCGCGGGAGCTGAAGCATGTTAACCGCTGCCGATTCCGCCCGGCTCGTCATGCATCATCTCGCGGCGCTTGGCCGAATCACCGACGAGCCGGGCCGCCTCACCCGCCTGGCTTGCTCGCCCGCCATGCGCCGGGCGAACGATCTCGTCGCCGGCTGGATGCGCCAGGCCGGGATGACGGCGCGAGAGGACGCCGCGGGAAATCTGATCGGTCATTACCCCGCGACCGCTGCTGACGCCAAAACTTTTCTGCTTGGCTCGCATCTCGACACCGTGAGCGACGCCGGCAAGTTCGACGGTCCGCTCGGCGTGCTCGTGGCGCTGGCGTGCGTGCAAAAACTTCGTTCAGAAAAACGCCGGCTTCCCTTCGCTCTCGACGTTATCGCCTTCGCGGACGAAGAAGGGGTGCGGTTCCACACCTCGTACCTTGGCAGCCGGGCCATGACCGGCGCGGTTGTTCCAACAGAATTTCAGCGGGTGGACGCCAGCGGCGTCACGCTGGCCGAAGCCTTGCGCAAGTTCGGCGGAAACCCAAAGGCCATCGCTTCCTGCCGTCGGCGTCGAAAGCAATTGCTCGGCTACGCCGAGGTCCACATCGAGCAAGGCCCCGTGCTCGAAGCGAAGCGGCTTCCCGTCGGCGTCGTCACCGCCATTGCGGGCCAAAGCCGGATCGAGGTGGCCTTCCATGGCCAGGCCGCCCACGCGGGCACCACGCCGATGCGGCGGCGACGTGACGCGTTGTGTGCCGCCGCCGAATTCATCCTGGCCGTCAACGCCACTGCCCGTCGCGTGCCCGGCCTGGTCGCGACCGTCGGTCAAATCGCGGCGCATCCCGGAGCCTGCAACGTCATTCCCGGCCGGGTCGTGTTGAGTCTGGACGCGCGCCATCAACAAGACTCCACGCGCACTCAAGCCTGCGGACAAATTCGCCGGGCCGCGTCCCTCATCGCCCGGAGTCACGGCTGTACGGCTCAGTGGACTCCGGTTCAATCCACTCCCGCCGTGCCGTGCGCCGCCAACCTTTCCACCATGCTGGCCGCCGGCATTCGTCGGGCTGGTCACAAGGTTCTGCGTCTGCCCAGCGGCGCGGGCCACGATGCCGCCGTGATGGCCGCCGTCACTCCGGTGACGATGCTTTTCGTACGCTGTCGCGGCGGTGTCAGCCATCACCCGGACGAGTCGGTGGCGGAGGACGATGTGCGCGTGGCCGTCACGGTGCTGAACGATTTCCTCCACCTTCTCGCCGAACAGCATGAGCGAGTTTGACCTCATCGTGCGGGGCGGAACGGTCGTGATCGCCGATGCCGTCCGGCGTGCCGATGTGGGCGTGGCGGACGGAAAAATCGTTGCCATCGAGCCGTCGCTTGCCGCCGTCGCTCATGAAGTGATTGATGCGACCGGGCTGCATGTTTTTCCCGGAGTGATTGACTCGCATGTCCATTTCAACGAGCCGGGCCGTGCGCATTGGGAAGGCTTCGCCACCGGTTCCAGCGCGCTGGCGGTGGGCGGAGGCACCACCTTTTTTGACATGCCGCTCAACGCCTCGCCGCCGACGTTGGACGGGGTGAGTTTCGATTTGAAACTCGCCGCTGCGGTGGCCAGTTCGCACACTGACTTCGCGTTCTGGGGCGGGTTGACGCCGGGCAATCTCGACCAACTCGACGAACTGGCGCAGCGGGGCGTCATCGGTTTCAAGGCGTTCATGTGCGCCAGCGGCATCGAGGATTTTCCGCGCGCGGACGACGCGACGCTCCGCGAAGGCATGAAGCGCGCGGCCCAACTCAAACGGCTCGTCGCCGTTCACGCGGAGAGCGATGCCTTGACGCGCCGGCTCGCCGAAGAGCGCGTCGCGCGCGGCCAGACCACCGTGCGCGACTTCCTCGACTCGCGCCCCATCGAGGCCGAACTGGATGCCATCCGCCGGGCGCTGGATCTGGCTGGGGAGACGGGTTGTGCGTTGCATGTCGTTCACGTCAGTTGTGGGGAAGGCGTGGGGCTTATCGCCGACGCGCGGCGGCGCGGCGTGGATGTGACTTGTGAAACGTGTCCGCATTATCTGGTGCTCACGGAGACTGACATGGAGCAGCTCGGGGCCTTGGCCAAGTGCGCCCCGCCCTTGCGTTCCGCTTCAGCGCAAGCCGAACTATGGCGGCGGTTGATCGCGGGCGAAGTCGCCACCGTCGGCTCCGATCATTCGCCGTCGCCACCGGAGCTGAAGCGCGGGGATAATTTTTTTCAGGTCTGGGGCGGCATCGCGGGAGTTCAGCACACGCTGCCGTTGATGCTGACGGAAGGCCACGCGCAACGCGGGCTTGATCTGCCCGCCATCGCGCGGCTGCTCGCCGGAAACGTGGCGGTGCGGTTTAACCTTTCCCCGCGCAAGGGAGCCATTACAGTCGGGGCCGACGCCGATCTGGCGCTCGTTGACTTGCAACGCGAACACGAAATCAAGGTCCAAGACCTGTGGCAGCGCCACCGCCTCAGCCCGTACGCGGGCCGGATGGTGCGCGGCCAAACCAGGACGACGATCCTGCGCGGTCGGAAGATTTTTCACGACGGCCGGATCGGCTCGCCGCCAATGGGCCGGCTGCTCACCCCCGAAGCACACACACTATGAACAACCCGTTTGGATTCACCCGCACCCTCATCAAAGACCGTTACGCGCTGCTGGCGCCGGGCGGTTTTGTGCCCAGCGCATTGCCCGGCTGGAGCAACGCCACCTGCATCGTCCTCGTTTCCCCGGCGATGGGCGCGAACTTTTCGCAGACACTCGTCACGATGCATGACGAAGCCCAAGGGCAGGGCAACACCGGCGCCAACGAATTGTTTGCCTACGTGCTCGAAGGCCAGTGCGTGGTCGCCTTCGGCCAAAAGCGGACGGATCTGTCGGTGGGCGGTTTTCTATATCTGCCGCCCCAGCGGGATTTTTTCTTTCGTGCGACGACGGAAAACACGCGGCTGCTGATCTTCGAGAAACGCTACTCCGCGCTCGCCGGCATCACTCCGCCGCCGCAACTGGCCGGCCTGGCTGCGGATATCGAGGGCGTGCCCTTTATGGGTGACGACGCGGCGCGGCTCCAGGTGTTGCTTCCCGACCATCCGGGCTTCGACATGGCCGTGAACATCTTCACCTACCAACCCGGCGCGACGCTCCCGTTCGTCGAGAGCCACATCATGGAGCACGGGCTGATGATGTTGAGCGGGCAGGGCATCTACCGGCTCGATAACGACTGGCATCCGGTGCAGGCCGGTGATGTGATCTGGATGGCGCCGTACTGCCCGCAATGGTTTGTCGCCACCGGCAAGACGCCCGCCAGCTACATTTACTACAAGGACGTCAACCGCGCGGCTCTGTGAAGCCGCCGCGCCTGATTCGGTGAAGCCTGCCCGCGAACTGCAGATCGATTCGCCGGCCTTGCAGCGGGAGATTGTTGCGCTGGCCGCCATCTCGGAAAACCCCGCGCCTGTCGTTACGCGCGTCTTGTTCTCGGAAGCGGATTTGCGCGCCCGCGTCTTTGTCCAACAGCTCTGCCGCGACGTCGGGCTGACGCTGCGGGAGGATGCGGTGGGAAATCTCTTTGCGCGCTGGCGGGGAACCAGTCCGTACCTGTCGCCCGTGGCCACCGGTTCGCACATTGATGCCATTCCGAACGCGGGACGCTACGATGGTGTCGTGGGCGTGCTCGGCGGTCTCGAGGCGATTCGGGCGCTCCAGCGGAGCGGCTTCGCGCCGGCACGAGACATCGAACTCATCGTGTTCACCGCCGAGGAGCCAACGCGATTCGGCATCGGCTGCCTGGGCAGCCGGTTGATGTCGGGCGCACTTTCAGTGGAGCGCGCCGCTGAGTTGAGGGATCGCGACGGCAGGACGCTGGAGGACTGGCGTGTGCAGGCGGGTTACGGCGACGCGGAGTTGCGCTCGGTTCGCCTTGCGGCGGGTTGTTACTCCGCGTTCGTCGAACTGCACATCGAACAGGGGCCATTGCTGGAACAGGAAAACATCCCCATCGGTGTCGTCGAAAAAATCGCCGCGCCCGCCACATTGCAATTGGAACTCACCGGCGTCGGCGGCCACGCGGGCGCGGTGCTCATGCCCGGACGCCACGACGCGCTGCTGGCCGGGGCGGAGATCGCGCTGGCCGTCGAGCGCGCCGCCTTGAACAGCGGCAGCGCTGACACGGTTGGCACCACAGGGGTTTTTCGCATCGAACCGGGCGCGGTGAACAGCATCCCCTGCCGCGCCCGTTTGGAAATTGATTTGCGCGGCACTCAACTGACCACCCGCGACGCCGCCTTGCGCCGCGTGGAGGAAGCCGTTCGCGAGATCTGCGGGCGGCGCGGCGTGACGGGAAACCTGCACACGCTCAACGCCGACGCGCCGGCGGTGTGTGACACGAAGCTGGTGGCCGTCGTGGCAGAAGTCTGCGCGGAGTTGGGGCTGCCCGTGAAGACGATGATCAGCCGCGCGTATCACGACTCGCTTTTCATGGCGCAACTGTTCCCGACGACGATGCTTTTCATTCCCTGCCGCGGCGGGGTCAGCCATCGCCCCGACGAGTATTCGTCGCCGGAGCAAATCGCCGCCGGCGTGCGGGTGCTGGCGCATACGCTGGCGCGGCTGGCGGGGTGAGCAGGCTCGTTCGGTTCAGGACGCTGCTGCGCTTCTCTGGCCGACCGGAAACCCGACAACTACCAAGTGCTCGGAAGTCAATCTGATGCCATTACCGTTAATTGACATCAAACAAGACTTAGGGCATCGTTCCGCCATGAGAACGACACTGACGCTGGACGATGACATTCTGGAACTGGCCGCCCGCCAGGCCAAGCTGCGGGGCGTTTCGCTCGGCAAGACCGTCTCGGATCTGCTGCGCAAGGGGCTGAACGCTTCCACTCCCGCCCAGGACAAAGGCGGCCTCGTGGTGTTCCACCTCCCGGCGGACTCGCCGAAAGTGACCACGGACGACGTGCGCCGCATTGAAACCGAGGGCGTATGAAAGGCTACCTGCTCGACACCAACCTGCTCATCGCCCTGCTCTGGCCCAGCCACGAGCGCCACGATCTGGCGCTGAAGTGGTTCACCCGCCATCGCGCCAAGGGCTGGGCGACATGCCCCTTCACCCAGGCCGGTTTCGTCCGCATCGTGTCGAACCCCGCGTTTTCCCGTGACGCCGTCCAACCGCGCGAGGCTATTCACGTTCTCTCTGCCAACACGGCCGCCAAGGACCACGCCTTCTGGCCGGACGAAATTCCGGTCGCCGAAGCCGTCGCCTTTACCGGCGTCCGATTGATGGGGCATCAACAAGTGACGGATGCCTACCTGCTTGGTCTCGCGATCCGACGGGGTGGAGTTCTGGCCACGCTGGACCAACGCATCGTCGCGCTCACGGAATCCAAGTCGGCTGAACGGAAAGCGCTCGAGACGGTGGCGTAACAATGGTTTGACCACTGCACCCCGTTTCCCCGCCGGCTTCTCCAGCGTCAGGGCAAACAAAACTTCTTCGCGGTTTGGATTCATTTGGAGATCATCATGTGGGTTGAGCCTTCTCTCACTTCGCGTCCGGCTCGGGCAGCGGAATACCTTTGGCCTGGAACAGCGCTTCCGCTTCGCGCTGCCTCGATTCCGCCTGATACGATTTAACCCAAGGCTTCACCCAAGGCCCGTCGCCGCCGCGGTCATGCCCGGGTTTGTCCCCAAGGGCCAGCTTCAGGGCGGCACGGCCCTTGGCAAAATCCCGGCGAGCCTCCTCCGTGCGCCCGAGTTCGGCGCAAAGCATCGCCCTGATAAACCTTGATCCAGCCTGCTGGGCTGGATCCGCCAGCGTAACTCGGCTCCCCGGTCGGGAGCTGGGTGTGGCAAGGAATCGGTCCAACTGCACCAGGGCTTCGGGGTAGCGCTGTTCACGATAGGCCAGGACGGCGCTGACGGAGTCAAATTGCTCCTTGATGAATATCGAACCGTCATTGGCCCGGTCCATCAAGGCACGCGCCATGGCCAGGGTGTCATCGTCCATGGGTTGCTGATACAGGCCGCCCACAACCAAGAGGGCCGCGTTCCCTTCGACGGTCGAGGTAAAGCGGAGCGAACAGATCCGCCTGAGTCGCTGGTAGGAATCATGGTCGCCGATGGCGTTAGCCACGAAGGCGGCGTTCATCCAATCCATGACATCGGAAAGCCGGTTGGTGGCCACGGTCTCGAGAATCGGCAAAGCTTCCCGAGCGTAGCCGGAGCGGGCCAGAACCGCCCCGCGCAGCGCATCCAACCGAACCAGATCTGTCCCGGAACCGCTGTGAGTCACCAGCAATGGGCGTTGCTCTTCCAGCATCGCGGTCGCCTCCGCGAAACGGCCCTGCCGGCAGAGGGTGTTGCTCATTTCCGCAACCAGCTTCAGGTATTCGGCCCGCACCTCCGGGTCCAGGTATCTTGGTTTCCCTAGGTATTCACGGGCGACCTGCTCGGCCCGCTCGGCCCGCACGGGATCTCTTGGTCCCAGAACTTCAACGTATTTAGCGGCCACAAGGATTCCCAAGGAATCCGGAGCCGGGGCATGGAGGAGCAGCTCGTGGGCTTCCACAATCGCCGCTTCCGCTTCGTTGGTCTTGCTGGCAAACCCAAACCAGTTTGCCTGATAGAACCTGCAACTGGCCGCGAACCCTGCGGCGGGCGGCTTTCGCCCCATGAACTCGGCACGGAGGTCTTCCAAATCCTTCATGGCCTGTTCCTGCTTCAGTTGGTTTGTGGCCGCCCAAAGGCGGGTTTCAGGAAGCGCAATTCTGATCTCGTCGCGCGGCACGCTGAGTTGCTCGTCGGTGACCTTCGGCAGGAGCCGGGCGATCAGCTCCGCCTGCTCCAAAGCGAGCGGCGCATCGTTGAGATCGATAAGGGCAGCGCGCAATTTCCAACGCAGCCTCAGCTCCGCCGCCGGGGTGTTGGACAGGGAGGACGAAGCCAGGGCATCCGCCTTGCTGATCAACTCCCGCGCCCCGCGGACATTCCCCTGCTGCAAAAGCGAGGGCAACTGGTCCGACACCAGGCTGTCGATGAAGGTGGTCACGGTATCCGCCCGGACGGATTCCGTGCGCTCCCGCTCGCGCGCGGCCCGCTCCCGCACCAACGCCGCCGTCGCGAGTCCCAGACCCACGACCAGGGCCAGCGCGACGCTGGCGACTCCGACGGTGGCGGCCTTGTTCCGGCGTACCATCTTCTGGAGCCGGTAAAGCTGGCTGGGGGGACGTGCGGTGATCGGCTCATTGTCCAGATGCCGCTTCAAGTCGGCGGCTAGACCGTTGGCCGTTACGTAGCGACGCTGGCGGTCCTTCTCCAGGCAATTCATCACGATTCAGTCCAGGTCGCCCTTGAGTTGGTG
>JANNEF010000219.1:0-4270 GCA_031378375.1 Verrucomicrobiota bacterium | reverse complement strand
GGCGCGGGCGAGCGCCAGTTCGACGGGCACCGTGTCCGCACCGGCGCTCGCGCGGAAGGCGCGATTGGCGAGCACCGCCGGGCGGAACGCGGCGTCCAGGGACGGCGTCACGCGCGGGACGACGAGCGGCAGGCCGTGGTTCAGCGTCGTGGCATTCATCGGGCAAGGTTCACGCGAGGGTTATTGCGCAAACGGCGGCGCGCGTAAATCTTTTCGTGCGACGACCCACACCGGCGAGTCACCGGCAAAAAGTTCCGGCGAAAATTGCCCACCGGGGACCGCCGGCACCGTTGTCCACCCGCGCGCGGCAAACTTTGCCCGGCGAAACGGGCGGCCCGATGCTCCCGGCAATTTATCCCCCACG
This sequence comes from Verrucomicrobiota bacterium, assembly GCA_031378375.1. Classification (GTDB taxonomy): domain Bacteria; phylum Verrucomicrobiota; class Verrucomicrobiia; order Limisphaerales; family JANNEF01; genus JANNEF01. Next base: position 3,906 of record JANNEF010000219.1, on the reverse strand, counting down.
CCCCGCTGGAAACCCGACGGCCCCGCATCCAGTCCCGCCCGGCCCGTCCGCTGTTCCAGCGCGCCGGCAACCTGTCCACGCGCAACCGTGTCCTGTCCAAGTGCTTTCGCCCCGTATCACGACGCGACCATGGCGTGTCCACGCGCCTCGGCCGCGTATCCACGCCCCGTTGCGGCGTATCCACGCCCTTCTGCGGCGTGTCCACGCGACGTTGCGGCGCGCGGACCGTGGCGCGCGAACCCGGCAAGGCTTTCCCGAAATACACCGCCACGCCGCTGGCATCTCCCGTGCTATCCACAGAATTGTTTTGCCCGTCGGCAAAACCCGCCCTGCGCGGTCAACGATAAACTGAAAACGAACATTACTAATATATGGACAGACTCAATCCCGCCCTCGAAGACATCCTGGATCGCGCGGGCGATACCAGCGCCGTGATGCACGAACTGCTCGCCCCGCCGCACAACTGGTCATGGCCGGGCACCTCCCCCAATAACTATGACAACATGATCGAAGCCGTGGACGACCAGGTGGCGGTGCTGGCCGACGCCGACACGGGCGTCACCAGCGCCGGCGGCGAGTGGGACGCCGCGCTCGACAGTCTCGTCGCCGACGGTTCGCTGGGCTTGCGCCTGGCCCGCGTGCGTTACAAGGACCAGCCGATCAAGCTGCGGTTGTTCGACGGCATGAGCCTGGAGAGCAACGGCCGCGCAGCCAAATATCAGTTCGCGCTGGACTTTGAATCCGCGTGGGAACGCGCGGAGCCGGCGTGGATTTTCAAACCCACGATCACCCTGGCCAGTTACGTGACGCGCCGCGAGGCGATCAAGACGAAGGAAAAGAACGATCGCGTCGCGGAAAAGAACGAGCAGCACGAACGCGCCTACCTGCACAGCCTGGCCGAGGGGCTTAACGCCATCTCGGTGGACTGGTATGAGGTGGCCACCGCGACCTTCGGCGATGACACGGTGGCGGGCCAGCTCGTGCGCACGATCCCCACCACCTATGACCCGAACCGGGTGCCGTCCAAGCTGGTGTTCATCGAACATCTCGCGCCGTCAGTGGGCCGGGCGCATCTCAAGTGGCGGGCCTCGCGGGGCGAACATTTCTTTTTGTCGGCGCAAGCGCCGGGCGCGACGGCCTTCGAGATGATCGTGGACAACGTGACGTTCACGCAATGGACGGGCGAGGGACTGGCCGCCGGGTTGTGGAAGTTCAAGGGCCACGCGAGCAACGAACACGGCGAAGGCGCGGAAAGCGCCGTGGTGCAGGTGACGGTGCAGGCCGCCGCAGCGGCGTGACCGGAAGCCCGGGCGGCGGCGGACCGCCGCCACCCGGCACTGCCATCCAAGTCCACGGCGTGGGCGCGCGGCGTTCTCGCCGCCTCAGCGTGGCGCGGTTCACCGGCGGACATATCGCCCACGCCCGCGCACGCGCGGAAGCGGCCTGAAGGCCGCGCGCCGGGGAAGTGGGGGAGTCGGGGCAGGCGGCGTTCCGCGTTGGTTTTCCGTGCTTGCCAGCCAGCCCCGGCGCGTCAGGATGGGAACGTGCGAGCCAGAAATGGGAATGCGTGCCGGTGTGGGCGCGGCTTACGAACATGTTAGGCCGCTTCGCACCATGAAGACAATTCGAGGTCCATTCCGAAAGCAGGTTGCGTCCGACATTGTTCGCGATGGCGTGGGCGTGGAGTTGCTTTCTGGAGATCAGGTCGTCGCAGAGGTGTTTCGTTGTGATGCGGACCACTCTCTGATTATCAGCACCTTCGCCAACGATGTGCCGCTTGTCGCGATTGAGGAGCTTATTGCAGAAGCACGTGGGAGACTCGCAGAGTTTGAGGATGGCACACCATTACCCGTTTATGTTTCACCAACGGCCTCCTGAGTAACCATGCGCTGCAGCGCCTAACGGCGGCGGGCCGTCGCGGTTGCCATCGGCGCGCCTCGTGGGCCGGGTCGTTTAGTTTGGGCCGCGCGCCGGGGTCGTGGTGGTGCCGGGGTGGAGGCGTTCCGCGTTGGTTTTCCGTTGGTTTTCCGTGCTTGCCAGCCAGCCCCGGCGGGGCACGATGCGAACATGCAAGCCCGAAATGGGAATGAGCGCCGGTGTTGGCGTGGATCAAAATCATGTCCCGCCGCTTGCACGTTTTGACAAAGGTAACAATATGAAAATGTATCCTGATGACTGGCAGGTCAAGCTCACTACCGGACTGGTCTCCTCCGCCTGCGTGGTCGCCGCCATGCTGTTAGTCGGCACGAATCATTTCTGGCCTTTCATGCTCGCGATCGTCGTTGCGACGATCGTCGGAAACCTGCTCGGATCGCAAGTGTACCGACTGCTATTCCGGTCGTCGTCCGGCGGCCCGCTGGAGAAGGAAAAGCAGGATGAGAAGAAGTAAGCGAGTCACGCGCACGTGGCCTGACAAGAGCGCTGCACCGAACGCCCGCGTCGGTGACGCTTGATTGTTAGGCCGCATTCGCACGCCATGAGCAAACTGCGAGACATCCTGGACATGGCAGACCCTTACGATGCTCACGCCTACTTCACCTGCGGCTTCATATGCGACGACTGCCAGACACACCTTGCATCAGATGAGGGCTTCGATGGTTGTGACGACATTTGCTGTCGCCACATCGCGGACAAAGCCAAAGCGGCAGGCTGGTACGTTCCAGCACCACAGCCGCCTGACGGCCGCATGGACGTGCAAACCTGTTACTGCCCGGCGTGCACACAGAAGAGAGGTTTGCGATGACAATGCAACACGGTCAGCCCAGCTCGCTCAAACCATTCACTGCAACTAACCCGGCCATCGCGCTCCGGCTGCAATCGCACGCCCTCGCGGGCCGTAGCCCCCTTTGAGCATTAGGCAACCAACACACCAAAACCCAGAAAGGACACACATGAAACCAGCCGAGTTGAAAAGTTTCGGGAAACCGGACCAGGTGCGGGAGTTTCCCAAAGGCCGATTGGAGTTGATTAAGATTGGGGGAGCGACGGTGGGCCGCTGCATCTTCGAGCCGGGATGGCGGTGGGCCACTTCCCTTCAGCCGATGGCGAAAACCAAAAGCTGTGATGCGCCCCACTTTCAATATCACGTCTCCGGCGTGCTGCGGATTCGCATGGACGATGGCGCGGAGTTCGACTGCAAACCGGGCGACGTCTCGCTCCTGCCTTCCGGCCACGATGCGTGGGTCGTGGGCGATGAGCCTGCGGTCGTGGTTGATTTCCAGGGGATGATTGATTACGCGAAGTCACTGTGAGCCGGCCTGACCGTGCGCGGCAGTCCCCGGCCCGCGCGCCGTGAGCCGGAGCGTCAAGCCCGGGGGGTGGCGAGGCGGCACTGGATATATTGACCAACAACTAAAAAACCAAACCAGAACACCATGACTACTTCGCATAAAAACAAGTTGCTGAAGCTCAACACGACTTACTGGCTGACGGCCATGATCGTGCCGGTCATCCTCCATTTCGGCCTGTCCTCCACCAAGTTCCCGTGGCCGATGATTCTGCCGTTGCTGCTGCTCGGACCCATGCTTGGCTCCAACGGTTTGTTGTCCAAGGCGAGCGGAACTCCGCGCGAGCCGGGTGATGGCGCCGTGCTCCCGGCCACCTCAAGCGCCCTGAGCGGGAAGTTCGCCTCCCCGACCGCGCTCCGCGAGTTCGCGCTGGAGACGGCCGCCCAGCTTCGCGCCGAGGGTCAGGCCGAGGCTGCCGAGGTGATGGCGGCGGCGGCGGCGTTCGTGACGGGCAGCGGTTGGGAGTGGCTCGGCGAGCTGGGCGCCGCCGCCGCCAGCATCCGGGAGAAATACGCGGTGTCCGATGACGTGGCGGCGCGACTCACCCGGATTCGCAAGGCGGCGAAATCGCGCCGGCCTTACGGTTGAGGCAGGGACATCGCGCCGCGATGTCCCCGCC
>JANNEF010000181.1:0-18412 GCA_031378375.1 Verrucomicrobiota bacterium | reverse complement strand
GGCATGTTCGTGCAGTCGGAAAAATTCGTCGAATCCCACGGCGGCAAGCTCGGCGACATCTCCATCTACGGCCAGGAGAGCAACGCCACCACCCGCCGCCTCGCCGTGATGAACCTCGCCCTGCGCGGCATCGAGGCCGATTTCGGCCCCGAGCACGCCGATACCTTCCGCCGCGACCTCCATCCCGACCTCCGCGCCGACTACGTCCTCGCCAACCCGCCCTTCAATGACTCCGACTGGTTCCGCAAGGACGACGACGTGCGCTGGCAATTCGGCGTCCCGCCCAAGGGCAACGCCAACTTCGCCTGGGTGCAGCACTTCATCCATCACCTCGCGCCGCAGGGCATGGCCGGCTTCGTCCTCGCCAACGGCAGCATGTCCTCCAACCAGTCCGGCGAAGGCGACATCCGCCGCGCCCTCATCGAGGCCGACCTCGTGGACTGCATGGTTGCCCTCCCCGGCCAGCTCTTCTACAGCACCCCTTTCTGGAAAAACTAAACGCTTATGCCAGACAACCATCCTCCTACTCCGAAAAAGTTCCTCACCAACCAAGGCGAGAACACGCTGAGCAAGCGGCTGGAGAAAATTCTGCCTCTCACGCAGGACTTCGATTGCCTCGTCGGCTACTTCTTCATCAGCGGATTTTTCAGGCTCTACCCCGCGCTCGAATCGGTGAAGAAAGTCCGCATCCTCATCGGGCTGAAAAACGAGCAAGTGGTCCACGGACTTATCCAGATTGCCAACGACGGCTCCAACGAAAGCGCCCCTTCCACTGCCGAAATCAAATCCACGTTCGGCGGCATGATGAAAAAGGAACTCGTTCAGGCGCAGGACACGCTCGCCATCGAGACCGGCGTGAAAACGTTCATCGAGTGGATTCGCTCCGGCAAGCTGGAGGTGAAGCTCTACCGCGAGCAGAACATCCACGCGAAGGTCTATATCATGACGCCGGAGCATCCCGTGGAGAGCGTGAACCACGGCTACGTCATCACCGGTTCGAGCAATCTTTCCCACAGCGGCTTGGAGGGGAATCTTGAGTTCAACGTCTTGCTAGCTGAGCCGGAGGAGCACGACTACGCGCTGCACCGCTTCAATGAGCTTTGGAAAGACGGCGTCGATGTGAAGGACGTTCACCAGACCATCCTCGACGTCGTGGAAAAGGAATCGCCTTTCGCCTTCTTCACGCCGCACGAGCTCTACCTCAAGTTCCTCGCCGAATACTTCCGCGACTACCTCGGCGACCGCTCGAAGCTGAACGCCGAAAACCTTCCGCAGAATTTCAAGAAGCTGGGCTATCAGGAAGATGCCGTCTTCACCGCCCAGCAGATGCTCAAGACCTTCGGCGGCGTCTTCATTGCCGATGTCGTCGGTCTCGGCAAAACCTACATCTCCGCGCTCCTCGCCCTGCAACTCGATGGCCGCTGCCTCATCATCGCGCCGCCGAGCCTTCTCGATGAGAACAGCCCCGGCTCATGGCCGCGTGTCTTTCGCGACTTCTGCATTCCCGGCCACAAGTGCGTGTCCATCGGCAAACTCGAAGAGGTCATCGACCAAGGCGTGGAGTTCTACAAATACGTTTTTATCGACGAGTCCCACCGCTTCAAAGGCGACTCGACCCAGCGTTACGAGCACCTCACGCGCATCTGTCAGGGCAAGGGCGTCATCCTTGTTTCCGCCACGCCCTACAACAACTCGCTCGACGACATCTACAGCCAGTTGAAGCTCTTCCAGCCCCCTCGGAACAGCTCCATCCCCGGACTGCGCAATCTGGAGGCTTTCTTCGAGCGGTTGCGGAGTCGCCTCAAGGGGCTGCATCGCCTCGACAACGCCGAGGACTACATCGCCGCCATCGAGCAGAACGCCCACGAACTCCGCGACCGCGTCCTCAAATACATCATGGTGCGCCGCACTCGCCGCGAGATTGAGGAATTCTACGGCGAAGACCTCAAGAAGCAGAAGATTTGGTTCCCGAAGGTCAGCGACCCCGTGCCGCTGCTCTATCAGCTCAACCGCACCGAAAGCGCCGTCTTCACCCAAACCTTGGAAAGCATCACCAGCACCGACTTCCACTACGCCCGCTACCAGCCGTTGAATCCGCTCTACTATACCGGGCCGATTGAGGAACGCGCCGTCCAAGGCCAGCGCAACCTCGCCACTTTCATGAAAATCCTCCTCGTGAAACGCCTCGAAAGCAGCTTCCACGCATTCAAGGAGACGCTGTCCCGCTTCATCAAATCCCACGAACTCGTCTTACAGGCGTTCGACGACGGCTTCGTCTATACGAGCAAGAAGCACAGCAATAAGGTTCTCGAATTTCTTGAGGAAGGGGACGACGACGCTATCGACATGCTTATCGCGCAGGAGAAGGCCGAGAGATTCGAGTCTGCGACCTTCACGCCGGTCTTCCGTCAGCACGTCGAATCCGACCTCGAAACCCTGCGCGGCATCCAGACCTCGTGGAAAAGCATCAAGCGCGATCCGAAGTGGGTGGAGTTCAAAAACCAACTCACCACCGCGCTCGCCAAAGGAAAGCTCATCATCTTTACCGAGTTCGCCGACACCGCCCGCTATCTCGCTGACCGCATCAAGAAGGAAGTCGAAGCCGACACGCTGCTTTTCAGTTCCACTTCCAGCCCCGAGTTGCGCCGCGAAGTCATCGCCAACTTCGATGCCAACTACCAATCCCCCAGCGACGATTACCGCATCCTCATAACCACCGATGTCCTCGCGGAAGGAGTAAACCTCCATCGGTCCGCCACGGTTATCAATTACGACATCCCTTGGAACCCCAGCCGCATGATGCAGCGCGTTGGCCGCGTGAACCGCGTCGGCACCAAGTTCAAGAGCATCGCCACCTACAACTTCTTCCCGACCGACGAGGGCAACGACGAGATCGCCCTCACCGAGTCCGCCAAGTCGAAGATTCACGCCTTCATCACCCTGCTGGGCAACGACGCCCGCCTCCTCACTGGCGACGAGCAAATCACGTCGCACAACCTTTTCGACCGCATCAATTCCAAGGAATCTGCGGAAGGCGGCGAGGAGGAGCAAAAGAGCGAGCTGAAATACCTGCGCCAGATTCTCGACGTGAAGGAGAAGCAGCCTGAGCTTTTCCAGCGCATCCTCGCGCTGCCGCGCAAGGCCCGCTCCACCCGCTTTCATGCGCCGGAGCCAGGGTCGGCAGAGCATCCCGATACGGTCACACCCAGCCCCGACCGCCCCGCCGTCATTACCTACTTCCGACAGGATCGGTTGGACAAATTCTTCCGCTCCCACGCCGACATCGAGCGCGCCGAGGAACTCGACTTCTTCACCAGCGCCGAAACCCTCGAAACCACCGCCAGCGAGAAGCGCCGCGAGATTCCACCCGAGCAATTCTATCCGCTCCTCGACAAGAACAAGGACGGCTTCCAATCCGCGACCACGCCCAGCGTCGAAACCCTGCTGCCATCGACCGCATCGGGCGGCGGTAATGAAGCCATCGTCTTGAAACGACTCCGCGCCCGTGGATTCCGCAACGCCGACGTTCTCAGCTCGGACGAGCGCAAGTTCGCCGCCGCCGTGCATCAAGTCATCGCTGACGGTCGCGTGGGCAAGGCCACCATCCGCAAGGTGAAAGAAGCCTTCGACAAGACCGACGACCCTGTCGCGATGATCGCCATTCTCCGCAAGGAAATCGCCCGGCAGTATCTGCTCGGCCCAACCAACCAACCCGCCAAGGACCTGCCGCAGGCCCCGCGCGAACTCATTCTCTCTTCCTACCTACCCTAACGAGACTCATTTATGGACAAGACCACCGCCCAACGCCTCGTTCGCGAGACCTTCAAAGCCGCTTTCGATAAGAAGCGCTACCGGGATTTCATCAACGAACTGTGCAACGGCTTCGACGAAGGCAAGGCGCAGAACATGGGCGTTCCCGATGCCTTCACGCCTCACGTCAAAAGCTGCCAACGACTCGGCACCTTTGATTCCGCCGACGGCGAACTGGCCGACGTGCTCATAGTCCACCTCACGGAATCCTACAAGCTGGAGCGCACCCGCACCGCCCTGCGCGACTTCGTCGCCCACAAGCTCAAGCGCGATGAAAGCTACAAGGAAGCAGGTCTAGTCGCCTTCGTGGCACCCGATTCGCAGTCGTGGCGCTTTTCCTTTGTGCGGATGGAGTATGAAACTAAGCGCGACCCCAAGACTGGGAAGATCAAGCCCGAGGAGCGGCTCACTCCAGCGCGCCGCTACTCCTACCTCGTCGGCGCGGATGAGGAATGCCACACCGCCCAGAGTCGCTTTCTGGCGCTACTTCAGAACACCACCACCAACCCCACGCTCTCGCAGGTGGAGGAGGCTTTCAGCGTGGAGTCCGTCACGAAGGAGTTCTTCACGCAATACGCCGCGCTCTTCACTTCTACGCAAGAGGCGCTCGACGCCATTGTGAAGAAGGACGGTGCCCTGCGTGCTGATTTCACGACGAAGAAGGTCTCTACCGCTGACTTCACCAAGAAACTCCTCGGGCAAATCGTCTTCCTCTACTTCATCCAAAAGAAGGGCTGGCTCGGCGTCGCGAAGGGCGGGAAGTGGGGCGATGGTCCGCGTGCTTTCATGCGGCAACTAGTGACTCAAGCTATTCGCGAAAAGAAATGCTTCTTCAACGATGTCTTGGAACCGCTCTTCTACGACACCCTTGCCACTGACCGAACAAAGACAAACGACCTGTGGACTAATGCGGCGTGGAGCGAGGGCAGTTGCCGAATCCCTTTCCTGAATGGCGGCTTGTTCGAGCCCTTGGCGGGCTACGACTGGGAAAAGACCAACATCAGTTTCTCCAACTCGATTTTCTCAAATCAGGTGCAGACAGCAGCCGGAGACACGGGCAGCGGCATTCTCGATGTCTTCGACCGCTACAACTTCACCGTCAACGAAGCCGAGCCGCTGGAAACGGAAGTCGCTATCGACCCGGAGATGCTCGGCAAAGTTTTTGAGAATCTCATTGAGGAAAATCGCCGGAAAGGACTCGGCGCGTTCTACACGCCTCGTGAGGTGGTCCATGACATGTGCCAGAATACCCTCATCAACTATCTGGACACGACACTCAACCGAAGCGGAGAGGTGATCGCGTGCGCGGATATTGAAGCCTTCATCCGCGAAGGAGAGCAGGCAGCGCACTATGAGACCGCTCGAAAGGACGGAACCGTGAGCTACACACGTCGTCTCCCCGAGTCGGTGGAAAAACACGCAAACGCCCTGGACGATGCCCTCAAGGCCATCACGGTGTGCGACCCAGCCATCGGCTCCGGCGCCTTCCCGGTCGGCATGATGACTGAGATCGTTCGCGCCCGTGTGGCGCTCACGCCGTATTTCAAAGAATCAAAGGATCGCACTCCATATTTGTTCAAACGCCACGCTATCCAGCACTCGATTTATGGTGCCGACATCGACCCCGGTGCTGTGGAGATCGCCAAACTGCGCTTATGGCTGTCGCTTGTCGTGGACGAAGACGACATTCAGCAAATCAAACCTCTGCCCAATCTCGACTACAAGATTGTCGGTGGAAACTCCTTGATGGGGGTAGAACTTGACCTCGACAGCCTGCCCGCATTCGCCCGATTGGAGAAACTCAAACCGCTCCACTTTGACGAAACAAATCCAGCCAAGAAGCAGGAATATAGACGTGAAATCGACACACTCATCACCCGCCTGACACGTAACAAGGAAGTCTTCGATTTTCACATCTACTTCTCAGAGATTTTTCACAGCAAGGCCGGGAAGCACGGGTTCGATGTCGTCATCGCAAACCCTCCCTACATCGGCGAGAGCGGGCACAAAGAGCTTTTCCGCCAGACGAAAGAGGGGCCGCTCGCCGAGTTCTACCTCGGAAAAATGGACTACTTCTACTTCTTCTTCCATCTGGCGCTCAACCTTGCGGGGCCGACGGGAGAGATCGCGTTTATCACGACTAACTATTACCTGACGGCTGCAGGCGCTCGCAAACTGCGAGCAGATTTCAAGCAGCGGGCGCTCGTGCGCAGGCTCATCAACTTCAACGAACTCCGCATTTTCGAGTCCGCACTGGGGCAACACAACATTGTGACCATGCTCAGGAAAGGCACAGGCGACGAGGCGGTCCAAACTTGCGTGACGAGCCGAACCGGGCAGGGAAATCCACAATTGCTAAGCTGCATCCTGCGCTGGAACGATGACGCATCGCAATACTACCAAGTCGAACAGAAGGAACTCTACGACGGTGGCGAAAACTACATTCGGCTCAACCGTGAGCGCGCCGCTGCTGGTTCACGAAAGCCCACAATCAATGCTGTTCTGGATAAGGTAGCCGCCCAAGGTGAAGCTTTGGGCAAGATCGCGAACATCAATCAGGGCGTGGTGAGCGGCTGTGATTACGTGTCGCCGCGAAACGAAGAAAAGCTACCCGCGAACACTGAGGCGATTCACGGCGACGGAATCTTCGTGCTCGATCTCGACAATCCGAGAGACAAGCGCGTGGTAAACGGGTTCTCCGAGAGCGAAAAGAAACTGCTACGAAAGTTCTACAAAAACTCCGACATCCATCGGTTCTCGTGCAGCACGAAGACCTCGAAGCGGCTTCTCTACATCGGGCGCGATCTCGACGATCTCAGAGAATATCCGCAGGTGCTTGAACACTTGAAGAAATTCAAGGCCATCCTCTGTGAGCGCAGAGAAGTGGAAAACGGCGTAATCAAATTCTTTCAACTTCAGTGGCCGCGCAGCGAAGACATTTTCACCGGGAAGAAGATCGTCATCCCGTATCGGTCAGAAGAAAATGCTTTCGCCTACAACGACGCCGAATGGTTCTGCCGGTCAGACTGCTACGTCATCACGCAGAAGTATCCGAGTTACGCGCTCGCCTACCTTCTCGCATTGCTGAACAGCCGCCTCTACTACCAATGGCTATTTCACCGGGGAAAGCGCAAAGGCAAGATGCTTGAGATGATGCAGATTCCGCTTTCTGAAATTCCCATCAAGCAGCTCGATGCCGCCGGCCAAAAGGAGTTCATCACCCTCACCGACCGTATCCTTGAGGCCAAGAAAGAGGATTCCACTGCGGATACCAGCAAGTTGGAGGCGGCCATTGAAACTAAGGTCTTCGACCTTTACGGCCTGAGCGACGACGAGCGTGAACTCGTCATGGCCCCCAACAGCTAGCCGCACATCCGCAGCAAGGACGCCCGCCGCAAGCTGGCGAACCGGTTCAAGGATGCCAAGGACCCCTTCAAGATCGTCATCGTGCGCGACATGTGGCTGACCGGCTTCGACGCGCCCTGCCTCCACACGATGTATGCTGACAAGCCGATGCAGGGCCACGGCCGGGGAATGTCGAATGAGGAATTTCGAATGTCGAACTGACTGAACTTCGTAATTCGGACTTCTGCATTCGCACTTCGCCAGGGCCTTCGCCGTGATGTTGGAGAAACACGGCATCGCCTGCGACCTGATGCATGGCGGAGAAAGGCGGAAGGCTGAAGTATGAATGATGAAGTCCAGGTGGCTCCATTTCATCCTTCGTCCTTCCAACTTCAGACTTCCCCCGGGCCAGGTGATCGGCGTCTTCACCGCCGCCGGTTTTGAGCGCCAACGGCGCGGCACATGCCAGCCCAGGGCAACGCCCTGGGATCTCGTCCTCATTGGATCAAGCCCTGAAGGGGCGGCCCTGCAAATGTCGAACTGACCACAAGTAATGTGGGGCAGGTTTTTCCCCGGATCACGCGGGACCGCTTTTGTGATGCCCCGGCGGGGAAGTTTTTACCGAATATCGGATAAGCACCCACGCACCAATGAGTTGGCGTGCGGTGGCATCGCGATGGGGTGTGTCCAAACGCCGTTGTGAGGGTGACCGTTCGAGAAAGGTGTGGGTTCCAACGCAGTTTGTTGCCCAGTCTTTCGAGAAAGGTGTGGGTCTGAACGCCGTTTGTTGCCTGGCCTTTCGAGGAAGGTCAGGGTCCAAACGCCGTTGGTTGCCTGGTCTTCCGCGATGGTGTGGGTTCCACCGTCGTTTGTTGCCTGGCCTTCCGCGAAGGGTGTGGGTGTGAACGCCGTTTGTTGCCCAGCCTTTCGCGAAAGGTCAGGGTGCGAACGCCGTTGCCGGGGTGACCTTTCGCGAAAGGTGTGGGTTCCAACGTCGTTTGTTGCCTGGCCTTTCGCGGTGGATGGGGGTCCGAACGGCGTTTTTTGCCCGGCTTTCGCGGCGGGTGCGGGGTCGCACAAGGTTCGTGGCCGGACTCACGTCACGGGCCATCTTGATTGTTAGCGGGATTTCGCTTCCTGACGGTCGCGGCCCGGTTCGCCGACGCGGTTCGCTGGAAAAAAATTTACTCCTCCACCGGAAACCCTTTGACCAATCCCCGCGCGGCGGATAAACCATCACCGCAGCCGGGTTCGCCTGGCGGGAGAATTTCCTAATGCACGTTCCGAGTTACTTTTTCGCCAAATCCGAATTGCCGTATATCTGGGAGCAAGCCACCCCGGAGGGCAAGATCATCATCATCGTCCTGGTGATCTTTTCCATCTTCGCCTGGTCGGTGATGGCGTCCAAGGCCATGCAGATGCGGCGGGCAAAAAAGTTGAACCAGTTTTTCGACGCGGAGTTCCGCACGCAAAAGCATGTGCTGGACGTGTACGACCGCCGCGCGCAGGTGACGGATTGCCCGCTGTTCATGGTGTATCAGGAAGGTTGCCGCGAACTGGATACACGGATGAAAACGCCGGACGGCGGCCGCAAGCGGTTCGTCTCGCTCAAGACGATGGAGCACGTCAAGCGCACGCTGGAGCGCACGGTCGCGCAGCAGGCGCTCAAGCTGGAGTCGGGGCTGATCCTGCTGGCCATCGCGGTGAGCGGCGCGCCGTTCCTCGGCCTGCTCGGGACGGTCTGGGGCGTGATGAGCGCGTTCAGTTACGTGGCGATGAAGGGCAGCGCGGACCTGGCGACGATGGCACCCGGCGTGGCCTCGGCGCTGGTGACGACGGTGGCGGGTTTGCTGGTGGCGATCCCCTCGATGTTCGGCTACAACTGGCTGGTGCATAACTTGCGCGTGTTGACCGTCGAACTGGACAACTTCGCCCAGGAACTGGTGTCGAAGATGGAGACGGAGTATCTGGAAGAAAAAGACGACCAATAGGTGTGATGAATCTCGGATCACTGACCGCTCGTGAATGGATGCCGAATCCGGCGGGTTCGCCTCCGGCCAGGTGGGTCGGGCGTCCGGTGTCCGGTGTTCGATAGGCAACATGCGCCGCTTCTCCCAACGCAATTCGCTGGTCACGCTCAGTGACATCAACATCACGCCGCTGCTGGATCTGGCGTTCGTGCTGTTGATCATTTTCGTGATCACCACGCCGCTGCTGGAGCAAGGGATGAATCTGAAGCTGCCGACCGGCGGCAACGCGGACAACCGCAAACTCGACCGGCGCGACATCCGCACCGTCGAAGTCAACCCGCAGGGCATCTACATGCTCGGCGGAAAACCGATGCGCCTGGACGAGGTTTCCGCGCGCCTGGTGGCTGACTACCGCCGCAATCCGAAAATCGTCGTGGACATCCGCGGCGACGAAAACGCGCCGTACAAGCATGTCGCCGCCATCTTCGACCGCCTGGAGCGCGCCGGCATCGAGAGTGTTTCGCTGCGCACGCAACCGCCCCGCCACTGAACATGGACCGGCTGCAAAAGAAATGTTTCCTGGCCTCGACGGCACTGCACGGGTTCATGATGCTCCTGATCATCGTGGGAACCGCCTTCCTGCCGAACAGCAATCCGACGAAGGATCTGCCGACGGTGCGCGTGGTGCCGACAAGGTTGATTGATCAGGCGTTGTCTGGCGGCGGCGGCAATCCGAACATCGCGCCGTCCGATGCGCAACAGAAGGGCACCACGCTGGTACCACCAACGCCGGCACCTGTCCCCGCGCCGCCCCAGCCGACGACCCCACCCCGCCCCGCCCCGCCGGCACCGCCCACGCCGCGCGTCGAGGCGAAGAAGCCCGAACCGAAACGCGCGGAAGCAAGGAAGCCGGAGCCGATGCCGCCAGTGAAGCCCAACCCGGCCAGGCCCAACGCCGCGAACAAACCGGCGCCGGCCAGACCCGCCCCGATTGACCTGAAGCCAGTCGTCCGCAATTCCGCTGACAAACAGCTCGCGAAAGCCGAAGCCGAAGCCCGCGAGCGCGAAGCCGCGGCCCAGGCCGCCACCCGTCAACTCGCCAAACAAATGGGCAGGACCATCGCGACGCTTTCGGCCGGCTTCGAGCAGGGCACCGCCGTCGAAGTGTCCGGTCCCGGCGGCGAGGCGTACGCGAGTTACGTGGCGTTCGTCCGCGCGGCGTATGACGACGCCTGGGTGGTTTCGCAAGACCTCGCCAACGACGACTCCGTCGCGCTGGTAACGATCGTCATCGCGCGCAACGGCAGGGTGCTCCGCGCGGAAATCTCCCGGCGCTCCGGCAACACGGCTTTGAACCGCTCGGTTCAACGCGCCCTGGACAAGGTGAAATCGCTGCCGCCATTCCCGGAAACCGCGCGCGAGGAACAGCGCACGTTCACCATCGAATTCAACCTCAAAGCAAGAAGACTATCTGGATGAAACACACTCGCACAATTTCACGCCTGCTCGGCGGTGCCATCTGGCTGGCCGCGCTGACGACGGCCTTCGCGGCTGACACCGTCATCAAGCTGGTTCGGGAATACGACGACCTTGGTTTTTTGAAGCCCATTCCCGTTTCCGTCAGCGGCTTCACCGGGGAAGCGGACGCCACGTTGAAGACCGACCTGCTCTTCATGGGCATCGTCAACGTGCCGGCGGACCAGGCGAAGTATCTCGTCAACGGCAGCAACAACGGCCGCGTCGAGGGACAGGTCATCGAGAAGATCAACAAGCAATTTGTCCTGCCCCGGCGCGCGTACGAGGGCAGCACGTTGCGCGGGCAGATTCACGCGCTGGCCGATGACATCGCACTGGCGCTCACCGGCAAGGCCGGCATCGCCAAAACGAAGATTGCGTTCAAGGCCGAGACAGGCGGCGGCAACAGCGAGATTTACATCGCCGACTACGACGGGTTCAATCCGCAGACCGTCACGCGCGACCACACCATCGTCGCCGCGCCGTGCTGGGCGGGACGTTCGGCGCTTTACTACGCCTCCTACAAGCTGGGACCGTGCAATATTTTCTATCATAACCTCACCGGCGGCGAACGGCGGCAGGTGACCCGCACGTCCGGCTCGAACATGAGCCCGTCGGTGTCGCCCGACGGCAAGCGGCTGGCGATGATTCTCAGCAAGAGCGGCAGCCCCGACCTTTACGTGAGCGACCTCGACGGGACGAACTTGAAACAACTCACCGTCACGCGCGAAGCGGAGTCCTCGCCCTGCTGGTCGCCGGACAACCAGACGATTTGCTACGTGTCGCGCGAGCGCGGCGCGGCCAGTCTCTTCACGGTCTCCGCGTCCGGCGGCGCGGCGCGGCGGATTCCGACGACCGGCGTACCCAACGCAACGGAGCCGGACTGGTCGCCGGACGGCAAGTGGATCGCCTTCACGACGCAGATGCGCGAGTTTCAAATCTGCCTCGTCAAAGCCGGTGGCGGCGATGCGCTGGTGCTGACGCCGGGGGAAGACCCCACGTGGGCGCCCAATTCGCGGGCCATCATTTTTTGCAAAGGGCAGGATCACGCGAAAAATTTGTCTTTGCTTGACGTGCCCACCAAACAGGTCAAAACTGTCGCCCGAATTTCTGGGAGCCAGAGCAACTCGCAGCCGAGTTGGTCGAAGTAGCTGGCTCGCCACAACAATCAATTAACAATGAAACTGAACAAGTTCGTCCATCTCCTGGCTCTCGCTTTAATCCTTTCCGGCAGTGTTGTTGGCTGTCGCAAAGGGATGCAAAAAACCACGATTCTCCCCGGCATGCGTTCGCCAACCGTTGGCGGTGAAAGGCCGGGCGCGATCATAGACCCCGCGCCGCCGATTCCGCCAGTCCTGCCGCCCATCCCCGTGGATGCCGGCGCCGGCGCGACCTCCAAGCCCACCACCGACAGCGGCTACCCGACGACCGACAGGGACTTTACCAAATGGGGCCAAAACGCCGACATCTTTGCCGCGCAGACGGTTCATTTTGATTTCGACAAGGCGGTGGTGAAGGCGTCTGACATCCCCCACGTTGAAGCCGTCGCCACCCAGTTGAAGGGCATGGCCGGCAGGGCGGTGCGCATCGAGGGTCACTGCGACGAGCGCGGCACCGAGGAATACAACCGCTCGCTGGGTGAACGACGCGCGCTGGCAGTGCGCGAAAAACTCATCAGCCTGGGCGTCGCTGCGGACATGATTGACACGATCAGTTTCGGCGAAGACCGTCCCGATGATCCCGGCCACAATGAAGCGGCCTGGTCGAAGAACCGTCGGGGCGTGTTCATCCTGCTCACGCCACCGGGGGCGAACTGATTGGGAACGCGGCTTGGTCGGAGCAGTCCCGGCATCAACCGGCGGCGCGACCGACCAACCCGGCACTCGCCGGTTTGAAAACCCCTTCCGGCGGAAGCCGGCAAGTGGCAATCAAACCAGGATTGATCCTTTACACGCCGATCCGACCGGCTTAGTTTTGACGCAACAAAGAAACTTTTATGACAACAATGTTTGCAATCATGGGGCTTGGCGGTTGGGAAGTGATGTTGATCCTTGCGGTCGTGCTGATTCTTTTCGGCGCCCGCAAGCTGCCAGAACTGGCCAAGGGCTTGGGCCAGGGCATCAAGGAATTCAAGAAAGCGACGCGCGATGTCTCCGAGGAAATGACCCGGGCGATGGACAGCGATTACAATCCGCCGCCCGCACCACGCCAGATCAATTCCCCGGCGGACAAGACCGAGGCCAAGTCCGAAGCCACCGTCGCTCAAGCTTCCACTGATTCGAAAGCCAAGTAAGTTTCGCGCGCCCGATTTGCCATGTCAGATCAGGACGATGTGGAGCGCCTCGACTCCGCGGAGGAGGGGGAAGGCGGCCCGGTAAAGTCATTCCTCGAGCATCTCGAAGATTTCCGATGGACACTCATCAAGTGCGTCGTGTCCCTCGGCGTGATGATGCTCCTGTGCCTGATCGCCGGCGACGTCATCATCAAGGTTCTCAAGCGCCCGCTGGAAAAGACGGATTTCTTACGGAAGGCTCCACCCCAATCCGTCACGGTGCGGATGGGCACAAACTTCCTCGGCCCGTTTACCATCGGCACCAACCAACTGGGCGCGCTGCCGCTGGGCAGCAACCAGAACGTCACTCTGGAACTGAGCACCATCCTCATCGGCGATGAGCAGGTGCTGGCCTTGCGCGCCATCAGCAACGCGCCCCCGCTCCCGCCCAGACCACTGGTGGACCTGATCAACCTCAGCCCGGTGGAGGCGTTCTTCATCGCTTTCAAGGTGGCCATCTACGCCGGCATCCTGCTGGCGTCGCCCTTCCTGTTCTATTTCCTCGGCCAGTTCTTGCTGCCCGCCTTGAAGATTAATGAGAAAAAATATTTTCTACGCGGATTCCTGATCGGGCTGGCGTTGTTTTTCACCGGCGTCGCCTTTTGCTACTTTCTGCTCATGCCGCTGGCGCTGCGCGCCTCGGCGCAGTATTCGGAATGGCTGGGCTTCGCGGCGACCCAATGGCGGGCAGGCGAATACATCGGGTTCGTCTGCAAATTCATGCTGGGCATGGGACTGGGCTTCGAGTTGCCGGTGGTGATCCTGACGCTGGTAAAAATCGGCATTCTGAACTACCGGATGCTCGCCAGCTTCCGCCGCTACATGATCGTCATCAACCTCATCCTCGGTGCGGTGTTGACCACGCCCGAAGTGATCACGCAGGTGGCCATGTTCATCCCGCTGCAGGGACTCTACGAAATCTCCATCTGGATCGCGTGGTACTGGGAGCGCGAGGACCGAAAGAAGGAGCAGGTCGCGTAGCGGTCCCCGTTGCCGGCGTCCCTCCCCTGCCCGGCCGGAGCGTTCCTTCGCCGATGGCGAACGGGTTGATGAAGCACGGCAACGACCACAAGGCTCGGGACTCACCGTGCATTTCTGCCCTCGCCGCCGCCACGACATTGAGCGAATCCATTTCGCTCGTCGGCGGATTGCCGCCGTCTTCATCGGCGCGGCGAGAACAAGTGCCAAGCGAAACGGCCGTTCGCCAGCACCGCACCGACTCCGGGGCAACTTCAATCGCGAACGATCCGGTAAAATTTCCGGTCGCCACCGGTCGGGGCCACCGCACGGTAGGTTGTCTGATCCAGCGCCGTAATCGTGGCCCCCATGACCGGCTGCCAGTCGATCGGCTCCTCCAAACTGGCGGAGCATTGCAGAGTGTAGTTGGACTCCGTACCACCCGCTCCCGACGTGAAATCAATCTCTACCGTGTTATCCAGCATCAGTTGGAGCCTCGCGATGCGGATGCCCAGGTCCACCACCTGGACGTTGTCGAAGATGACGAAACCGCCCGCGGTACCAACGGAATCAAACTGATCGTTGTGGCCGATCATGATGTTGCCGCTGGTGAAGCCGTAGGTGTTGGCAAACTCCAGCACGAGATTGTTGTCCACGCGCAGCGAGACGCGGCCGTTCACCTGGCGCAGTTCCACGTCGGCCCAGGCTTTGTTGGTGGAGGTGGCCAAATTGCCCGGCGAACCGGCGAAGGCGAACGGCGGACTGTTGATGGCGGCCGCCAGCGTCGAGGCCGCGCGGTTGGTGATGACTAACGGCAGGCTCGCCGGGTTGGTGCTGGTGTAGGCGGCGTAATCGCGCAGGTTGCTCGCGTCGGTCACGATGCCCACCCAGATGCCGTCGCCGCCGCTGGTGGAATTCCCAGCGTCTGTGCTTTGGGTTGCGCGGTTGGTCTGAGTGCCGGAATGGTTGAGGCCCGCGAGCGCGTGTTCCGTGGTGCTTGCGGTGCCCACACTCAGAAACATGTCGAAGCGCAGCGCGTAATCGCCGCTGAAGCTCCGGCCCACCGGATACAAGTTGATGCCCGCCGAGCCGAGCGCGGTCGCGTTGGTCTTGTTCACCTGGACGAACAGGCCCTTGGTGGTTCCGCCGACCGAGTGCGGTGCCACCGGGATGCCGTTAAACGCAGTGTAGTCGTGGCCGAAGATCGTCGTGGCGTCGAAAATTCCGTTGTTCGCGCCGAAGGTGACCATCCAGTTTCCCGCCGACGCCTCGCTGTCGAAGTCGTCCGAGAACAGGATGGGCGCGGGCGGCACGTCATCATCCTGAATGCGAGCGGTGGCCGAATCAATCGCCGCCGGCACGTAGTCCGCGCCGCCTTGGACGATGAGTGTCACCGTTTCATCGCCTTCCACGTCCAGGTCATCCAGCGGTGCCACCTCGAGTACGACACTCACCACGCCGGGCAGGATTTGAACCTGGCTGGCCACTTCGACGTAATCGAAGCTCGCATCGGCGGAGCCAATGGCCCCGATGTTCACGAACAGGTTTTTGTTGGTGTCACCCAGCCGCGTGAAGGTGAACTTCGCCACGTCGCCCCCGAGGCGTTCGTACATCTGCGCGTCGTTCACGGTGATGGTGACCACGTTCGGGTCTTCGTTGTCGGTGATGACGCCGGTGGCCGTGAAAGGCAACCCCGCGCCGTAATTCGCCGCGCCCACGATGGTGAGGGTGACGGTCTCCGACAACTCTGCGTCACCGTCGTCGGTGGGAGTGATGGTGACGAGCACGTTGGTTTCTCCGATGGGGATGGTGGCGGAAAGTGTGTTCGTCCCGTAATCGGTGCCGTTGACCGCCGTGCCCGTGAGCGTGTAGCTCACGGTCAAGGCGCTGGCGGTGTCACCCGACCGCACGATGTTGAACTCAATGGTGTCCGCCCCCAATTCGCTACCGAGATTGTCGCTGGCCGTCACCGTCACATCAGGAGGTGAAACAACGGTGAACGTGCCGTCCGAACCCGTGGTGGCGACGGTCGCGCCGCCGGGCGAATAGACGCGCAACAGCCCCTGGCCGGAGCTCACGGAGTAAATGTTGCCGGCGGCGTCAAACGCGAGGTCGCGGCCCGATCCCGTGGTGGGTGACACGGGCATCACGATGCGGTTGGTCATGTTGGGCACACCGTTGGTGAGCCGGAAAAACGAGATGGAGTTGGAATTCTGTTTGAGCGCCGCGAGGAATTTGCCGTCGTAGGAAAGGTCAATGGCGGCGGTTTCCGAATACAGATCCGTCGCGGTGCCGTTGGTCAGTATCTCCCGACTTGCCGCCAGTGACGACCAGAGCGTGGTCGTGTTGCCGGTATCGCGCACGAAGATTCCGGTCGTGTTCGCATTGTCGGCGCGACGCTGGCTGAAGTACCACTTGCCGTCGGCGCCACGCACAACGTCCGCGAGCTGGCCGGGCGTACCAAGCAGCGGGCCGGTGCCAACCTTGACGCCCACGCTCGTCGCGGGCAGCGGATCGGCACCAATGGTCCACTGCCAGAGACTGTTTCGCTCCGTGCCGGTGGCGGCGCTGTCGCGGTTGACTTGCAGGTCTTCGTCAATGATGTAAGCCGTGAGATTGGCCGTTCCCAGGGAGCCTTCGATCCACGCGGCTGAAATGCTGCCGTGGATGCGACTCGACGTGACCGGATACGGACCGCCCTGGCCACTCAATACGATGCCGGCCGACGCGTTGGCGCCCACATTCGGATCCGTCACGTACAGGGTGCCCGTCTGGTCGGACCAGTCGCAGATGTAAAGGTTCCCGTCCGGGCCGAGGCTGAGACGGTGGGGACTCTCTGCCGAAGCGCTGCTAAACGGCAAGCCGCCCGTCAACGCTGTGTTTCCCTGACCGAGCGCGTCGGTGAAATCGGGATTCAAAACGTAAACGCCCTCGCCCAGCACTCGTCCACTCGCGGTGTTAGTGCCCAAGGCGCTGACGGACACGTAAACGCGCCCGAAGTACGGGCTGGCGGGATCGCGGTTCACCACGACGCCGCGCTGGTTGACAAATCGCATGAGGATGTTGGCATCGGAACTGATCTGGTTGGTGACTCCCAACATCCAGCCCGCGCCGCTGCTCCGGGCGACCACAATCTGATAATTCGTGGCGCTGCCCAGGCTGAAGGAGTGCCGACCAGTGGCGAGCGCGCCCAGATCGTTCGTCCCGCCGCCACCCAGGTCCAAGATGACTTTCACGTTGTCGGCGGATTCATTCAGATAGAAACGGATCGTGCCGTTGTCATTGGTCAACCCCGACGCGTACGACGTGGCCCGCGACGTCGCCGGAGTGAGCGTCAACAGGGTTGCCGCCACCAGCGCGCTGACCCGAATAAGTTTTGCGAAACTGGGGAAGTTCCGCCCGAGAGCACTCAATACTTCATTCACAAATAAACCTCTGGTTAATGATTATAGACTGATTGGCGTTATTCTTAGCAGAGATCTGGTGGAATAGACAGCGGAATTTTTCCCGATGTCCGTGCCCCAAAAAAAGCGGCCTCAGCGGTGGCGGTTGGCCACGAGGTTCACCGGGCATTGTGGAAGTTCACCGGCGGGCCAGAGCCAGACGGTGAGGAAGATGATGAACAGCCCGGGCGTCGGTGTGCTTATCCATAAGGCGGCGGCAAAAGCGATCAAACATCCCGCCAGCGCGATCCAGATCACCAGCAAGGAGCGGCTTCGCTTTGCTTCCAACGCTCCCGTCCGGCGCGCGGCGGCGAAGGACTGGAATGTTCGCCCCATTTTCCACAAGCCCAAACATCCGGCGAGCGCGTAAACCAGCGGTTCGACCCGGTCCAAGTGCGCCGGATGCCGGTACAGCCAACAGCCCACGATCACGGTTCCCACGAACAACCCCGCGTGCAGAATGGACCGGCGGGTGATGTAGCGCCGTTGCCCGGTGAGGCCGAGGCAGAGGTTGGCGATCATGGTCCGCCACGTCGCCGCCACGAACGCGACTGCGGCGATCACCCCGAGTATCAGTGCGACACGCGCGTCGCCGGGCAGCCAGCCCGCGAGCCGGGCGGGCAATTCGGCCATGCGCCACAGTTCGGGCCATTTGGGCCAGGCGGTCAACGCCCATGTGAGCGGCGCGGCCAGCAGCCAACCCAGCAACGTTACCGCTGTCGCGACTTTCATCTTCGCGCGCACCAACTCGTCCGCGCTCAGGGGGCGGACGGCTTGGAATGATTGAATGGCCGTTTCCGGCGACCAAAAATTTGTCTTGGCCAAAGCCGTTCCGCCGACGGCGGCGAGCATCAGCGGATACGTCAACATGCTCACGATGGCCAGCACTGGCAGCGGCGTGACCGTGTCCAACATCGCCGCCACGGGGAAGACACAGACCGTGCCGGTGATCATCAAGGCCAGCCCGACTGTGAGAAACCAACCTTTGCGCCGCCACTCGAACCAGAATTGCGCCTGTGCCGGCGACGCGAACGGCCCGC
>JANNEF010000165.1:0-3825 GCA_031378375.1 Verrucomicrobiota bacterium | reverse complement strand
ACCCTCGAATTGCCCGGCGCGAATCCGCTCAAGGACGCCCACGCCGCGCTCGACACCGCCGTCCTCACCGCCTACGGCTTCAGCGCCAAAAAGGATTTGCTCGCCCAACTCCTCGCCCTGAACCAGCAAGTCGCCGCCAAGATTGAGCAAGGCTCACCCGTCACCGCCCCCGGCGTGCCCAAAAATTATCCCGATGCAAAGAAGTTGGTAACTGAAGATTGCATTCAACCTCAGTCCACCACCTATCCACCCTACGAGCCACCGAACCCAACTCCATTGCGGAAGCCAATCCCGGAGCAAGCCGAGGCTGACGCCGCGCATTTCTACTCGGCTAAAGAAGAAGGCCCGCCGTATCGCACCAAGAAATAGGAGGGTTGGACGGTATTTGTCCCTGCGCACCAATTAAGCTACGGCGAAAAAATTATGGGACTGACCATCAGCTACAAACTGGAAACGCAACGCAAACTGAACCTCGCGGCGGTGGGTGAACTCATCGGAAAATTGCGCGCCAAAGCCATCGAGCTTGGTTTTGAAGAAGTGAGCGAGATGATCGCGGTCGCACCACGCCATTCATGGCTTTATTATCGTCCGCCCTGGGCTAAGAAGGCCAGCGAACTGGTGCCGGCGCATGACGGTTGGTTTTTTGTAGCCACGCCCGGTGACGGAAGCGAGATCATGACGGTGGGCTTGTGCCGGTTTGCCGGCGCCGCCGGATGGAGGCTGGAAGCATTCTGCAAAACCCAGTATGCGTCGCGCCACGGCTGGGAGCATTTTCTAAAATGTCATCGCGGCGTGATCGAATTGCTATGGGCGGCGGAAGCAGCGGGGTTGCGCGTGAAAGTCGATGACGAGGGCGGGTTGTGGGAAACCGGTTCGCACAAGGTGCTGCGGCGCAATCTGGCGGAATACAATCAATGCGTTGCGGCCTTGGGTGGCGCATTGAAGGATGCGGATGAATCAGGGAAAAATGTCGTCAGCCCGATCTTCAACCATCCGCAATTCGAGCAGTTGGAAGCCACAGGGCTGGCTTGCCACGGCGCAAAGATTTCCAAGGCCGTGCGGCTCGTGAAGCGGCTGGCCGCGTCTCAGCTTTGACATTTCGATGATCGCCACTTCCTGAACAAGCCGGCTATCTTTTGATCCCACCAGCATGACCGTGACCATTCCAGCGGAGCGCCCCGGCAACATCGCTTTGAGCGAACGGGACGCGGTGGTGGACATCGCCATTGGCCTCTACAAGCGTGAGGAGGTTTCGCTCGGTCGCGCCGCCGAAATCGCGGGGCTGCCCACGCCGCCCGTCTGTTGAAACGGCCCGGTTGCACCGTGGCCGGGCGGCCATCGGGGCACGCTGCGCGACCCTTGGAGGAAATCAGCCGGCGGCGGCTTTGCGGCGGTGGGCAACGCCGTTCCGGCGGGCGCGGCGGTGCGGACGGCGGGCCTTGTCCATTTCCGCAATCATGCGGGCTTCCAGCAAGGCGCGCGGCGAGGCGAACGCGATTTCGTGTGTCGCTTCGTATTCCGCGCACTCGTTCCACCATTTTTCCGCAGCGGTGAGCTTCGTCTTCATGTCAGTAAGATTGCCTGCTTGCCGGTCTTTTCGCAAGTGACCTGTCCTCCTGCCGCAAGTGGTCTCGGAAGATGCGCTGCATCGGCTTGCGGTGGATGACGAAAAGGTCTTTGATCGGTTTGGTCTTCAACACTCTCTCGTAAAACGGAGCGGAACTCGCCGTCGCCTCGCCCCACATCGTTTCCATCCCAAGCGAGTCCGCCAGTCCCGTGAGACTCGCAAGAATGCCTGTGCCGATGCCGCGAATCGGCTGGCCCGCGAATGACACGCCCGGACGAACGGCGAGAAAGTCGAGGACGAGGTGATGACACCAAGTCCGGCGGCAATAGGCGAGCGCGAGGAATTTGTAACGCTTCGCCCACCCGGCGGATGCGACCACGAGAAAGGCGAGTTCGGCGCGTTCGTTGCGTTTGATGGCGGCGCGCAATTCGTCGAGACTGGCGACGGTCGCGCCTTCGCGGGTGTAGTAGAACCAGCGTTTGGCCGCCAGCGCGGCGAACTCGCCCGCGTCCGTCGCCGGAGTCCTCTTCCGCCAGGCGCGCACGCGCCGGACTTCCGATTCCGTGGCGAACGTCAACTCGACGGGCCGGAATTCTCCCGCTGCTTCGACGTGGAAGACGATTGGTTTCATGCTTCGGCGGAAAGCTCACTGCCTTTCTCCGCAAACGCGCGGGACTTTGCTTCCCTGCGCTGCTTCAGCGCATCTTCCCCGGCGATGCCCAGTTCGGCGGCGTAATGGCGAACGTCTTCGTTGATTTTCATTTGTCGTGGCGCAGGTTCTCTCATTCGACGAGCAGCGGCAACCAGTAACGCCAGCTTCGTTCGGGTCAGGCGATTACATCGGTCATGAAATCGCTGCAGGCGTTCGTGTCCAGGGCCACGTTCATCGCCACATCGCTTCGTCCACCTGCTCGAAGGCCAGCACGGCGGCGTCAAAAGCCGGGTCCTCCTGCCAGCTTCCCGCCAGGGATTCCAGCGGGTCGGAACCGCCGCCGCCCGTTCCCGCGCGGCGGGCGCGTTGGGTCGCCAGCCACACGGCCAGCGCCTCCACTTGCGCCGCCGGCAACCGCTCAATTGCGGCTTCGATTTCAGCCATCGTGCTCATGGTGGGAGTATCCGCTCCGCTGCCTGCATGGTCAACTCCGGACAGGTTGCTGTGTCGGACAGGTTGCTGGGATGCCGTCGTGATTCAAATAATGAACGCAAGCATTCTCGAAGATCGGTGATGGTTGCCACAGGGGCGGTCCTTGGAGTATCTTCACCATCAGCATGACCGTGACCATTCCAGCGGAGCGACTCGGCAACATCGCGTTGAGCGAAGGGGACGCGCTTGTGGACATCGCCATCGGCCTCTACAAGCGCGAGGAGGTTTCGCTCGGTCGCGCCGCCGAAATCGCGGGGCTGCTCACACCGCAGTTCCTCGCGGAGCTTGGCCGACGCCGCATCCCCATCAATTACAACGTGGACGATTTGCACGCCGACCTGAACTCGCTCAACCACCGGTCGTGACGCCGACCCGGGGAAAGGAGTCCGCGCCATGACGGTCGTCAGCGATACCACCGCGATCACGACGTTGCTCAAGATTGGCGAGGAGCGTTTGTTGCAGTTACTCTTCGGCAGCGTGATCATTCCCCAGGCGGTTTCAGACGAACTCAGGGCATTCCATCCACAGTTGCCGGCTTTTGTTTCATTGCGCGCTGTGACGGAACCAGAAATACGTTTGGCGGGAACAGAATCGTTGGGCCGGGGCGAGGCCGAAGCCATCAAACTGGCCAGGGAGATTGGCGCGGATCTTTTGCTCACGGATGACCGCAAGGCCCGCGCCGCCGCCGAGCGCATCGGCATCCGTTGCGCGGGACTGCCAGCGCTGCTCGTGAAGGCCAAGCAGTCGGGCCATCTGGCCTCCGTGCAAGTGGCGTTGGAACTCATGGAACAAAATGGCAACTTTTGTTTGTCAGAGCGAGTCCGGGCGGAAACCTTGAAGTTCGCTGGTGAGCCCGCTCAAACTGAGACAGGCGGTTAATCTGACCTTACGCACGGGATAACGCGTGATCGGCCCGCACCGCCCCGGCAAAGCTTGCCCGATGACGAGACCGTTTCATGAGACATGTCCCATTTCTGGACACTTCATCCCAATGGCTTGCGGCACGGGAGCTTGCACGGCATTTTTTCGCCAAATCGCGCCCAAGGTGGCTTTTGTCTCCGCTGACAAACCCCTTATTCGGTTCTACGAGGGGTTTGTCAGCGGCAGCGGTGGG
>JANNEF010000156.1:0-13806 GCA_031378375.1 Verrucomicrobiota bacterium | reverse complement strand
GATCGAAGTCCCGCGCGGCGCTCTCACCGCCGACGAGATCGCGCAGACGGCTGAGTTCTTCAGCTTCGGCACGAACGACCTCACGCAGACCGCACTCGGCATGTCGCGCGACGACTCCGGCAGTTTCCTGCCCGGCTACGCTGAACTCGAGATCGTGAAGAAGAATCCTTTCGCCACGATTGACCAGACCGGCGTCGGCCAGCTCATGCAGATCGCCATCGAGAAGGGCCGCAAGACCCGGCCCGACATCAAGCTCGGCATCTGCGGCGAACACGGCGGCGAACCTGATTCCGTGAAGTTCTGCCACAAGATCGGCCTCAGCTACGTGAGCTGCTCGCCCTACCGCGTCCCCGTCGCCCGCCTCGCCGCTGCCCAGGCCGCGATCGAGGAGAAGCGCAAGGCCGCCGCGCCGAAGGCGAAGAAGAAGTAAGTTTGTCTCCGCAAGGAGACCTTGTGCCACCGCTTCGGCGGGGAGCACGCAGGGTTAGCTCGCCCTCGTGGTGAGCGCCCATCTGGCCGCTCCGGGAAACCGGAGCGGCTTTTTATTTGCCGCCACTGCCGTCTCCAAAGCAGGGCTGACAGCCCGACCGATGATAGCCCAGGGCAAAGCAAGTCCGCGAGCGACGCCCTGGGTCAACCGTCCATAAAAAGTCCAAGCCCTGTAAGGGCGGCACAAACCGGTAGGCTCGACAGCAAACGCAAGTCGGCACACGATAACGCAGTCATGCGCCACAAGAATTGGGTTACTTCGCTGAAGTTGGAGCAGTGGGCGGATTCGCTCTCCGCTCGCGCGTTGCTGCCGCAACTCCTGCGTCGCCTCGTTCATGCCACCCTTGATGCATCGGACATCAAGAGTGCGCAGTTTCCAAGCGGCTTGGGAATCTGGCTGCAACGAAAACATCAAACGCAAGTCCGACGAGGACTTTGCCAAACGAACGCCCGACGCTCAAACGACGTTCATTTTTGTCACCCCGAGGAAGTGGACGAAGAAGAAAGAGTGGTGTGATGAAAAGCGGTCTCTTGGCTCGTGGCGCGATGTTCGTGCTTACGATTCCGCCGACTTGGAGGAGTGGTTGGAACTTGCCCCAGCGGTGGACATCTGGCTCGCCCATGAAATTGGTCTGAAGCCGCTCGGCGTTTGTGACCTGGCTACACACTGGAAGAATCTTGCGGCCTCGCTTCGATTGCCACTGGCCCCCTCCTTCGTGCTGACCGACCGGAAGGAGGCAGCGACCAAGTTTCGAGAGTGGCTACGCGGGACATCATCGGCCATCGCGGTCGAGGCTCCGTCGCCACCGCTTCGCTACGATTGATCAAAGCACTGCCAAGGCGCTCCGGGAAACTGGATCGGCCTTTTGTTTCCGGGATTGGCAAATTCAACGGCCAAACGTATCGTTCCATCCATGAACAGCTACGCCGCCACCTTGGAAGCTTTGGAAGCCTTGCCCCTTGAGGAACAGGAATCCGTCCTGGAGATCATGAAGCGTCGTCTGGCCGAACGCCGCCGGGCGGAATTAATCGCGACCGTGAAACAATCCCGGAAAGAACTGGCTGCCGGCAAGTGCAAGCCCGCCTCGGTCGCGTCCATCATGCGCCAGATCAAACTGTGAAACACGTCCTGCTGCCCAGCCCGGCCTTCCTGCGCTCCGCCAAGCGATACCTCAAGAAACATCCCGGAGCGTCGTTGGAAATAGAGAGCCTCTTGGAGTGTCTGTCCTCTGATCCATTCGCTCCGGCGTTGCGAACCCACAAGTTGAAGGGCGCGCTGGCGGGTTCGTGGTCGGCCAGTGGTGGCTATGATCTGCGCGTCATATTCCGGCTCACCAAACACGGGGACCATCCGGCCATTGCGCTCGAAGCGGTCGGCACCCACGACGAAGTTTACTGAGCCGCTTTCCGCATGACCGAGCCGCATCGGTTGGTTCTCAGTCCGCACGGACGGCTGCTGCTTGAAGAACGCGGCGGCGACGGCGCGACCGCTTTCGCGGCGGATGACGAATTGAGCAGCGCGTTTGCCGCCAGTTCCGCGCGCGGGCTGCTGGGCCTGGCCACGCGGCGACGCGAGGCGGTGGCGTGGCCGGCGGAGTGGATGTTCTGGCGCGACTTCGCGGACGCGTATCTGGCCGCGATGGCGCACGCGCCGGAAGCGGCGGAGGGCGGGAGCGTCGCGGAAATTGCACCGCCGCCGGAGTTGTTCTTCGCACTCACGCTGCGCATCCCGGCCATGCGCGGGGCGGAGTATGCGTCGCCGGAAGTGTTCGCGGCGTTGTGGCACGAACTCGACACGCTGGCCCGTGCAGAGGCGCAGGCGGCGGGCGGGTTGAAGCCGTGGCTGGGGCGCATCCATCCCGCGCTGCCTCTGCTGGGCAAGGTCACGTTTCATCTCGCGGAAAACAAACGCGCGCCGGAAACGCCCTTCGCGTTCATGGCCACTTACACGCACCGGCTCTCGGCGCAGGAGAAGCCCGTGCATCTGCCGCTGGGTCGCGCGCTTCAGGAATACGCCGGCGCGAAGAATCAGGCCGCACTCCGATCGCTGCTCGAACCGGTGCAGCAGGCCGCCGAACGCAGCGCATGGACGCGCGAGTTGCTCGACAGCCGCCGCATCTTCCAGCCGCAGGCCTGGACGCCCGCGCACGCCTACGCCTTCCTGCGCGAAGTCCCGGCGCTCGAAGCCAGCGGCATCATCACGCGCATTCCGAACTGGTGGAAGAACGGGCGCGGCACGCGTCCGCAAGTCAGCGTGCGCGTCGGTGGCGACGCGAAGACCGCCGGGCTGGGCGTGGACAGCATGTTGAATTTCTCCGTCGAATCCACGCTCGGTGGCGAAACGCTCACGGTGGCAGAGTGGGAGGCGTTGATGAGCGCGGAGGCTGGCCTCGTCTCGCTGCGCGGACAATGGGTCGAGGTGGACCGTGAGAAACTCACCGACGTCCTCGCGCATTGGAAGCGCGTGCAGTCGGGCGCGGCGGGCGAAGGCGTTTCGTTTCTCGAAGGGATGCGTCTGCTCTCCGGCGTGAGACTCGGCGGCGATGCCACAGCGGATGAAGCGACGGCGGCGACGGCGGACTGGAGTGAAGTCGTCGCGGGAGGTTGGTTGCGCGAGACGTTGGAAAATATTCGCCAGCCGGAAGGCGCGGCGACGTTCGATCCGAACGAGCACCTCAACGCGACGTTGCGACCGTATCAGGCCACGGGCGTGAAGTGGCTGTGGCTGTTGCAAAGCCTGGGTCTCGGCGCGTGTCTCGCGGATGACATGGGTCTGGGGAAGACGATTCAAGTCATCGCGCTGCTGCTGCGGTTGAAGCATGGCGGAGCGCCGAGCATTGCTCGGCAGGACGGGGCAAAAAGCGCCCAAGCCGAGCAATGCTCGGCGCTCCATTCGCCCACGCTCCTCATCGCGCCCGCGTCGCTGCTCGCGAACTGGAAGAACGAACTCGCCCGCTTCGCACCCACACTGCGTGCCGGTTTCGCGCATCCGGCCGAAGCGCCCGGCGGCGAGTGGCGCGACGCGAAGACCGCCGATGCGTTCCTCGCGGGCAAAGACATCATCCTCACCACCTACGGCCAGGCCGCGCGGCTCGAATGGATGGCCGCGCGCGAGTGGCGTTTGCTCGTGCTCGACGAAGCCCAGGCCATCAAGAATCCCGGCGCGCGCCAGACCCGTGCCATCAAGCGGCTGCGCGCCCGCGCCCGCATCGCCCTCAGCGGCACGCCGGTCGAGAATCGCCTCGGTGATTTGTGGTCACTCTACGATTTCCTCAACCCCGGCCTGCTCGGGGCCGCGCCGGAGTTCACGCGCTACGTGAAGAATCTCCAGGCTGCCGAGCCGCCGAACTTCGCGCCGCTGCGCCAGCTCGTGCGCCCTTACATCCTGCGCCGGCTCAAGACCGACCGCAGCATCATCTCCGATTTGCCGGACAAGACCGAACTGACCGCGTGGTGTTCTCTCGGCAAACGGCAGGCCGCGCTCTACGAGAAGAGCGTTCACGAACTCGCGGAGAAACTGGAAGAGGCGGACGGCATCCAGCGGCGCGGACTCGTGCTGGCGTTCCTGATGCGCTTCAAGCAAATCTGCAATCATCCGAGCCATTGGCTGGGCGACGGCGCTTACGCGGCGGACGAGAGCGGCAAGTTTCTGCGCCTCGCCGAACTGTGCGAAGAGATCGCCTCGCGCCAGGAGAAGGCGCTCGTCTTCACGCAATTCCGCGAGATGACCGAACCACTCGCCGCCCGGCTGCGCGAACTCTTCGGTCGGCCCGGCCTCGTGCTGGACGGCTCGACGCCGGTGAAGCAGCGGCAGAACCTAGTCGCGGATTTCCAGCGCGACGACGGCCCGCCGTTCTTCGTGCTCTCACTCAAGGCCGGCGGCACCGGGCTGAACCTCACCGCCGCCAGCCACGTCCTGCACTTCGACCGTTGGTGGAATCCCGCCGTCGAGGCGCAGGCCACCGACCGCGCCTTCCGCATCGGGCAGAAGAAGAACGTGCTCGTCCACAAGTTCGTCTGCCGAGGCACCATCGAGGAACGCATTGACGCGCTCATCACCGAGAAGAAGGCGCTGGCGGATTCCGTGCTTGGCCCGGAAGGCGGCGCGGAGACGCTGCTCACCGAGATGTCGAACGACGAGCTGCTGCGCTTCGTGGCGCTGGACTTGAAGACAGCGAGCGGGGAATGATTTGCAAATCCGAAATCCGAATGTCGAAATCCGAAAGAAGACCGAAGGCCGAAATCCGAAGCAAGCTGCCGCCCGAAGTGAAGCGCGTTCGCAGCAGGGCATGGCTCTCCTCCGCAAGCATTCGGCCTTCGGGTTTCGGATTTCTTTCGGACCTCGGATTTCGGGATTCGGAATTATCGAACCACTGACTACGAACAACCAACCACGAGCCACCCCATGTCCCGGTATTCCTTTTATCCCCCCTACGTCCCGGTCGCCGAGCGCAAGCGCAAGGCGGCGGCGGCGGCTAAGAAACTCAGCGCCAAATCCGGTCGCGCCCTTGCACCGGTGACGCTCGCGACCAAAAAGATTGCCGCCACCTTCTGGGGCAAAGCCTGGTGCGACAACCTCGAAGCCTACAGCGATTACGAGAACCGCCTGCCGCGTGGGCGCACCTACGTCCGCAACGGCTCGGTCATCGACCTGCAAATCACGAACGGCAAAGTCGAAGCACTCGTGCAAGGCTCGTCTCTCTACAAGATTGCCATCGGGTTCAAGCCGCTCGCGCCGAAATGCTGGACGGACTTCAAGACCCGCAGCGCCGGCAAAGTCACCAACCTGCTCGACCTGCTCCAGGGCCGGCTCTCGAAGGAGATTCTCACCAACCTCACCGCGCGCGACACCGGCCTTTTTCCCGCGCCGAAAGAAATCGAACTCGGCTGCTCGTGCCCCGACTGGGCCGACATGTGCAAGCACGTCGCCGCCGTGCTCTACGGCGTCGGCGCGCGGCTGGATGAGAAACCCGAACTCTTCTTCACCCTGCGCGGCGTGAAGATGGAGGAACTCCTCTCCGCTGCGACCGCCACCGCCACCACGCCCCTCGCCGGAGCATCCGCGCCAGGCCAGGGACTCGAAGACTCCGCCCTCAGCGAAATCTTTGGCGTGGAGATCGAAGCCGCCGCGCCCGCGCCCGTTCCCGCTGCTGCCCGGGGCAAACCCGCTCGAAAGCCCCTTCCCGTCAAGCGTGCGAAGGCTGCGACGAAGACCCGGCTCAAGGCCAAGGCCGTCGCACCGAAGGCGAAGAAGAAGTAAGCCGGTAGGGACCGCGCGTCCGACAATTTGGGCGGCGCAGCAACAACACCCGGCCACGAAGCCGCTCCGAGAAACCGGAGCGGCTTTTTGTTTGTAGCCATTGGCGTCTCCAAAAATTTCCAAGTCCGGCCAGGGCGGCACAATCTCATCGATCCCATTCGGCCCGCTGGATCGCTTCCAACACCCCGGTGCTGTCCGCCCTTTTCATCCCACCCCAACCAACCGTTGCCCAACCCAGTCCTGCACAATGCGAATTGCTGAGTTTAGTCCCGCCGCGCTTGTCACTGCGAGCCGCCGGTGGCACCCTGTTTGCAAGTGTCATGGCGAGTGAATTGAACCACCCATCCGCGAATGCGGCTCCGCAGCGCGTCGCCGCGTTCATCGGCACGCCGACCTATGCGGATGCCGCCGCGATCCGGGCCTTGACCGTGCAAGCCCTGGACGCGCTCGCCTTGCCGGCGACCTTCATCACGCCCGGTGATCGGGTGGTGCTGAAACCCAACTGGGTCAAGGAACACGACGAGCGCAGGCCCGGCCCCGGCCAGTGGGAGCACGTCGTCACGCATCCAGCCGTCATCGAAGCAGTTGCGCGCTGGGTGGCGGGCAAGCTTCAGGGGCGCGGCGCGATCACGATTTGCGACGCGCCGCAGACGGATTCCTCCTTCGCCCGGCTCCGTGACTATTGCGGACTGGATGAAATGGTCGCGCGCTGCCGACGCGATTTTCCCGGCGTGACGATTGCACTGCTGGACCTGCGCCCGGAGGAATGGGTGGCGGTGGACGGGGTCACGGTCGCCAAAACCAAACTCCCCGGAGACCCGCTCGGTGATACCCATGTGCGGCTGAACGAGGCGAGCGAGTTTGTCGGCTTCCACGGTCAGGGCCAGCTCTATGGCGCGTCTTACGACATGACCGAGACGAACGAGAAACACGAGGGCAACCGTCACGAGTATCTGCTCTGCCGCACGCCGATGGACGCGGACGTGTTCATCAACCTGCCCAAGCTGAAGACGCACAAAAAGGTCGGCATCACCTGCGCGCTGAAAAACCTCGTCGGCATCAATGCGAACAAGAACTGGCTGCCGCACCACACCGAGGGCACGCCCGAACAGGGCGGCGATCAATTCCCCGCCGCCACGACCAGGGCCAGGTTGGAGCATTCGTGGATGGGCGCGGCCAAGCGAATTTTGAAAAACAGCCCGGCGCTGTCACGCCTGTTCGTGCCAGTGAAAAAAATTGGCCGCCTCATCTTCGGCGACACCCAGAAGGTCGTGCGCTCCGGCAACTGGCATGGCAACGACACCTGCTGGCGCATGGTGCTGGACTTGAACAAGTGCCTGTTTTTCTTTGATGGCAGCGGTCAACGGCGCGCGCGACCGTTGCGCTACCTCGGGGTTGTGGACGGCATTATCGGTGGCGAAGGCAACGGCCCGATGGCACCAGATGCCCGGCCGTGCGGCGTGATTCTCGCCGGCACGCATCCCGTGGCGGTGGATTGCGTGGCGGCGACAGTCATGGGTTTTGACTGGCAGAAACTGCGCTTGTTGAAAAACAGTTTCGCGATGCGCGGGTTGAATTTTGTGCCGTTTACGCCGGATGACATCGAAATCATTTCCAACCGGCCGGCGTGGTCCGGCAAGCTTGGTGAGATGGAAGAAACTTTTTCGTTCCGCCCGCACTTTGGCTGGACGGGTGCCATTGAAGATTCGCGCCGGGCACTGACCGCATGAACCTGGAGGACTGGCTTTACCCGTTGCTCGCCCCGTACGAGCGGCTCCCTCGGGGAATCAAGCGCGCGCTGGGATTTTCCTACCGCCAGATGCCGCAGAGCTGGCGGCTCGGGCGGCGCTACGCGGAATTCCGCGATCTGGTTGCCTTCGGCGAACGATGGTCGCCCGCCGAGAGCCAGGCGTATCAGTTTGAACAACTGCGGGCCGTACTGGTCGAGGCGAACCAGCATTGCCCCTTCTACCGGCAAGCCTTCGCCCGCGCCGGCTTTCGCCCGGACAAGTTTTCCAGTCTTGATGATTTGCGCCATTGCCCGTTGCTACAGAAGCGCGATCTGCTCGAACGCCGCCCGGAGATGTTGTCCGACGCGTTTCCCGCAACGAAGCGGCTTTACATCACCACCGGCGGTTCGACCGGCGTGCCGGTGGGATTTTATCTTCACAAGGGCGTGAGCCGTCCCAAGGAGCAGGCGTTTCTCGAAGCCATGTGGCGGCGCGCGGGCTACTTCGAGGGCGCGCGCCTGGCGGTCATCCGCGGTCACGTCACCGGCTCCGAGGCGCGCGGGCGCATCACCAGCTACGACGCCACGCGCAACTGGCTGATGCTCTCCTCGTATCATCTGACCCAGCAACGGCTGCCGGAATACCTGGAGGAACTGGAGCGGTTCAAACCGGATCTGCTCCATGCCTACCCGTCGGCGGCGCTGCAACTCGCGGAGTTTCTCGATCAGGCGGGGCAACGCTGGCGACTCCCGTTACGCGGCCTGCTCTGCGGCTCGGAGCAACTGACGCTCCCGCAAAAGCGCCTGCTCGAACGGGTTTTCAACTGCCGCGTCTATCGCTGGTACGGCCACTCGGAGCGCGTCGTGCTGGCAGGGGAAGGTGTGTTGTCCGAGCAATTCTATTTCTTTCCGCAATACGGCCACGTCGAATTCGGCCCGCCGGACGCGGACGGCCTCCGCGAGATCATCGGCACCTCGTTTCACAACTTCGTCATGCCGCTCATCCGCTACCGCACGGGGGACTACGTGCAACTGGCCGAACACCGTTCGACCCCGGACTCCGGGGTCGCGTGCCCGTCAATGGAATTTGCGTGGCCCGCCGCCGTGCATGTCGTCGGACGCGAGCAGGAGTTTCTGGTCAGCGGGACGGGCCGGCGAATTTCCCTCACCGCCTTCAACATGCACGATGCGACCTTTGATCATCTCTACGCCGTGCAGTTTTACCAGGAAGAGCCGGGCCGCGCCGAGTTTCGCTACGTGCCGGGACCGCAGTTCCATACCTCGCGCCTGCAGCCGATTGAAACCGCCATCCGCCGCAAACTCGGCGACGATTTTCACTTCGAGATGCGGGCCGTCCGGCAGGTCGAAAAAACGGCGCGCGGCAAACATCGCTGGCTGGTCAGCCGCCTGCCGGCCTCCGCGAGCCGCTCCTGACTTATGTGCGCCATTGCCGGACTCCTCCACTGCGGCGACGCCGCGACGCTGCAACAAATGCTCGCGGTGCAGCATCATCGCGGGCCGGATTCGCGCGGACAGGAGTGGTTTGCCGCCCACGGCTCCGGGTTCGGCCATTGCCGGCTGGCAATTCTCGACCTGACACCCACCGGCCACCAGCCGATGGCCTCGCCCGATGGCCGCCACTGGATCACGTTCAACGGCGAGATTTACAATTTCCAGGAATTGCGTCGCCAGCTCGAAGCCAAGGGCTGCCAGTTCAAGTCCACCGGCGACACCGAGGTGATCCTGCACGCCTACGAAACCTGGGGGCCGGACTGCCTGAACAAGTTCAACGGCATGTTCGCCTTCGCCATCTTTGACACGCAGACCGGCCGGCTCTTCGCCGCGCGCGACCAGATCGGCATCAAACCGTTTTACTACCATCACAGTAGCGGAAAATTCGCCTTCGCCTCGGAGATCAAGGCGCTCCTCCAATGCCCGTTCGTGCCGCGCCGGCCCGACTACGAGGCGCTCTGCACGCCGGCGCGCTTCCAGGTTTCGCCGCAAACCGGCTTCCACGAGATCTGGAAACTGCCGCCCGCCCACTACCTGACACTGGAGAACGGCGCGCTAACCATCCGACGCTACTGGCAGATCGAGGCGCGTGAAGACGACCGCCAGACCGATGAGCAATTAGTCGAGGAGTTCGACGCCCTGCTGGCGGACGCGGTCCGTTTGCAGATGATTGCCGACCGGCCTGTGGGCACGCTCCTGAGCGGCGGGCTGGACTCCTCGATCATCAGCGCGCTCATGCGCCGGCACAACCCGGGCGACATCCACGCCTTCACCATCAAGTTTTCCGAGGCCGACCAGAAATTCGAGCGGATGCCCGAGGACAGTTTGTTCGCGCGCCAGGTCGCCGATCAGTTCAAGTTTATCCTGCACGAATTCGAGCTGCGGCCCGACGTCGCCGGGCTGCTGCCCAAGATGGTCTGGCATCTGGACGAGCCGCTCTCCGACCCCGCCGCCATCAACACCTACATGATGGCCCAGGCCGCGCGCGATCTCGGCATCGTCGTCCTCCTCAATGGCGTGGGCGGTGACGAGGTTTTTGGCGGCTATCGCAAGCACCTCGCGTGTCTGAAGGCGGAAGTCTACCAGCAGTTTGTCCCGCAGTTTTTTCGCCGCGCCATCGAACGCACCGCCGAACGCCTGCCCGTGGCCAGCGGCAAACAGGGCTATCGCTACCTGCGCTGGTATAAACGCTTCGCCTCCTTCGCTTCACTGCCGGAATCCGAGCGCTACCTGGCCAGCGATCTGTCGCTCTCGGCGGCGCAGTTCCATGCGCTGTTTCCGGGACGCAATTATTACAACACCCACTTCTACCGCGCGCAGCTCGGCAACCTCATCCGCCGCGACTTGTCCTACCTGACACGCATGTGCCTCAACGACACGCGCGTCTTTCTGCCCGAGCACAACCTGACTTACGCCGACAAGGCGGCCATGGCCGCCGGCATCGAAACGCGCCCGCCGCTCACCGACTACCGGCTGGTGGAGCGAATGTTCACGCTCGCCTCGCGCCAGCGCATTCGCGGCAACACCCAGAAGTATCTGCTGAAAAAAGTTTCTGAGCGCCACCTGCCGCACACGATCGTTCACCGGCCGAAGGCCTCGTTTAACTCGCCGTTGCGCGCCTGGATGCGCGGTCCGCTCGCCAGCATGGTGGACGACCTGCTCTCACCGACGTCGCTGAAGGCACGCGGCTTCTTCGATCCGGCCTGCGTCCGCGCGTTGATTGAAAACGACCGGCGCGGCATCGAGGACCACGGCATGGTCATCTGGACGTTGTTGACCACGGAGATTTGGTTCCGCACTTTCTTCGACGGCCAACCCGGGCCAAAAGCTTGAATGAAACAAATCGCGCAATATCAAGACGGGCGGTTGGAATTGCAGGAGGTGCCGGCCCCCACGCCGCCACCGGGCGGCGTGTTGGTGCGGACGACCCACTCCGTCATCAGCGCCGGCACCGAGAAAATGAAAGTCGAGCAGGCGAAGATGAACCTGCTCCAGAAAGCCCGCGCCCGGCCCGACCAGGTCCGCAAAGTCCTCGATACCGCCAAGAACCTCGGCTGGCGCAGCGCGCTGGAAAAAGTCCGCAACCGCCTCGAAACGCCCACCCCGCTCGGCTACAGCGCCGCCGGCGTCGTCGTGGACGTGCATCCGGGCAACACGCGCCTGCGCGTCGGCGACCGGGTCGCGTGCGGCGGAGCGGAGTGCGCCTTCCACGCGGAGTTGATCGCGCTGCCGGACATGCTCGTGGCGAAAGTGCCCGACCGCGTCGAGAACTGGCAGGCCGCCTACACCACCATCGTCTCCATCGCGCTCCAGACGGTGCGCCAGTTGGAGCCGCAGTTGGGCGAGCGCGTGCTGGTGATGGGCCAGGGTTTGATCGGCCTGCTCGTCACCGCGCTGCTCCGTGCCGACGGCGCGCGGGTCATGGCAGTGGACCTCGCGCCTTCGCGCCAACCCTTCTGCGAACTCATGGGCGCGGAGAAGGTGGTCATCCTCGGCCAGCAGAACCTCGCCGACGAGGTCCGTGCCTGGACCGGTGGCTACGGCGTGGACGCCGTGGTGCTCTGCACCGCCACGCAAAACAACGCGCCCATTGAGCAATCCGCCGACGCGCTCCGCGATCGCGGCCGCATCGTCATCGTCGGCAATACCAAGGCCGACCTGGCGTGGAAGACCTTTTACGAGAAGGAACTCGATGTCCGCTATTCGCGCAGCTACGGCCCGGGCCGCTACGACCCCGGCTACGAATGGGGCGGGAGCGATTACCCCATCGGCTACGTGCGCTGGACGGAGCAGCGGAACTTCGACGCCTGCCTGCACTTGATGGCGACCGGCCAGATCAATCTCGCCGGCCTCACCACACGCCGCGTTCCGTTCGCCGCCGCGCTCAAAGTGTACGAGGGCTTGCTGGCCGACGGCTCCAAGGACGTGGGCGTGGTGCTGGAATACGAAGCCGTTTCTGATTCCCAGTTTCAGGCTTCACGTTCACCGTCCGCGAGCGTTCACGCTGAACCGAAGCTGGAGACCAGCAACCTGAAACTCACCCGACCCGTAAAACGCCTGGACGTGATCGGCGCGGGCAACTTCGCGCGCACGATGCTGCTGCCGCATTTGCAGGGGCAGCTTCCCTTCGGCACGGTCGTCAACCAAACCGCTCTCAGTGCCAACCACGTCAAATCCAAGTTCGGCTTCCGCGAAGCCGCGACCAATCACGGAAAGGTTTTTCTCGATGCCGAATCGGCGGCGGTGTTGATCGCCACACGCCATCATCTCCACGCACCACTGGTGAAGGAGGCGCTCGAAGCGGGCCGGCACGTCTTCGTCGAGAAGCCGCTCTGCCTCACGCGGGCGGAACTGGCGGAGATTGACGCCGCGCTCTCGCAAAGCCAGGGCAGCGTGCAGGTCGGCTTCAACCGCCGCTTCGCCCCGACGAGCGTCGAGTTGAAGAAACAACTGTCCGCTTCCCCCGGTCCCAAGTCCGCAACCTATCGCGTTGTGCCGGGCAAGCTCGACCCGGCGCACTGGTACGCCAACCACGCCGAGAGCGGCGGGCGCGTGCTGGGTGAGGCGTGCCACTTCCTCGACTACTTCTGCTTTCTGTTCGGCAGCCGGCCCGTCCGCGTGTACGCGCAGACGACGTGGCCGGCGGCCGGTCGCCTGCCGTTCCCCGACAGCGTCGCCGCGCAGGTCGAGTTCGCCGACGGCTCGTGCGGGCAGTTGCTCTACACGGCGGAAGGCGATGCCGGTTTTCCGAAGGAGACGCTCACGGTGTTTGGCGCGGGGCTGGTGGCGGAGGTGACGAACTTCCAAAAGCTCGTGGTGCATCGCGGCCGCAAGGAAACCACGTTCACCCACACCTCGAAAGGCCACGCAGAACAGATGGCGGCGTGGGCGGAATTCCTGCGCGGACGCGCGGCGCCACCGCTGCCCTACGAGCAAGCGCGCGCGAGCATGTTGCTCACGTTCGGCGTGCTGGACTCGATCCAGCAGACGCGGGCAGTGGAGGTTTAGCCAGCGGCTACTTCAACTGGCTCGGCCATCCCGAGGTCGACGGCACTGACCGATCACACCGCAGATCACCGAACCTGACGTTTTGCCACGCAGCACCCACCAGTCGCGAATGCCTGGCCTTGCCCGCCACTTCCAACCACGGTTCCCGTCACTCCTTCTTCTTGTGCGCGTCGTGGCAGGTCTTGCAGGACTTGGTCAGGCTGCCAAAGGCGGCTTTGGCGGCGGCGTGATCTTTGGCTTCGATGGCTTTGATCAGATCGGCACTGCCCGCGCGCAGCATCTTGGTGGTGGCGTCGGCCCAGACGGCGTCGGGGCAGCGGCCGTCGTCCATGAGCGTGTAGCTGGATTCGTTGAGGACGCCGGCGTTCACGGCGAGGCTGGCCCAGGTTTTGTCGTCGGCGGGGGCGGCTTCGAGGCCTTTCTTGAGGGCGTCGCAGTTGGGTTTGACGATGCCTTTCATGAGGTGGCCGGTCTTGGCTGGGCGAGTCTTGCCTTGTTTGACTTGCGCGTGGAGGACGCCGGCGACGGCGAGCGTGAGTGCGGCGAGAGCCAGCGCGGAGAAGTAGCGGGTCGAGTGACGCATGGTGTCTGTTTTTTTCTAGGATTGGGTGGTTGCTGTTCGCGGTTTCTATACCGAAAAGCGTCGGGGCGTGGCAAGCGGAGACGGGGGGCCCACAGCAATTCTCATTTTGCAGGATGAGGTTGGGGAACGGTTGGTTGGGGCGGGGTGAAAAGGGAGGACCGAACTGCCGTGGCTGAAGTCATCCCGCGTGCCGCGCGCCGGAGCCGGGCATGGCTCCGCTCACAC
>JANNEF010000087.1:0-8048 GCA_031378375.1 Verrucomicrobiota bacterium | reverse complement strand
GCGCGGTGCGCGTCGCGAAACTCGACCGTGAACTTCCGGGGATTGAGCGTGCGAAACTTCGACATGCTTTACAGACAGCACTCCCCCGGCTGCCATTCACCCGCCGGGTGATTATTCAACCACGTCGCTAATGTTTGGGGTTCTCCGGACTTTGCCCCCGGAAACGTCCCGTCCGGAGCATTCGGAAAATTCCTGACGGGCGGCGGGAATATGCAACTTTCAACGAAACCTCCGCGAAATGATTTTGTATTCTGTTTGCTCCGCCGCTAAAACTATTGCAGATGAAAGAAATCGTGCCTGCCCCGCCCGTCGTTGTGCGCAATGAGCAGGCTTCCATTCAGGCCCTTTTCCAGCAGTACGTCGTGCCCAGCTATGGACGCTTCGAACTCGCCTTCAGTCACGGGCGCGGCAGCCATCTTTGGGACGTGAATGGTCGGCGCTACCTCGATCTCGGCGGCGGCATCGCGGTGTGCTGTCTGGGCCACGCTAACCCGGAGATCACTGAGGCGCTCGTCCAGCAATCGCAGAAGCTGGTTCACATTTCGAACCTCTACTATCACGAGCCGCAGGGCCGGCTGGCGCAGGCGCTGGTGAAGCAGATCGCGCCGGGCAAGGTTTTCTTCTGCAACAGCGGCGCGGAGGCGGACGAAGGCCTGTTCAAGCTGGCGCGCAAATTCGGCCACGACGAAGGGCGCTTTGAGATCATCACGACGATCAATTCCTTTCACGGTCGGACGCTCGCCGGTATTTCTGCCACCGGTCAGGAGAAAGTGAAGAAGGGTTTTGAACCGATGACGCCAGGCTTCCGCCATGTCCCTTACAACGACCTTGACGCGATGCGGGCCGCGCTGTCACCGGCGACGGCCGCGATTTTGATCGAGGGCATCCAGGGCGAAGGCGGCGTGACGCCCGCCACGCCGGAGTATTTGCTGGGGCTGCGCGCCTTGTGCGACGAGAAGAAGTTGTTACTGCTGTTCGACGCCGTGCAATGCGGGCATTTCCGCACGGGGCGGTTCCAGAGTTTCCAGCGTGTGCTGGAAGGCGTGCCGGGCGGAGAAAAGTTTCTCCCCGACGGCATCGCGATGGCGAAGTCACTGGGCGGCGGCTTTCCCATGGGCGCCTTCTGGGTGCGCGACCGGTATGCGGACTTGTTGAGCGCGGGAACGCACGGCACGACGTTCGGCGGCACGCCGCTGGCCTGCGCGGTGGCGTTGAAAATCATGGAGGTGATCGAGCGTCAGAGTCTGGCCGCCAACGCCCGCGATCTGGGCGCGTGGTTGAAGAGCGAGTTGCAGCGGCTCGTGAACACTTATCCGCAAGTGCTCAAGGGCGTGCGCGGGTTGGGCTTGCTGCTGGGCCTCGAACTGGTGGAGAAGGAAAAGATTCCCGCGTTTGCCGGCAGCGAGAAGGTGGCGGCGATCCAGTTTGTCAACCGGCTGCATGAGGCTGGCGCGCTGACGATTCCCGCCGGCGCGCAAGTCATCCGGCTGCTGCCCCCGTTGAATTTGACCCGGGCGCAGGCGGAGGAAGGCGTCGCGATCATCGAGTCGGTCGTGAAAAAGCTGGCCTGATTTTACCCCAGTGACTGCCGTCACACTCAAACATCTCGCCGGTGTCGATCCTGTGATGCGCCGGCTCATCCGCGAAGTCGGCGCCTGCACGCTGGAGCCGGAGACACGCCGTCCGCCGTTTCAATCGCTCGTGCAGGCGGTGGCGCATCAACAGCTCAACGGCACGGCGGCGAACACAATCCTGCGGCGGTTCATCAAGCTGTTTCCCGGACGGCGCTTTCCACGCCCGGCGGATCTGGCGTCGGTGACGGACGGGGCGTTGCGCGGGGCGGGTTTTTCCCGCGCAAAGGTTGCGGCGGTTCGTGACATCGCCGAGAAGACGCTGACTGGTGTGGTGCCGCCGTCGCGGCGGATTATCCAGATGGCCGATGACGAGATTGTCGCGCGTCTGACCGAAGTGCGAGGCGTGGGGCGCTGGACGGTGGAGATGCTGCTGATTTTCCAACTGGGCCGGCCCGACGTGCTGCCGGCGGATGACTTCGGCGTGCGCAACGGTTTTCGCCTGGCTTACCGGCGGGACGATTTGCCGACCGCGCGTGAGTTGCTGGCGCACGGGGAGCGCTGGCGTCCGCACCGCACCACCGCCGCGTGGTATCTGTGGCGCGCGGTGGACCTGGCGAAGAAAAAGGAGTGACTCAGGGACGGGCTTTGGCTAATAAACTGTCTTTCGGGGCAGTGCCTGAATTCGATTCGGACCATGAAACACCTGTTAAGCTTGGAAAAAATGTCCCGTGCGGACATGGAACTCATTTTGGCGAACAGCGCCGCGATCAAACGCGACCGGCGCGACCGGCGACATCAGCCGCTGGCCGGGCAGACCTGGGCGCTGCTGTTTTCCAAGTCCTCCACGCGCACGCGCGTTTCGTTTGAAGTCGGGATTCGCGAACTGGGCGGGGAATCGCTTTTTCTCAGCGCGAATGACATTCAGCTTGGCCGCGGCGAGCCAATCAAAGACACGGCCCGGGTGCTGGGCCGGATGGTTCACGGCGCGGTGATCCGCACGTTTGCGCAAAGCGACGTGGAGGAGTTTGCGCAGTTCGCCGGCATCCCGACCATCAACGCGCTGACGGATGACGAGCATCCGTGCCAGATTTTGACCGACATTTTTACGTTCCAGGAGAAGCGCGGGCCGATTGCCGGCAAGGTGGTGACGTTCATCGGCGACGGCGCGTGCAACGTGCCGGGGTCGTGGATTTTTGCGGCGTCGAAGCTGGGCTTTGAACTGCGCATCGCGGCACCCGTGGCGTATCAGCCTGCTCCCGCCCTGGTGGCCCGCGCGGGTGGAAAGATTGTTTGCACTGACGACCTGAGAGCGGCGGCGAAGGGCGCGGATCTGCTCTACACGGACGTGTGGGTTTCGATGGGCAAGGAAGCTGAGACGGCGGGGCGCATCCAGGCTCTGGGCGCTTACCAGATCAACCAGTCACTTTTGCAACTCGCCAAGCCAGACGCTTTGGTAATGCACTGCTTGCCGGCATATCGCGGCAAGGAGATTGACGAAGCGACCTTCGAGGCGCACGCGGGGACGATTTTCGATCAAGCCGAGAACCGGCTGCATGTGCAGAAGGCGATTCTGGACTGGCTCGTGAAGTAGCCGGGGAAGCCGGCGGAGGCACCGCTGTTACGCCGCCGAAGTGGCCGCTTCCAGTTTGGGCTGGTCGAGTCCCTCGGTCTGCTCCAGCCGGACCGGCTTCACGAACGGGGTGTATTCGGGCACGATTTTCTGGAGCCGCAGCTTCAAATCTTCCGGAGCGACTTCGTCCATGCCCTGCGTCATCTGGCGCAACTGTTCCTGCACCTGGCGCAGCGCCAGCGGACGGGAGACAAACCGCATGATCTTCGGATGGTTCGTCGCCACGCAGTCTTCGCTGGTGTGGCTCAGTTCCTCGAATAGTTTTTCACCGGGACGGAGGCCGACAAACTGGATTTCGATGTCCACGTCGGGCTTGAGGCCGGAGAGTTCGATCAACTGGCGGGCGAGGTCCACGATTTTGATCGGCTTGCCCATGTCGAGGACGAAGATTTCGCCGCCCTGGCCCTGGGCGGCGCTTTGGAGCACCAGGCCGACGGCTTCGGGAATGGTCATGAAGTAGCGGGCGACGTCGGGGTGGGTGACCTTGACCGGGCCGCCGGCGGCGATCTGTTTGTTGAAAGTCGGGATGACGCTGCCGGAGGAACCGAGCACATTGCCGAAGCGCACCGCCATGAATTTCGTGCGGCCGGGCTGGCTGGCGGCGAGGGATTGCAGGAAAATTTCCGCCAGCCGTTTGGTCGCGCCCATGACGCTGGTGGGGTTGATGGCCTTGTCCGTGGAGATTTGGACGAAGCGTTTCACGCCGTATTCCAATGCGAGTTCCGCAACTTGCGCCGTGCCGAGCGTGTTGTTCTTGATGGCTTCGCAGGGTGACATCTCCATCATCGGCACGTGCTTGTGCGCGGCGGCGTGGAACACGACGTCGGGCTGGTAGCGCTCGAAGATGAAATTCATGCGCGGGTAGTCGAGAATGTCGGCGACCAGGGGCACGATGGCACCGTCGTAGCCCAAGCTGATCAACTCCTGCTCGATCAGGAACATCTGCACTTCCGATTGTTCGACCAGCAGGACGCGTTCGGGCTGGAACGCGGCAATCTGACGGCATAATTCGCTGCCGATGCTGCCGCCAGCGCCGGTGACCATGACGACTTGACCAGCGAGGATGGCGCGGATGTTTTCGGTTTCGAGTTTGACTGGTTCGCGACCGAGGAGATCCTCGATTTCCACCGGGCGCAACTGGCTGACGCGCACCTTGCCGGTGGCAAGCTGGTCGAGGGTGGGGACGGTTTCGAATTTGAGCTTCGCCTGTTGCAGGATGCGGACGACTTCGCGGATGCGTTTACCGGAGGCGGAGGGCATGGCGATGATGACTTTGTCCAGCTTGAGTTTTTTCTTCAGGTCAAGCAGGCACTCCGCGGATCCGGTGACGGGAATATCGTGGATGCTGGTATTCCACTTGCGCGGATTGTCGTCGAAGAAAACGACGGGTTTGAGGCCGAGATTGCGTTTGACGGACAGTTCGCGTGCGAGGATGGCCCCAGCGTAGCCGGCACCGACGATGCCGACGCGCTGCTCACGGCCATTCCACTTGGCGCGGCTGAAGTAGCGCTCGCGCACCAGTCGGAAGAGCAGGCGGATGGCTGACAACGAGAGTAGTGATAGTAAAAAGTCGGCCAGGATGACGCTCCGGGGGGGCGCGTGCTGGCCGTCTGTCCACAGCCACACGGAACAGA
The DNA here is from genome assembly GCA_031378375.1 of Verrucomicrobiota bacterium. Lineage (GTDB taxonomy): Bacteria > Verrucomicrobiota > Verrucomicrobiia > Limisphaerales > JANNEF01 > JANNEF01. Next base: position 3,210 of record JANNEF010000087.1, on the reverse strand, counting down.
GGAGGCCAGTGGCGGCGGTGAGTGCTACGATCAGTCGGCGCAGATCAGGAATGCTAAAATAGCTCAACAGTCCGGTGAATTGGCCGATGCCCAGCAATAGTACCAGTTGGAGCGGCACGATCCAGCAACCGTGGTTGACCAGATTGGCTCGCTCGGGCACCGGCAGCACGAAGTCAAAACGCAGTTGATAGGCCAGCCAGAGGCTTGCTACCAGACCAACTGTGTACACCGCCAACACCACGAAGAGGCGTGAGAGGCGTGAGAGGCGCAGCGCGAGAAACCAGTTGAACAGGCCCGCCTGTTCCTCGTTTTCCGGGATCGGTCTCGAATGGTTTTGCTGCCGAAGCGTCTCTTTGTTTGTATTCATTTTGAATTGCCCGCCCGGGTAAATCAATGGCGCCAATTGGCCCGCCACCGTTCAACCCGCTTGGTTCCGTTCGATAATCCCTGAATCAAATTCGCCGGTTATCCCGTTTGAGGCCGGATGAATAGTGACTTCCTTGTTTCTGTTGTTTCAGGTCACCAGATCCTTCTAAGGTGCCTCGCCAATCAAACTCTTGCCGGGTCGCCTGTTCCGGCTTTATGGGGCGCGATTGCGATGACGCGATCCACCCTGCTAACCCCCGTCGTTCCACAGCGAACATTCTCGCTTCGTGGCAACCGGATGCTTTGACACGTCTGACGCAACCCGGCTTGTCTTTGAAAATTTCACCGTCCAAAATCTCCGATGTCATATGACAACACTCGCAAAAAAACAGATTTACCTGTGTGTGACCCGCGAGCGCCCTTGACTATAGGGTGTCGAGGGGATTGTTCAATCAGTAAAATGCCGGAGTTGAAGGCCGGGGAAACCCTTAGTCGGCGGGAGGCGCAAGCCTTACGCGTGACGCCGCAGGCAGAGCGTCTTGAGTATAATGAGCGTGTCCTGCCAGAGGCTGGCTTTTTGTGCGTAAGCGAGATTGAGTTCGATTTTACGCGGCACGCAGTGCTCGATGTAGAATTTTTCCACGTCTCCAGCGGCGTGTAGCAGGTCTTCCTCGTCTCGGAACGCCAGTGTGGCCAGATCGGTGATACCGGGTGGCAGGCGGAGAATCTCGCGTTGTGCGGGAGTGTAGAGCGACACGTAGCGGGGGACTTCCGGCCGCGGGCCGACTAGACTCATTTCGCCGCAGCAGACGTTCCAGAGCTGTGGCAGTTCATCCAGTTTGGTCTTGCGGAGCACCCGGCCCAACGCCGTGATACGGAGATCGCCTCCACTGGTGACGCTCAGGCCGCCCTTGTCGGCGCCGGCGATCATGGTCCGGAATTTCCAAATCCAGAAAAGACGCCCCCCCTGGCCCACGCGCTGTTGGCGGTAAAAGATCGGCCCACCATCGGACACTTTGACCGCCAGTGCTATCACTAGAAGCAGTGGGCACAGCCCCACCAACCCCAGCGTGGCGAAGAACAAATCGTAAAGTCGTTTGGCGGGACGTCTGGTCATGTCAGCGCAGGTTTCGCGCGAGCACGTCTTTGATTGTTTCGCAGACGTAGTCCACTTGCGCCTCGGTCAGATCCGGGTAAAGCGGCAGGCTGATTATTTCCGGATACAAGGCAGCCGCCTGGGGCAGGTCTTCCGGCCGGTAGCCATACTTCTCCCGGTAATACGGATGCATGTGCAGCGGCATCCAGTGGACGCTGGTTCCGATGCCTTTTTGCTTCAACTCGTCTATCAACTGGCCTCGATCCACTTTCAACCGTTCAAGTTTAAGGCGAATGACGTAGAGGTGCCAGGAGTGGATGCGGTTGGGCTGTGTTTGCGGGAGGATGATTTCTTCCACGTTGCGCAACCGGTCGGTGTAGTGCGCGGCCCAGTGGCTGCGCTGGCGGTGGAGGCGGTCGGCCTTTCGGACTTGGTGCAGTCCGATGGCAGCGGCAATGTCGGTCAGGTTATATTTGAATCCCGGCGCGATGATTTCGTAGTACCAGGAGCCTTCGGCGGTGAAGCGTTTCCAGGCGTCGCGCGAAATGCCGTGCAATGACATGATGCGCATGCGGTCGGCCAATTGATCATTCATCGTGCAGGCCATGCCGCCTTCGCCGGTGGTGATGGTCTTGTTTGCGTAGAAGGAGAAACAACAGATCGCCGCGCCGGCCCCGACGGGTTGCCACGGGGCTGCTTCGCCGGTGCGGAAGTAAGCCGGGCAGCAATGCGCCGCGTCTTCGATCACCTGGAGTTGGTGGCGCTCGGCGAGTTGGGTGATGGCGGCGACATCCCCGATCTGCCCACCGTAATGCACCGGCAGGATCGCGCGAACAACCTCGCCTCGCGCCCGGGCGGCTTGGATTTTATTTTCCGCATCGATTGGATCCAGGTTGAAATCTTCGGCGCGGCAATCCACCAGCAGCGGCTTGGCGTTGAAGTAGCGGACGACTTCGGCGGTGGCCGCGAAGGTCATCGTCGGCACCACGACGGTTTCGCCCGCTTGCAGGCCGATGGCTTCGAGTGCCAGGTGCAGTGCCGCAGTGCATGAGTTGACGGCGACGGCGTGTTTCTGTTGGAGATACTGCGCGAACTCAGCTTCAAACTTTTTCGTCTTCGGTCCGGTGGTCAGCCAGCCGTGTTTTAGAGTATCCACGACTTCGTCGATCTCGGCTTGTTCGATGTTCGGGCGGAAAAATGGAATGGTATGCATGGGTAAAAACTCAGGGGCGTGCGCCACCGTTCACAGCGGTCAGGCGTGTTGAAACCGGGGTGGCATGAGCGCCAACACAACTAACGGCTTGTAAAGCGTCTTCAAGGTTCTCAAAAGAAATGTCAATTCGTTCTCGTGGCATACTGCTCGCCTTCGCTGGCATGGTAAAGCAAATTTCCCGCGCTGTCGGGGCGGGAACAAAATGAGACTGCCGGGGGGAACAAAATGAGACTGGGGTGCTGTCGCTCAGGAAGGCGGGCATCCTTCGCCCGCAGGGCCGGGCTTTGAGGAGGCCGGAGCGCAGCGGAGGCCGACGAAAAGCCTGGCCTTGCGGGCGACTCCGCCGCCCCAATGGGCAGATGCAAAACATCAACTCGGCAAACGCCTCACCCTCCCATTCCTCCACCAAACGCTCGACGCTTTCAACTGCGGCAACCTTGACCCGGACACCGCCGCCCAACTGCTGAACGTCAGTCGGGCGCACCTCTTCCGCCTGCGCGCCGCCTGGCTGCAGCAACCCGCCGCCTTCACCCTC
>JANNEF010000062.1:0-10341 GCA_031378375.1 Verrucomicrobiota bacterium | reverse complement strand
GGACTTGGACCTCTACCAGCGCGGGTTGTGGGGCGGGGTGATCCTCATGGGCAACGCCATCCTCAACCGCGTCGTGGACGCCAACGGCCAGATCGCCAACCCCAAGTTCGAAGTCTATGAGGGCCTGCCCGACATCCAGGTCGGCGGCCAGGATGTCCACAAGTTCGGCGGCAACAACGATGACGACGACTCCGGCGTGATGCGCTACGTCTCCATCCGCCACGGCGGTGCCGCCATCGAGGCCAACAAGGAAATCAACGGCCTCTCCCTGTGCGGCGTCGGGCGCGGCACCACCCTCGAATTCATCGAGTGCTACGCCATCGCCGACGACGGCTTCGAGTTCTTCGGCGGCACCGTCAACTCCCGCTACCTCATCAGCGCCTTCAACGACGACGATGCCTTCGACGCCGACCAGGGCCATAACGGCAAGCACCAGTTCTGGTTTGCCCTCCAGCCGCCCGACAAGCGCAACTTCGGATCCGAGTTGAACGGCGAACCCGCCGGCACGACCACCGCCACCCCGCAGGCGCCCTTCTCCAACTTCCAGCTCTACAACGCGACGATCATCGGCGCGGGCGTCAACAACCTGGGCACCGGCGGCAACAACGACGCGCTGCTGATTCGCGATTACAGCGCGCCCCGCATCTACAACTCCATCTACACCGACTTCGGCCGCCGGGGCGTGAGCATCCCGGATGTGCGCTCGGAGTTGATGCTGACCAACGGCACAATGCAGATCGCCAACAACCTGTGGTGGGGCTTCACCGCCGGCGGCGTGATGAACAACACCATCGCCAACCTGGCCGTGGACACGCGGGCGCAGGTGCTGTGGACCGAGAGCGCCCGCAGCAACATCATCGCCGACCCCCTGCTCACCGGCATCAGCCGCACCAACAACGGCGCCCTCGACCCTCGGCCCGCCGCTGCCAGCCCCGCCTTCGAGGGCTACAAACCCGCCCCCAATGACGGGTTCTTCGTGGCGGCCAACTACAAGGGCGCTTTCGGCCAGCAAAACTGGGCGTCCGACTGGACCGCGCTCGGCACTTATTGCGTGCTCAACGGCAACGGAGCGCGCACGCCGATGATCATGCCGGCCGTGGTTTGTCCGGAGCCGGTGTTGAGTGTCGTGCTCAACGGCTCCAATGCGGAAATCACCTGGCAATCGCAAGCGGGTTGCTCCTACCAACTCAAATCCACCATGAGCCTCCAGACGCCGATCACTTGGGGCAACGAAGGCGCCGCCCAGGCCGGCACCGGCGTCGCCATCACCCGCTCCGTGTCCACCACGGGCGCGAAGTTCTTCCGCGTTGTCGCTCAATGATGTCGCGGGAGCACAATTCTGATCAACGCCAACCCTGAAGGATGAACGCAAGGGGGGAGAGTCGGTAGAGGCTCTCCCCCCTCATTACAAGAACATGACACGGACCAGTCTCAAAACTTTCCGAGTCGCGCTGGCGTCGTTCTCGTTCTCGTCCTTCGCCATCAGAATCACAAGGCCGTCGAATCCGCAGACGGAGACGAAGCCGGTTCTCCTCCTTCACTTTTCGGGACACGTTCCCAAAACTTTGTCCCCGTGGAATGGACAAACAGGCCTTCGGCGCAAATAATTGTGTGCGCGTCGGAGGCCTGAATTTTTCTTAAAAAACACCTGCGGATCACGCCATGTTACAGCCCTGTGTAAATCCCGTTACGCCCATGCAAAAACTGCCGTTCGCGACACATTCGCCTTTGACTCCCACAGCGCCGCCGTGGGATAGCTCACACATGAAAATTTTCAGCATGCTTCTCAGCGCGATCCTTCTGGCTGGCTGTGCCGGCAAACACCCCCGGGGCGTCTCCCGTTACGACGCTTACGACGCCGTAAAAGTGGACCAGATGGTCGGCAACAACGTCTCCCAAACCATCCTCGCCAAGACCGTCGTCTGCCTGAACGCCCGGCGCGAATCGCGCCTCGTCACCGCGCTCACCAACGTCACCATCACGAGTGTCACGAATCGCGCCGTTCTAGCCACCACCAACCAGACCATTTCCATCGCGACCAATTACCTCGTCTCCACGATGACCAACCTCGCGCCGCTGGCGCCACCGACCCCAATCGTTGCCACGGGCGACGCCGCCGTACCCGGCGCCGAGACCAATACCCTGGCCGCCGCCACCAACCCCACCCCGGCGGTGACCACAAACGTGAGCGTCTCGCTCGCGCTCAATCAAAGTTCCTCCGCTGCGCCGGGCCAGAGCGCCGCCAACAGCCAGTCCATCCGCTCGTACAACAACCAACTCACCACCACGTCGAACAACGTTTCCGTCTCGGTCATGACCAACCAGGTCATCACTGCCGAAACCAACCAGATCGTTTTCTACGTCACCAACCTCACTGTGGTCCCGGTCACGAACGTCGTGATCACGCCCGCCAACTTGTATGCGCGCGACTATTTCCTCTACACCGAGCTGATTCCGCCGTCGGATTTCTCCCTGCAATCCGGCGAGTCACTGGTGTTGCTCGTGGACGGCGTGCGGCATGGTTTCACCCAGGGCCAGTCCGCCACGGCCTTCGTGGCGCGCAAGGGCTACACCTCAGCGCTCTACCGCGTGCCGCCGGAAGTGCTCGTCGCCATCAGCAACGCCAAGGAAGTCAAAATCCGTTTCAAAGGCACCAGCAGTGTCATCGAACGGACCATGAGCGGAGGCAGTCGGAAAAACTTTCGTAACTTCCTGCTGAAGTATTTCAACCCCGAACCGGAGCCGAAGACCAAGGTCGCCGGCGCCGCGTCCGCTCAACTCGCCACCCGCTGAACATGAAAACCGTCGTCATCATTCTGAGCATTGTCTGCCTCGGCCTCGCCGTTGGTTATTACCAGAGCACCGGCACCGCCAAGCGCGAGGCTGAAACCTCGGCTGGCAAGTGGCAGTCCCTTTCCAACCAGGTGGCGGAGATGCGCACCAAACTCGCGATGGAGCAGGGAACCAGCGGCACCGCGCGAAGTAATCTCCAAAGCGCGCTGGACCGGCGCACGATCGAACTGCTCGTCACCTCCAATCGTCTCGCGCAAACCGCGCTCCAGCTTGGAGCCGTTCAACAGGACCTGCGCGCCGCCCAAACCGACCTTCAGACCAAAGCCGGTGCCGTCGCCACGCTGGAAGCACAACGCGAAGAGTTGCACCGCCGCCTCGAAGCCATCCCCGTGCTTCAAAAGGAAGTGAACGACGCCAGGGAAATGCTGACACGGATACGCGGGGAGCGTGATGAACTGGGGCAGTCGCTCGGACGCGCGCGTGTTGAAAAGGCCGACCTCGAACGCACGCTCGACGATCCGATGCTCCTGCGCCTGCAAATAAAGAAAGCCGAGGACAACACCGCGTTGCGCAAGCAACTGGCCGCCGACGGGCGCGTCCATCCGTCCGACAAGCGGGCACGCCTGGAATTACAGCCAGACGGTACCGTGCGCCCGCTCGTTCCTGCCGCCTCACCGACGGGCAAAAATTAGCGGCCCGCTTGGAGCCTGTTTGGAAATGGTAGTGGGGCAGGCGCCCCCGCCTGCCTGTGTTCGGCGGGCGCCTCGCCCGCCGTGCTTTCTGCGGGCGAGGCACCCGCACGACCTTCGCTGGCGAGGACGCCAGCGCCACTTTCCAAATTAGCTCTTACCGCCCTCGGGGCGATTGTGTCGGCGCAGGCTCCCACCGGGCCGGACCGGCATCGCACGCTCCATTCATATCGCACGCGGTTGCCACGGGCGTGTCACCCCACGCGATGCGCGGCACCAGCGGCCAGCGCGCCTGCAGCTTCACCAGCCAGAAAAATATCCGCATCCGCCAGCGCATCGCCCAGCCGCCTTCCAGTTCGCCGGCCAGAATGGCCGTGACGGCGGAAGGCAGATCAAGTTTGTGGCGCGGCTCCATGAAGATTTCCATGAACGGCGTGGTGTAGAAGTGATGCACCATCTGCCAGTACGTCTGCATCGAACGGTTCACGCGCTTTTCGTAGCGTGCCAGCCGGTATGCGCCGTCGTCACCGGCGGCGAGGGAGTCGAGCACCAGTTGCGCGGCGAGCCGGGCCGAGTAACACGCGAGATAGACGCCTGCCGAAAAGATCGGGTCCATGAATCCGGCTGCGTCGCCCACGCGCACCAGGCGCGGGCCGACCAGCCGGCGGTTGCGGTAGGAGAAATCACTCGTCGTGTGCATCGTCCCCACCAGCCGCGCGTCCTGCATCCGCTCGCGCAACGGCGGGCTGGATTGCCAGAGGCGGGTGAAGATTTTTTCCGGCGTCTCCCGCGCACCCGCGAACTCGGCCTCGTCCAGCACACAACCGACGCTGACTTTTTCCGCCGTGAGCGGGATGAGCCAGAACCATTTGTTTTCCAGCCGCACGATGACGGTGTCCCCGCCCTTCTCGCCCGCGTCGCGCCGGACGCCGGTGAAGTGGCCGAACACGGCGAGCTTACGGAGTCGGGGATGGATTTCGCGCAAGCCCTCCTGGTTGCCCGTCAGGTTGCCGCGCCCGCTGGCGTCAATGAGGAACGCGCCGCGAAACGTTTCCGCGCGGCCCTGCTCGTCGCGCGCTTCGAGCGTCACGCCGTCGCCGTCGCGGGTGAACTTGGTGACGGTCCACCCCTCGCGCACCTCCGCGCCGGACGCGCGCGAATGACGGAGCAGCAAATGGTCGAAGGTGGCGCGCTCGACCTGGAACGCCGCCGGTTCGCGGGTGAAGCGCCCGTTGCGGAAAACCAGAAATAGCGACTTGCTGCCATTGCCCAAGTGGAACTGCGCGCCGGTTTTCACGAGCAGGCCGGCGGCTTCGAGCGCGGGCAGCACGCCCAGTTCCTCGAAAATTTTCCGGTTGTACGGCAGCAACGATTCGCCGACGTGAAAGCGGGGGAAGTGCTCCTTCTCCAGCAGGAGCACGCGCTTGCCGGCGCGGGCCAGGAACGTCGCCGCGGTGCTGCCCCCCGGCCCGCCGCCGATGATCAGGGCGTCATAATTCGTCGCGGACATCGCGCGGATGATTGGAGGAACAGCGCCGGCGAACAAGCCCGAACGTGAAAACAGGGATGGAAACTTCACACTGTCACGCCACCCGCAGGCCGTGAGCCAACGTGACTATGATTCGTGAAGCGAATGTCTTTCCTTGGGCAACTGACTTGTGCCGGGCTTGGAAAGCCATACTGCGCCGGAATTATTCTGAAAAATAGGCGGCCAACGCCATGCTATTGCGATTGTCTAATCGCCGGAGGTGACCGCATCCGCCTTCACAAAGATTACGGGCGTGCAGATTTGCGATGGCGGAGGAACAACAGGCCCAAGGCGGGCGGCAGCAGGAACCACACGGAAGGCTCGGGGACGACCGTGTATTGAAAGTTCGCCTCCAAATATAATGGTGTACCGCACCCCGGGCATGGCGGGAGTGAAAAGCCTGCCGGAAAGGCCAACTCCGGCCCCGTGGCTGCCTTTCCCGCCCCCATAAACGGATTGATGTCAGGCGCAAACTGAGACGCCTGGGGCGCTACCAAGTTATCAGCATCCAAGGCCGAGAACAGCGCACCAACGTTATATGGTTGGAGAGAGAAAGGAAGAGGCACAGGTGAGACTGAGACCCAACGGTAGCCCCCGATCAGCGGGGCTTCCGTGCCTGCGGGGACCGTCGCCGATGCCAATAGTGTTCCGGTAAGATTCCCTGGATCGGCGTGCCATAACCCAATTTGATGGGCATTTACGAGGCCATCACCGCCGCTATCAAATACACCTAGTTGAGTGACGAGGATGCTATTAGGAGTGCCACCACGTCCAAATTGCCAGCCGCGAGTACTGGGAGAACTTAGCGGTTGGTCGGGCAAAACGGTTCCCAGTGAAAAGGCCGGCGTGTCGGCTTGGGCTGAAGTGGCAACCAAGGTCGCCATGACAAAGCCAAAGCCAAAGCTTCGTTGGAGTAAGGCGTTCAATGCGGTTTGCGCAGGCGGAGGAACAACAGGCCCAAGGCGGGCGGCAGCAGGAACCACACGGACGGCTCGGGGATGACCGTGTATTGGAAGTTTGCCTCAAAAAAGCGTTCCGCAGGACACCCTTCGCAGGGCGCACCCCAGTAGGCCGCCGGAAAGGCCAATTCTGGTCCAAGGGCTACCTTCCCGTTTGCCTGTAGAAGACCGATGTCGGGGGCGAATTGAGCAGGATGCGGCGTCACCATGTCATCGGCATCCCCGGTCGAATATTGCGCGCCGACGGTGTAGAAGGCAAGGGTGAAAGGAATGCGCACTGGAGTAATTGAAACCCAGCGGTAACCGCCCAATATCGGGGCTTCCGTGCCTGCCGGGACCGTCGCCGATGCTAATAATGTTCCGGAAAGATTATCAATCGCTCGCCACAAGCCTATCGCGTGTGGGTTGATCAATCCGTCACCACCGCTGTCAAACACACCGAGTTGAGTAATGAGGATGTCATTAGGAGTGCCAAGGCGGCCAAACTCCCACCCGCGAGTCCCCGTAAAACTTGACGGCGGTATGGTCGAAACAGTTCCGAGTGTGAAAGCTGGGGTGTCAGCTCGTATTTGAGTTGTAAAAGCGGTTGCGCCGATCACAAGTAGATAACCGCATTTGATGAACAACATTGTATTCATAGTTTTCCTTCGTGCTTGAAGTTTGGCTTTATTAGCTACCGTCACCGAAAAATATCGCGCTTACCGATGCCTTGCTCCCGGTGGTGGCGTCCGGCTTGGTGATGCGAATGATTTTGTGCCCTTTAAGCTTCCAGACCAAATAAACGCCATTAGCCGGCAACTGGAAACTGCGGGTATCCAGTGGATGTGAGAACGAAGTATCACTGTAGTCGAAGATATCGATCTTTTGGAGTATGCTTCCCGTGCCGAGCCAATCCACGCAGTAGAGGGCGACTTGGTGGACGTTGGTGTCCGTCAGATTGATGTCAATCGCGAACATTGAACCTTGCGTGTTCGTCGTCGTCCAAGCAGACGCGATGCGGTTGGTAGATCCCGGAGGCTTGAGCAGTGCTACGGAATCCGTGGATGGATTCGCCCACACCTGCACATGCTGATTGCCTGATGTGCCGGTGTCCGCATTCACAAAGATTACGGGCGTGTAAGTTTGCGATGGCGGAAGAACAACAGGCCCAAGGCGGGCGGAAGCAGGAGCCACATGGACGGTTCAGGGACGACTTCAACCTTCAGGTTATCCACCTGGATACCGCTTCCGGGTGGCATGTATACTCCAACACTACCGATCGTGCTTATCAACTGGGGGTCAATAAAAATGGATCTGGTGGGGAAAATGCCTCCTTGAGCGCTCTCAAGAAAACCGTAAACTTGTGAGGTTGGACCATCAACTACTAAGCCAAGCGTCCCCGTAAAATTGAGCGCGCTCAGGAATATTCGGTCACCGGATGCGGGGGCTTGAAAAATCCATTCTGGATACTGAAAGAACATAATATTCCAGCCGATGAATCCGGTCGGGGTTTGCAGACCCACTGAGCCGGAGCTTGCCATCGGAAAGGGCAGTGTGTGTGCCGTGAACGAAAACCGGGTGACCTCTGCTGGGTCTAAAGCACGAGCCAGTGGATGGCTGGCGCCGAGCCAACCTGGCGTTCCACCCGGCTGGAAACCATCGAGAACACGAGAGCCAAGACTTGGAGAATCACCGATTCGAATGTCACCACCCGTCCAACCGCCTTGGCCGCTCAGGCTGCTCCCTCCCGCATACGATTCAAAATCTTCACTCAACAAAACGGCACTCTGTGCCAGACAAGCCGAGGCCATAACCATTGTGGGATAGAGCAGTTTTAGCATGGCGTTATGTATCATATTATTCCTGTAGTTAGTTATTGCTTCCGAAAAAGATCGCACTAACCATCGTTTTGTTTCCTGCGGTGGCATCCGGCTTGGTGATGCGGATGGTTTTATGCCCTGTGAGCTTCCAGATTAAATAGACACCATTGATGGGTAACTGAAAACTCCGTACGTCCAATGGATTTGAACACGAAGAGTCGCTAAATTCGAAGATTTCAACTTTTTCGAGAACGGCTCCCGAGGCGAGCCAATCCACGCAGTAGAGCGCGACTTGGTGCGTATTCGTGTCCGTGAGGTTCAGGTCAATCGTAAAAGTCGAGCCTTGGGTGTTGGTCGTCGTCCATGCCGAGGCAATGCGGTTAGTGAAGCCGGGCGTGAGCAACGCTCTGGTATCCGCGAATTGATTAGTCCAGACTTGGACGTGCTGGTTTGTAAAGGTGACTTGGGCGTAAGCCGGAAGATTGGTAAGCGCCGTGGTATTCGCAATCCAGTAGCCTTCCGAACCATAGAGGTTGGTCCAGTTTCCACCTGTGCTGGCATCGGCGGTCTGAAATATGACGGGGGCGGTGGCCCTTCCTGTGAACTTCCGCAATACGTTATGCGTCATTTGCTGTGCCGCTGTGTGGACGCGAGATGTAGCAGTGATCACGAAATGCGATTGAATATCATCCAGCCCCCAGTTCCATTGCATAGAACCAGTGGCAAAGACCTGCGCGCCATTCGTGCCCGTGTAGATTGTGGAATACGAATGGCCTGTATTTTGACAATCCACAACAGTGAAGGGCGAGTCGGTCAAGCGCACTGTCCCACTAGCAGGGCAAGTGGTTGCGAGACCATTGCAAGGCGCACTGTTGTTAGACCAGCAGCCGTCTACCTCATATCCTAAGAGTCCGTGCAGAGCCTGTCCATTTGTCAAACTGGCGTGATCGTAAGCCCAGTGGATGCCGCCCGTTACAGAATTCGTTGCCAGCGGGATAGGCATTTTCATATCCCGATCCAGACTGTTGTAAGAGAATTCCACTCCGATCATTGAAATCTCCGGCTCGTACACTCGCCAAACATCGTTGAATTGAAATCTATCCACGGCAAACGTTCGCTCGCCAGCATCAAAATGAGTGCGGTAGTAGCAGACGTTGGCGGCAAAGAATCCCAGGTTCACACCTCGATCCCGCGCCGCTTCCACGTTCGTCCGCATGGACGCGGACCAGTATTCGTCATGCCCGACGGAGAGGAAGCCTCTGATTGTTTTGTTTGGCGGCAACCCACGGTGAGTATCAATGCTGGTGACGTAGGTCACATCGTAACCCTGGCGCTCCAGCCAGCGGAGCATGTTGTATTCCCATGCTGGTTTGGCGTCGAGATTGATCATGGTCAGAAATTCTCCGGCCCCGGTCCCATATCCAAGCGATGTATCGCACGAAGCCGCGTAAGGGCGATTGAAGGAGACTTTCAATTCGGCGCTACACAAAGAAGTGGGCGCATTAGAAGTGTAGTCACAGTTCACACAGCGGGGGTAAGTGTAGAGCGAGCTCCCGCCCCACGGATTGTATGCCTGCCAGGTGGTGGCGCTCTGTTGAACCAGGAACTCCGACGAGCGCGCATCCTCGCGCACGGTGAAGATGATGTAGCTCTGTTTGTTCGTGGCTTGGGGCGTCGCGTTCGTGCCGGTCGTCAGCTTGGCCACGTACACGCCGCTCACCCAATTGGAAGGGATGGCCAGGGTGTAGCTGCTCTGCCAGATCAGGTTGGTGTCCGGTCCGTTGGTCGTCCAGCCGGACAGGCAGTCAATCAAACCGTTCGTAGGATTCATGTGCGGAACCAGTTGCTTCAGGCTCGCCAGCGCCACGCGGCTGGTCGGGTTGCCGCCAGCATACCACGTCATCGCCCGGCCGCCAAGGCCGCCGTACCAGCCCAACCGGAAGATTTCGAGCGTGTAGTTGGGGTCGCCATTGCGCACATCCACGTAAAGATTGATCGAATCCCCGACGTTCACGCTGGTCTCCGAGGCGAAGCCCTCGATTTGCGGAGTCGTGTTCGTATCGCTCGTGGGCCAGCCGGGCGTGGCCGGGTAAGTGAGCATCCAGTTGGTCGTGCCGGTGATGGCGTTCTCAGTCTGAATCCGATTTTCTCCCACCAGCGGATCGGTCTTGCTGATCAGCCGCTCAATCGCATCCGTCTGGCCGTCGCCGTCGGTGTCCAGCGGCGTGCCCAGCACGTAAAAGCCGTACGTCGCCGGCTGGTTCTTATATTGATAGGTGCTGCACGACGGCCCGCGCTCCAGCCAGAGCCAATGCGAATTTGTGGCGTTGTCACCCAGCAGATTGGTCGTGACGAAGATGTCGTAGAACAGCCCGTTGGTGCCGCCCTGGATGTCGAACGTCACCACCCAACCATCATTCGTGTCAAACGCAGCCACGACGTTCGTGATATAGACCGGCACGTTGGTGACGCACTCGCTGCTGCTGCCGATCATCCGAAGCATCTGCTGTCCGCCGCCGGGCAAGGACGCTTCCCGCTCCGCCCGCGTCTTGGTCGCCGCCGCTCGCCGCTCC
>JANNEF010000016.1:0-20521 GCA_031378375.1 Verrucomicrobiota bacterium | reverse complement strand
ACCACCGTCAGCAGAACAATCAGCGCGGCAGCCACGCCTTTCACGCCAATTTCCCGGAGCGGCGTGATGTCGCCGATGAACGGCAGATGAATCGTGAACCCCGCCAGCGGGCCACCCAACTCCGGCAGCGCGACGAACTGCGTGGCGTACTCGGCGAACACGTAGGCGACAGCGGCGATGGACCCCGTCTGGATCACCGCGAACACCGCCCAGCCATAAAGAAACGCCACGAACGGCCCGTACATCCGTTCATAGAAAACATACTGGCCGCCCGTCTCCGGAATCATCGCCGCGATTTCGGCGTTCGTGAGCGCGCCAAAGAGGGTGATGACGCCCGCCAGAAGCCACACGCCCAGCAGCAATTCCGGCGACCCAACCTGCGCTGCCATGACGCCCGGCTTGCGGAAAATCCCGGAACCAATCACCCCACCGATCACCAGCATCGTGGTGGTGAACAGACCGAGTGACGGAAGCAGCGCGGCGGTGTGGGGACGTGCCTGCGGTTCGCTCATCGGGTTCTCCATCGCTGGGTAAGTTGTTTGCCGTAGCGGATGCAGGGCCGTTCCACGGTGACGTGCAGCAGCCACGCGAGGCCGATTGTCAGCGCCAGCCCGCCGATTGCCACGATCGCCAGCGTCTGCGGTCCGGTCAGGTCGGGCCATTGACAACGTGCGACGTGCCGCACGAGCGTCAGCACCGGCATGTGGACGAGATAAACGCCGTAGGAGATCGCGCCAAGAAATTGCCACGTCCGGCTGCCGAGCAGTTGATTGAGGAACCCAGCCGCAAAGCCACCCGCACCGTAACGTCCGTCCATCAGCGCAAGCATCACCACCGACCAGACGGCCGCGGCCACGCTTTTGGTCAGTAGAAAAACCAGCGGCGGCGCGGCGAACACCAGCCAGTTCATCCGCAGCGGAGTGGTCGCCGGGCGTGTGCCCAGCCATTTCCATCCGAAGAACGACGCCGCACCCAGCCCGAACAACTCAATCTTCTCCGGCAGGAACGCCTCCATGCCGCTGAACGTCCAGCGTTGCTTCATCCACGGAAACAGCGGCGGCCCGATCAAGTCCGCCTCCACCAGCACGCGCAGCGCGAGCAGTCCAAAGAACACCAGGCCCGTCTTGAAGGCGGGCCGCGCAACAAACGCGAACAGCAACGGCGCCAGCAAATAGAACTGCCACTCCAGCGAAATGCTCCAGGCCGGCGGCAGATACGCCAGCACGCTGTTCGGCAGGACTTCGCGCGGCACCGCGCCGTGCAGCATCAGCCCGTGCAGGATCAAGTGCGGCGCGAGCTGTGAATCATCCGACACCCGGAAGGCGTCATGGTCTGCCAGCCCCAGCAGCAGCTTGAGCGAAACTGCCAGCGCCAGGCAGACGGCGAACACCGGCCACAGCCGGAAGAACCGGCGCGTGATGAACGTCCGGTAATCCTCCCCGTGGTGGAGCAGATAAAAAATCACGAACCCGCTGAGGATGATGAACACGTCCACCGCCGCGCTGGGATGCAGGGCGCGATAGCCCTCGCGGTAGCCGCTGAACAACGCGACGTGCGCCGCCACCACCCACAGCGCCAGCCCGCCGCGCAAACCGTCCAGCTCTTTGATGTGTTGCATGGATTGAGTCGGCACACATTGGTCGGGTGCTTTGAAAATGACAACCCCGCACACCGCTTGCCTGAAAAAGCGAATACGTTGATGTGCTGTTCGCGGATGAAGGACTCCCGCGATTCTCCCGGGCCAGGCTTACCCCAAAAACGCCGCATGCACCGCGCGCATCGCCTGCTCGCCTTTGGCCAGATCAATCGTGACGGAGATTTTGATTTCGCTGGTGGAAATCATGCCGATGTTCACACCCTCGCCCGCGAGAGTCTCGAACATCTTGCCGGCCACGCCGGAATGGCTCTTCATGCCGACGCCGACGATGGAAAGCTTGCCGATCTTTTCATCGGCGATGACTTCGCGGTAGCCGGCGGCGCTCTGGAGGCCGTCAATGACCTTGCGCGCTTTGAGTAGGTCGGCCTTGTCCACGGTGAAGGAGATGTCGGTGGCGGGCGTGCCCGCGCCGTGGCTGACGTTTTGCACGATCATGTCCACGTTGATGGCGGCGTCGCCGAGAGCCTTGAAAATCTTGGCGGCCACTCCGGGCCGGTCAGGCACGGCGACGAGGGTGACTTTGGCCTGGTTCTTGTCGAGGGAGACGCCGCGGATGACGACGTCTTCCATGTTGCGGGTTTCTTCTTTCACGATGGTTCCGGGGTTTTCGTTGAGACTGGAGCGGACTTCAAATACGACACCAAACTTTTTGGCGAACTCGACGGAGCGGCTTTGCATGACCTTCGCGCCGAGGCTCGCCAGTTCGAGCATCTCGTCGTAGGAAATTTCGTCGAGCTTGCGCGCCCCCGGCACGATGCGCGGGTCGGCGGTGTAAACGCCGTCCACGTCCGTGTAAATCTGGCAGAGGTCGGCCTTGAGCGCGGCGGCCAGCGCGATGGCGGTGAGGTCAGAGCCGCCGCGACCCAGCGTGGTGATCTGGCCTTCGGGCGTCTGTCCCTGAAATCCCGCGACGATGACGACGTGGCCGTCGTCGAGCAGTTTGTGAACTTCCTTGGGCGTGATGTTTTGAATCTTGGCCTTGGTATGGACGCCGTCGGTGGTGATCCCAGCCTGCGCGCCCGTGAGGGAAGCGGCTTTGATATTGAGGGAGTGGAGCGCCATCGCGGTGAGGGCGATGGTGGTTTGTTCGCCGGTGGCCAGCAGCATGTCCATCTCGCGCTCGGTCGGCAGCGGCATGATTTCCTTGGCGAGTTTGATCAGGCTATCGGTGACGCCGCTCATGGCGGAGACAACCACCACGATTTGGTCGCCCTGCGCACGGTACTTGGCGACGCGGGCGGCAACATTCTTGATGCGCTCCGGGTTGCCAACGGAGGTGCCACCGTATTTTTGGACGATTAAGGCCATACGCTAGGTCAGGAGGATGGCCCGCGAACCACACGAATTCACGCGAAATATTTATCCGCGAATATCCGCGTCATCCGCGGGCAAGTCTCACAACCCAATCACCCGCATCACGTCTTCCTTGTTCGGCTGCACCACCACCGGCTGGAAACCGGCGGTTTGGATGGCGGTGTCGGGGTCTTTCAAACCATGGCCGGTCATGGTTGCGGCGATAAGGCTGCCGGCGGGAATCAAACCGGCCTGCACACATTTGATCAAACCGGCCAGCGGTGCGGCGCAAGCAGGTTCGACGAAGATGCCCTCGGTGCGCGCGATCAATTTGTAGGCCGCCAGAATCTCCTCGTCCGTCACCTTGTCAATGTGGCCGGTGGATTGTTCGATGGCGTTGCGCGCGCCCTGCCAGCTCGCGGGGTTGCCGATGCGGATGGCGGTGGCGATGGTGTGCGGGTCCGCGATGGGATGACCGTCCACGATGGGCGCGGCGCCGGCGGCCTGATAACCGAACATGCGCGGCAGCGTGTCGGATTTTCCCGCCGCGTGATATTCGCTGTAACCCTTCCAGTAGGCGGTGATATTGCCGGCATTGCCGACGGGCAGGAAATGAAAGTCCGGCGCGTCACCCAACGCGTCGCAGATTTCGAACGCGGCGGTCTTCTGCCCCTCGATGCGCACGGGATTGATGCTGTTGACGACCTCCACTTTGCCGGTCTCGCCCAGTTCGCGGACGATGCGCAGCGCCTCGTCGAAGTTGCCTTCCACCGAGACGGTGGTCGCACCGTGCATGAGCGCCTGAGCCAGCTTGCCCAAGGCGATCTTGCCGTGCGGCAGCAGCACCACGCATTTCAACTTCGCGCGGGCGGCATAGGCGGCGGCCGAGGCGCTGGTGTTGCCGGTACTCGCGCAGATGATCACTTGCGCACCGCGTTCCTTGGCCTTGGAGACGGCGAGCGTCATGCCGCGGTCCTTGAACGAGCAGGTCGGATTGAGCGCCTCGTATTTGAGAAACAGTTCGAAATTTCCACCGATGGCCTCGACAAAATTCGGCACGCGGATGAGCGGCGTGTTGCCTTCAAGCAAGGTGACGACCGGCGTGGCGTCGGTGACGGGCAGATACTTCGCGTAACGGTAAATGACGCCCGGCCAGGCGGACGGCTTGGGCGGAGCGGCGGCGGTTGGCAGGTTCATGGAATTCTCAAATCGGTTTCGGTTCACGGGTCGCAGCGGTGCTTCATTCAAAACTTTCCACACGAATCATCATCGGCTTTCCCTTGATGACGCTCAATTGACCGATGTGCCCCAGCGCCTGGTTCATCGCCGCGTTCGTGGCGTCGTGAATCATCAAAATCAATGGCACGCTCTTGCCTTCGTGGCCTTCGGGCTGGATGACCGACGAAATGCCAATCTTGGCTTTGGCCAGAATCGCGGCGATTTTTGCCAGCGTGCCGGGGCGATCCACGACGCGCAGGCGGACGTAGTAGCGCGAGACCACCTCAGCCATCGGCAGCACCGCGCCGTCGCGTTCGTGCGGGACGAAGGGCGGAATCCGGCTTCCGGTGCCGCACTTCAAGTCGAGCGCCGCGTCGGCCAGATCGCTCAACACGGCGCTCGCGGTTGCGTCCTGTCCCGCACCGCGGCCGTAGTAAAGCGTATCGCCCACCACATCGCCGCGCACATAGACGGCGTGGAACACATGATTATCGCTCGCCAGCACATGCGCGTTGGGCACGAGCGTGGGATAAACCGACACCTGGATGGGCGCGCATCTGTCTCCGCGATTGCGCGGCGATTCCGCCTTCTTCACCACGCCCAGCAGCTTGATCGTGTACCCGAGTTGCTCCGCGAATTGGATGTCCAGCGCGGTCACGCTGCGGATGCCTTCGACGAATATTTGTTTCGGGTTCACCCAGAAGCCGTGCGCCAGCGACGCAAGGATGCCGATCTTGTGCATCGCGTCGTGGCCGTCCACATCCAGCGACGGCTCGGCCTCGGCGTAACCAAGGCGCTGCGCGTCCGCGAGCACGCTGTCAAAATCCGCGCCTTCCAGCTTCATCCGCGAGAGGATGTAATTGCAGGTGCCGTTGACGATGCCGTAGAGGCGCGTGATGCGGTTGCCGATCAGACCTTCGCGCAAAACCTTGATGATGGGAATGCCACCGGCGACGCTGGCTTCGTAGTAAAGATTCGCCCCCGACTTTTGCGCGGCGGCGAACAACTCCTCGCCATGCGCGGAGAGCAGCGCCTTGTTCGCCGTGACGACCGGTTTGCCCAACCGCAGCGCCTGAAGCACCACCTCACGCGCGGTATCCGTACCGCCCATCAGTTCGACCACGAGGTCCACGCGCGGGTCGGTGACGACGCTACGCCAATTGGTGGTGAGCAGCGCGCGGGGAATCTTGACGGCGCGCAGCTTGGCCACGTTGCGCACGGCGACGCGTGCGACGCGCAAGGTCACGCCCAGCCGCGATGCCATGAGCGCGCCGTTCCGCTGGACGGCCTGATAGACACCGCCGCCGACGGTACCGCCACCAATTATTCCCAGGTTGACCTGCTGCATAAGACCGCGAAGGGTGCCGGGAAAGTGCGCAGGCGACAATTTCTTTTTGGATTTGGCGGGAGTTGGCGCGCGAAGCGGGACGGGGAACGAGATCAATAGCACTGACGCTCACGGCCCGCGCAGCCGGTAAAACCTTGCCGGGCCGCTCACCGCGTTCGTCACCACGAGCGTGTTCAGGTTGAACACGGGCGCGTTCGTCACCTCCGTCCAGGTGTTCGTGCCCTCCAGCGTTTCGGTGCTTTCGAGTTGGAAACCGATGGCGCTGGCGGGCCACGACAGGACGGCTTGCCCGCCCGACTGCGCGATGTTCAAGCCCGGCCCCAGCAGCGTGTAGAACTGCATCGCCTGCACCTCGATGGTTCCCTCGTTCGTGCTTGTGCCGGAGTAGCCGAGGAACAGTTCCACCGTCTGCCCGGCCCACCGGGAGATGTCCAGCACGCCCGTCGTAACTCGATTACACGGTTATGGCACCACCATGCGATAGAACCGCTGCACTTCATTCGTCGCCTCCACATCCACGAACTGCACGACTCCGTTCGTATTGTTGAACGAGGCCAGTGACCGCCAGTCCGCCAGGTTCGTGGACACCTGCATCACGCATGTGTACCCGATGGCTCCCGTCATCGTCAGTTGCGGCAGTCCGTTCGTGGCGTTGCGCGACAGGTTGAGCGCCGGCGGATTGGTCAGGCCGATGAATCCCAGTGCCACGTTGGTCAGTAACAGATTCGAGGCGGCGTTGGTGAAGTTATCCAGCCGGAAGCCCAGTAATTGCAGCCCATTGGTGTATGTGTGCGGCAACTGAAAGGTGTAGGTCTCCAATCCGGGCGTTGCGGCGCGTTCATCCAGTGTGCCGATATGATTCGTGCTCCAATAAACCGAGAACAATCCTTGCGCGCCATTCGTGCTGGTGAAGCGGGCGTCGAACTTCACGTAATTCACCGGGTTGCTGACCGTGATTCCCAACGATACCCAGGCCGGCGATCCGGCGGACGCGGCGGCAGCCATCGCGCTCCGGGGCATGGCCTTTCCCTCGGCGAGCATCGGTGGGGCCGGTGGCAACCCGGTTTGGAACAGGAAGCCGTTGGGGCCGAGCGGAACCGTACCCGAGGGGCTGAGGAGAAACGGCACCGCGTCATCACCTGACACGGTCAGCTTCGAGTAATCAATAGCGGGAACGGGGCTGAGGCGGGGCGAGGGCGGGTGCCCGTTCAACACGACCGG
Organism: Verrucomicrobiota bacterium; assembly: GCA_031378375.1. Classification (GTDB taxonomy): domain Bacteria; phylum Verrucomicrobiota; class Verrucomicrobiia; order Limisphaerales; family JANNEF01; genus JANNEF01. Next base: position 13,784 of record JANNEF010000016.1, on the reverse strand, counting down.
GATGTTTCCCGTTGGATAATTGCCCCTGTTTGCCCATCCGCCGCCTTCAAGGCTCAACGGAAAGCCATACCCCATCGTTCCCGCAAGAGTGCCGCCAATGGTATTCGTGTAAAAATCCTCCGGCCAACTGTGCGACCAGGGATTTGAGACATTGGTGCCAATGGGAATGGAGGAGATCGTCACCCCGTCATTGGCAATGACAGTAGCGTATTCAATGGTCGCGTTTGCGCGGGAATCGAGCCAGGTCACGTCCACGTTGTGTGAATTATTCAGGAAACTGGTGAACGTCCCGGTGACATCACGCGAAAAATAAGTGTCCGACCAATCCGCATTCTGGCCGTAAACATCCCGATAGGATCGAATCACTCCCAGATAGGGATCAAGGAACGTCGTATGAATTGTCGAGCCTGGCGGCCGGTCCACCATGGCGTTGGCCATTTCCTGAATCAAACGGCTTCCCGCGCTGTGCCCGATCAAATGCACATGCTTCCACGGAGAAGACCTGAGCTGCTGTCCGTAAAGCTTTCCCAGTTCTCCCGCGTTGTGGAGCGCTTGCCCCGGGAGATACGTTAGCGCACCAGAGTAGGGCTCCAGCCACTTGAGGCCGAAGACCACCCAATTGTTGGAACCTTGAGCCGTCAGTTTCTGCTGAATAATGTTCGACATGCCATCCACCCAGCCGGCATCGAGTTGAGTAAAGGGGCCAAACGCCAAAGCCTGCCAGCCATGGGTGATGATGATCAGGCTGTCCACTCCGGCGTCGGGTGCCGTCACGACCGAGACTTGGGCTGGCGTAGGGGAACTGCCATCGCCCGGCTCGGACATGACGGAAAGCTCGGCGGGCTGACTGTTGGCGGAGCCAACACTGTTCGACGCCTGAAGCACATACACGCCCTTGCTGTCCGGCTGCACGTTGCTCAGAACGAAAGTCGAGTTTATCGCGCCAGCCAGAGGCACGCCGTTGAAGAACCATTGATAGGTGATGGGCAGCGTGCCCGTAGCGATGCCAGTGAACGTGATACTCTCCCCGGGCCGCGCATGCCGCGCTTGAGGATGGAGAGTGAAAGTGGGCGGCGGCGGGCCGAGCAGCGTGCCGGATTGGAGAATCTTCCCGGCAAGTCCAACTGTGACGAAAGTGCCCGGACCGTATGCAACTCCGTAAAGAGTGTAGCCTCCGGTTTTGCGGATTGACCAATTGATCCCGTCAGAGGAAGAAATGATTGTGCCCAATGCGCCAACTGAAACAAAACTGCCGTTGCCAAACGCTATGTCATTCAAGTTGCGCGTGCCAGACTCTCGTGCGATCCAGTTGGCGCCGTCCACAGAGGTCATGACCAAGTTGGTGCTGACGTTGCTGCTACGGACGCCGACGCCGACAAAAATGCCATTTCCAAAGGCGACCTTGTTCAATTCACCCGGCAGGGCCAATGTTCGCACAGCCCACGTTGTCGCGTCACTCGACGTCAGAAAAGTTCCGTTATTGCCCACTGCGCAGTAGAGACCATTTCCGAAAGTGACGCTGAGTAGTTCATTCGTCGTCGGTACAGGACGGCTCGTCCATTCCACCGCGTTGGATGAGGTGATCACCGTGCCGAGCTCGCCGACCGCGATGAAGTGATTGTTCGCGAAGGATACGGAAAAGAGCCAGTTGGAGGTGGGCGACGCTTGCGCCAGCCAGTTCTCACCGTCTGAGGAAGTGGTGATCCTTCCACGGCCTCCTACTGCAACAAACACACCAGAGCCAAACGCAACGCTGAGTTGTGAGTCGATGCTCATTCCGTCAAGGTATCGTATCGACCAGTTGATACCATTTGTCGAAGTCCTTGCGATAACGCGACCCTGTTGGTCATCACCAACGGCGACGAACGCGCCGTTGCCGTAGGCTGCGGAATAGAGGTAGGTGATTTCCTGACTAGCCCCGGAGGTTCGAGGGATCCAGTTCGCTCGGTCAATCGAAGTCAGAATCGTGCCCATCGATCCGGACGTAACATAGATGCCATTGCCAAAAGCCACGGCAACCAAGGTCTGTAGGGTGCCCGATTCGCGATTCGTCCAAGTCACGCCATCGCTCGAAGTCCCTATGAAGCCCCCGCCGCCAACGGCGAGGAAACCACCGCCACCAAATGCAACAGCGTAGATGGGCAAACCTGTCATCGAGTTTCTCGGCGTCCAGGTTGTGCCGCTGCTTGAGGTTAGAATCCTTCCCGACAAACTAACGGCCACGAATGTGCCGTTGCCAAAGGTTACGCCGTGAAGCTCGTCGGTCGTGCCAGAGGTACGCCGCACCCAACTTGTCCCGGTGATCGAAGTCAGGATCGTGCCGCCTTCCCCAACTGCGATAAACACGCCGTTTCCATAAGTAGTTGCTAACAGTGCCAGAGCAGTACCGGAGGAGCGTGGTGTCCAGCCCGTTCCGTCAGGCGACGTCAGAATTGTGCCGTCGTGGCCGACAGCGACGAATAAGCCGTTACCAAAGATGATTCCTCGAAAATACGCCGTAGTTCCTGAGCTACGGGGCGTCCACGTCTGCCCATCCGCCGAGGTGAGTGCCGAACCATTTATTCCGACCACGACAAAAATTCCATTCGCGAATGTCACTGCAGTGAGGTTTTGAGGCGTTCCGAAAGTTTGCGGTGTCCAGATCGTCCCGTCGGGTGATGTCAGCACAGCACCACCGTTACCCACCGCGACGAACCTGCCACTCCCGTACGCGATACTGCGTAGACTCTCGCCCTGCGGCAGCGGATTGCGCCACTGCCAGTCATCAAGCAACTCGGCGCGGGAGGTCAAGACCGTGGCCAGCAGGAAAACCATCCCGGCTCCAAGCCACAGCCGCACCCGGTTTTTCACCCGGGCGCGCAGGCAGTCGTGTTGCAGCATGGCAGTCATTTGAAACCAATCCGTTGGAGATGTGACGAAGCATGGCATTTTACGGCCCGGTGCGCAAGGCTGTTTGCCAAGTGGGCGCATCTCACTTTATTGCAGGCGGGGGGCGGCGTGGCGCGGTTCTGTGGGGCAGGCTTCCAGCCTGACGGTTGACGGGGCATCCGGTCTTCGGGGCGCGGATGGTGCCGTGTGCCGTTCCCTACCCGGTCGGGATTCCGTAATGGGGCAGTTTTTGCCCGGGTCGGGTCGCTGGGACGCTGTTTTCCCTCAAAAAGCCGATGGGGAGCCTCATCTTGTTGCTGGGGAGGCGCACATTGTCGGTGGGGAGCCTCACATTGTTGCTGGGGACGCACACATTGCCGGTGGGGAGGCGCATCGGGTCGCTGGGGAACGACACCGGGCTGCTGGGGAGGCGCACATAGTGCCACTTTTCGGCTCCCCAGCGCGTGTTTGTGACTCCCCAGCGCGTGTTGGCGGCGGCTTATGGCGTGGGTGCGGCTTCCCAGCGCGCGGGGGTGTCTCCCTGGGGAGCGGATGTGGGGCCGCATCGGCCCGGTGTCTGTCCCGGTCGGGCGGGTGGGGCGCAACGGCGGCGCTTACTTGCGCGGCAGGAAGGTGAATCCCACCGCCGCCAGCACGCACACGAAGGCGGCCAGATGGTTCCACCGGATTTTTTCGCCAAGGTAAAGAAGCGCGAAACCACTGAAGACGCAGAGTGTGATGACTTCCTGGATGATCTTCAGTTCCGTCGCGGAATAGACCGCGTTGCCCCAGCGGTTGGCCGGCACCATGAGCACGTATTCAAAGAACGCGATGCCCCAGCTCGCCAGAATCACCATCGGCAGCGCGGCGTGCTTGTATTTCAAATGCCCGTACCAGGCGAACGTCATGAAAACGTTCGAGCAGACGAGCAGCACGATGGGGAGCCAGCGGGAGGAGGCGAGGTCAGTCATAAATTCATGCGCGTCTCACGCGCCGGTTTGCGGTGCGACTATCTCGTATTCGTATCGGGAGACGAAGTACGGCTCGACCAGTCGGTCACTGTGATGGCGGAAACCATACCGCTCGTAAACGGCGCGCAATTTCGGGCGGGCGGCTTCGCAATCCAGCCGCACAAAGCGCCGGCCCAAATCCCGCGCGCGCGCGACCGCCCAATCCAGCAATCCGGTTGAGACACCCCGCCCCGCATGTCGCCGCCGCACCGCGAGCCGATGCACAAAGACGGATTCCCCCGGCGTCACGTCCGGCCAGAACAGCGGGTCCTCCAATTGAAACTTGATGACGCCCGCCGCCTCGCCGCCGCATTCGCCAATGAAAAAAAGCCCGCCTGCCACGTCGGCGGCGATGCGTTCGGGAACCAGTTCGTTGTCGCGCCACATCGCCATGCCCTGATGCTGGAGCCAGGCTGCGGCTTCCATAAGCACGGACGAAACGAGGCCGGTGTCTTCCGCAGCGGCTTGACGGATGGCAACGCGCATGTCGCTCCGGGGAATGGCGGGTCAGAGGCGGACGGGAATGTTCTTCGCCGCTAGAAACCGCTTCACGTCACCCACCGTGTGTTCGCCAAAGTGAAAGATGCTCGCGGCCAGCACGGCGTCGGCCTTGCCCGCCAACAACACTTCCGCCATGTGTTCCAGCGAACCCGCGCCGCCGCTGGCCACCACCGGCACGCCCACCGCTTCGCTGATGCGCCGCGTGATGGCGATGTCGAAACCGGCCTTGGTGCCGTCGGCGTCAATGCTGTTGAGCACAATCTCCCCCGCGCCCAACGCCACCGCGCGCAGCGCCCACTCGACCGCTTCGAAGCCGGTCGGCTTGCGCCCGCCGTGCGAGAAAACTTCCCAGCGATCCGGCGCGACCTTTTTGCAGTCAATGGAAACCACGATGCACTGGCTCCCAAACTTCTCCGCGCCGGCGCGGATGAGGTCGGGCGTGGCCAGTGCGGAGGAATTGATGCTGATCTTGTCCGCGCCCGCGCGCAGCATCGTCTGCATGTCGTCCACGGCGCGGATGCCGCCGCCGACGGTCAGGGGCATGAAGCATTGGTCGGCGGCGCGTTGAATGACATCCACGATGGTCGCGCGTCCGTGGGCGCTGGCAGTGATGTCGAAGAACACCATCTCATCCGCGCCCTGCTCGTTGTAGCGCACGGCCAGCTCGACGGGGTCGCCCACGTTGCGCAACTCGCCCGCCTCGGCCTTGCCGAACTGCACGCCGCGCGTCACCTGTCCGGCGTGGACATCAAGGCAGGGAATAACGCGGCGGGCCAGCATCGGAAAGCCTCTGGTTTCAATTCGCGGTCGGCGGGCCAACCTCAAGCGCGATCGGGTTCGCGCGTCTGGCCGCCATCAAGCCTTCGCCGGGCTGAAACGGCCGTCTTGATTTTTGAACTGCCGGTTGGCGTACAATACCGAGTTCAACGAATTCACCTTGTCCTTCGTGGCGAACCGGTAGCCGAGCTTGTCAATGGCCTTGAAGATTTCCGGCTTGGTTAGGGCACGAGCGGTGGTGGCCTGAATGATAGCGGCCCGGAGCGACATTTTGTTCTTCACCCGCTTCAGCCCCTTGCGACCGGGCTTGTTGCCGGGAGCAGGCGTGGACACGTCGGTGGCCGCGGCTGACACCGCGATGCGACCCGCCAAGGCCTGGTTAATCTTCGCCAGACGACTCTCCAGCCCTGCCTTCTCAGCTTTAAGTTTTTCGTGTAGTTCGAGGTAACGTTTTAGCGCATCAATTCTCATGCGTGTCTTATACCGGGCGCAGGCACACGGTGACAAGGAAATCATCGCGGATGGCCCGTCACTTCCAATCGCATCCGGTTTCGCCGGCGGACTTGACGAGTTCGCGGCGTCCACGCTTGATCGGGTGGTTCAACAATAATGTCATGAAATGCTTTTCTCGCCGAGGTTGGATACGCGTGCTGCCCTCCGTGCTCGTGCCGCTCTTGCTGCTCACAGTCAGTCGCACGGCCACGGCTGCCGCCACGGCCGTAATGGACGACGATTACAACCAGTGGAAGCAGGCGCTCAACGCCGGCACCGCGACGGCCGCTGCCGCGATCACTGCCGCACCGGGTTTCACGGTCGAACTGCTTCGCTCCGCCCGCACCAATGAAGGCTCGTGGGTGAGCCTCGCCTTCGATCCGCGCGGGCGCGTCGTCATCGCGCGCGAAGACAAAGGGCTGTTGCGCGTCACCCTGCCTTTGGATTCTGGCGGTGAGACGCAGGTCGAGAGCATCAATTCCACGCTGCTCGAATGTCGCGGCCTGCTCTTCGCCCACGGCGCGCTTTACGCCAACGCCAACAACTCGAAGGCGCTCTACCGCCTGCGCGACACCAATGGCGACGATCAGTTCGATGAAGTGAAATTACTCCGCGCCACGCCCGGCGGCGTGGGCCACGGACGCAACCAGCTCGCGCTCGGCCCGGACGGGATGATCTACAGCATCCACGGCGACGACGTGGGTCTGCCGACAAATGGCGTGGCGGCGAATTCGCCGTTGCGCCACTACGCCGAGGATCGCCTGCTGCCGTGCGCGTGGGACAAACATCTATTCAACGCCGACGCGAAGATGCCCTTTGGCCATCTCATCCGCACCGATCCGGACGGGCGCGCGTGGGAACTCGTCGCCGGCGGGCTGCGCAATCCGTATGGCATTGATTTCAACCCGGCGGGCGACCTGTTCACTTTCGACGCGGACATGGAATGGGACACGGGCCTCTCGTGGTATCATCCGACGCGCGTGTTGCACCTCGTGCCCGGCGGCGATTACGGCTGGCGGCGGGGCACCGGCGTGCTGCCCGTCTGGTCGCCCGATACACTGCCCAGCGCAGTGGACATCGGCCTGAGTTCGCCGACGGCGGTGAAGTTCGGGACGAAAAGCAACTTTCCGGAACCGTGGCGGAGCGCGTTGTTCATCCTCGACTGGTCTTACGGGAAAATCATCGCCGTCCATCTCCAGCGCGCCGGTGCCAGCTACACCGGCTGCACGGAAGCGTTTCTCCAGGGCCGCCCGCTCAACGTGACCGGGCTCGACTTCGGGCCGGATGGCGCGATGTATCTGGTGACGGGCGGACGGCGAACGCAGTCCGGTTTGTATCGCGTGAAGCAGCGGGTTGTGGGGCAGGTTTCCAGCCTGCCGCCACGGCTGCCAGCGCTCGGAAGTTTCGCGGGCAGGATGCCCGCTGTGGCAGGCGGGAAGCCTGCCCCACTTGGGAGAGTGTTCTCGCAACTCAACGCTGCCGACCTCTGGACGCGCCATGCCGGACGCATCACGCTTGAATCACGACCGGTCTCGGAATGGAGCCAGCGTGCCCTGGCCGAGAAGCGCCCCACCGTTGCCTTCACCGCTCTCCTCGCACTCGCTCGCGCCGGGGATGCGACGTTGCAACCGGCGATCCTCCGGCGCTTGCGCGAACTTTCCGCCGACAAACTCACTGCGGAACAGCAACTCATCGCCATTCGTGCGCTGGGCGTTTGCTTTCTTCGCATGGGCCGGCCCGACCGCGCCACGGCGGAACAATTCAGCGCGCTTTGGGAGGCGCGTTACCCCACCGCCGATGCGCGCGTGAACCAGGCGTTGTGCGAACTGCTCGTCTATCTCGAATCCACCAACGTCGTCCGCCAAACGGTTCCGCTGCTCACGCGCGCCGCCACGCAGGAGGAGAAATTCCACTATCTGTTCACGCTGCGACTGGTGGCGTCGGGCTGGACGCTCGACGAGCGCCGCGCCTACTTCGACTGGTTGGGCCGCGCCCGGCGCGAATTCCACGGCGCGAACATGCTGCCCACCGCGCTCAACTACATCCGCACCGACGCCGAGGCCACACTAACTTCCGCCGAGCGCGCCGCGCTGGCCGACGTGCTCGCGGCCCTCCACCAACCCGCCGCGCTCGCGCCGGCGCCCGCCGCCCACCGCCCTTTCGTGAAGTCGTGGACGATGGGCGATCTCACCGGCACCCTCGACGCCGTCGGGCGCGGACGGAATGCCGCGCGCGGCCAGCGTCTGTTCGCCGAGGCGGGTTGCGCGCAGTGCCATCGCCTCGGCAACGACGGGGGCGTGATCGGTCCCGATCTCACCGCCGTCAGTTCGCGCTTCGACCGGCGCGCTTTGCTGGAAAGCATCATCGAGCCGTCGCGGGTCGTCGCGGAGGTTTATCGCAGCGCGACCATCACCACGAAGTCGGGCGCGATTTTCGATGGCCGCATCGTGAGCGAGGACGCGAACAGCGTAGTAATGGCCACCAATCCAGTGGACCCGGACCGGCGACGACGCCTGGCCAGGGCCGACATTACCGCCCAACGCGTCTCCGAAATTTCGCCGATGCCGGAGGGTTTGGTGAACACGCTCGACCGTGAAGAAATTCTCGACTTGCTGGCGTGGATGGAAGCCGGCGGAGATCCGGCGCGCGGAAATTTCAAGCCGTGACGGAATACCGCTACGGCGTGTGGTGGCTCAATCCACGTGCAACGCCTGCTCCAGAAACTGATTCAAGTGGGCCACGATGGCGGCATCGGTCACCGCCAGCACGGCCCCGGCGGCACGGGCGGCGTTTTGGGCCGGCTCGTTGGTGGCGGGAGCGAAGGCGATGACCGGAATGTGCGCCGTGGCGGGATTGGCTTTCAGGCGGGCAATCGCCGCGCAGACGGCATCCGGGCGTGGCTCCAGATCGGCCAGCACGAGCAACGGCGTTTCCCGTTCGGCTTGATCGGCGAGCGTGGCGGGGTTGGTCACGGCCTGCGCGCGATAACCCAGATCCTCCAGGCGGCTCACCAACTGCCCTCCCGGAAGGAGTCTCTCGTAGCAAAGCAAGGCGAGCGGTTTCGTCATGGCTGGAAGCTTTGCAACCCGCGCGCGGCCTTACGCGTTATAGGTGCCGGACGCGACGTCACCGCCGCGACCGGTCCAGTTGGTGTGGAAGAATTCGCCACGCGGCTTGTCCACGCGCTCGTAAGTGTGGGCGCCGAAGTAATCGCGCTGGGCCTGGAGCAGGTTGGCAGGCAGCACGGCGCTGCGGTAGCTGTCGTAAAAGGCGAGCGCGGTGCTGAACGCAGGCACCGGAATGCCCCGCTTGGCGGCGGCGGCGACGACATTGCGCCAGCCTTTCTGGCATTTCTTGATCTCGGCTCGGAAGTAGTCGTCGAGCATCAGGTTGGTGAGGCCGGGCTTGTGGTCGAAGGCTTCCTTGATCTTGCCAAGGAAACGCGAGCGGATGATGCAGCCGCCGCGCCACATGAGGGCGATGCCGCCGTAGTTGAGGTTCCACTTGTATTCGGCGGCGGCGGCGCGCATGAGCATGTAGCCCTGGGCGTAGCTCACAATCTTGGAGGCGTAGAGGGCGCTCTTGATGTCTTCGATGAAGGCCGCCTTGGCGGCGGGCTTTTTCGATTGAGCCAGAACGGGGCGCGGACCCTTTAGTTTGCGGGCGGCTTTCACGCGGTCATCCTTGAGCGCGGAGACGCAGCGGGCATAGACGGCTTCGGCCATCAGGGTGATCGGGATGCCGAGTTCCTGCGAGTTGATGACGGTCCACTTGCCGGTGCCTTTTTGCCCGGCGGTGTCCAGAATTTTGTCCACCAGCGGCTGGCCGTCGGTGTCCTTCTTGGCGAGGATGTCGCGGCTGATCTCGATGAGGTAGCTGTCGAGATCGCCCTTGTTCCACTCGGCGAAGACCTGGTGCATTTCGTCGGCGCTCATGCCGAGGCCGTTTTTCATGATGTTGTAGGCTTCGCAGATGAGTTGCATGTCGCCGTACTCGATGCCGTTGTGGACCATCTTCACGTAATGGCCCGCGCCGCCTTCCCCGACCCAGTCGCAACAGGGGGCGCCGCCGTCCACCTTGGCGGCCACGGCCTGAAAGATTCCCTTCACATGCGGCCAGGCGGCGGGGCTGCCGCCGGGCATGATGCTGGGGCCGCGTCGCGCGCCCTCTTCGCCGCCGGAGACGCCGGTGCCGATGTAGAGCAGACCTTTGCTCTCGCAATGCTTCACGCGCCGGTTGGTGTCGTCGAAGAGCGAGTTGCCGCCGTCAATGATGATGTCACCCGCTTCGAGGTGCGGAATGAGTTGCTCGATGAATTCGTCCACGGGCTTGCCGGCCTTGACGAGCATCATGACGCGGCGGGGCCGCTTGAGCAGGCCGACCATCTCCTCGATGGAGCGCGCGCCGAGCACCTTGGTGCCCTTGGCTTCCTTGGCGAGGAATTCGTCCACCTTCGAAGTGGTGCGGTTGTAGGCGACGACGGTGTAGCCGTGGTCGTTCATGTTGAGGATCAAGTTCTGGCCCATGACGGCGAGGCCAATGAGGGCGAGGTCAGCTTGTGGTTCCATTTGTTATTTTTTGTCAGCGTTGAAAATTGCGCCGCCACGATACCGAAGCACTGCGACCGCGCCAGCAGAAATTTTTCCCTGCCCTTTGCGCCCTGAACCGGAACCGGCGCAACCGGGCGGGCTTGTACTTCTCGTTGCTTTCCCCGCCCCGCATTCGCTATGAATGCTGACGACATACGAAGCATCCAACTTCCCAACATGAAAACATTCGCCGCCCTGCTCTCCCTGCTCCTCCTCACCGCCGCCACGCGCGCGCCCGCCGCCGATTGGGTCGTTTACGAAGGCAAGAGCGGGCCGGGCAAGGGCCGGCACGTCGTCTTCCTGAGCGGCGACGAGGAGTATCGCTCCGAGGAAGGGCTGCCGCAGCTCGCCAAGATTCTGTCGCAACGCCACGGCTTCAAATGCACGGTGCTCTTCTCCGTGGACACCAATGGCGTCATCAATCCCAACGCCGGCGCCAGCCTGTCGCATCCCGAGGCGCTGGACTCCGCCGACGCGCTGGTGATGTCGCTGCGTTTCCGCCGCTGGGATGAGGACGCGCTGAAGCGTTTCGCCGGCGCGTTTAATCGCGGCGTGCCGATCATCGCGCTGCGCACGAGCACGCACGCGTTCAGCGGCATTCCCAAGGGCAGTCCGTGGGAAAAGTGGAATTGGAACAACAAAGGCGGCTTCGGCAAGCAGGTCCTGGGCGAAACTTGGGTGTCGCATTGGGGCAATCACAAGAAGGAGGCCACGCTCGGCGTCATCGAACCCGCCGCTAAGAACGACGCGATCCTGCGCGGCGTGACGGAAGTTTTTGGCGACTCCGACGTGTATGAGGCGTATCCGCCGGAGGACGCGACGATTCTGGTGCGCGGCCAGGTGCTCAAGGGCATGAAGCCGGAGGACGCGCCGGCGGATTACAAAAAGAAACGCGCAACCGACAAGCAGGAGCAGGGCGTGAACGATCCAATGATGCCCGTGGTGTGGACGCGCCTGCACAAAAACGAAGCGGGCAAGACGAACAAGATTCTCTGCACGACGCTGGGCGCGGCGACGGATTTGCAGAGCGAAGGACTGCGGCGAATCATCGTCAACGGTGTCTATTGGGGGCTTGGATTCCGGGTGCCAAAAAAGGCGGACGTGGCTTACGTCGGCGAGTTCAAGCCCACGATGTATGGCTTCAACAGTTTCATCAAGGGCGTGAGGCCGGCGGACCACGAGTTGAAATAGGCGTTGTCGGCAGGGGAACCGGAGTGGACCGGCGGCCACCCCGTCGAAAACTCAGCTCCGCGCCTTTGGCGCTCAGGGAGATCCGTCCGATTTCCACGCCTCCAAGCGAAGCTTTTAACTGCGCAAATGAAGCTTTTTACTCCAAAAATGAATCTTTTTTGCCAGTAAAGGAATATTTTTGAGAATCACGGGAATCTTTTTACTCCAAAAGTGAATCTGTTTATCCAGCAAATGAATCTTTTTGAGCAGCCAATGAATCTTTTCAGCGCGTTCAGGAATCTTTTTACTGCAAAAGTGAAGCTTTTCAGCGTCCGCCCCGCCCCGGAACGCGGCAAAAAGATTCAGTTGCTGGATAAATAGATTCAGTTGCGCTCTAAAAAACTTCCCCGGCGTGCCACAAAAATTCATCGCCGTGCCCGTTTCGTCGGGCGAGACGAAGATGGCAGTCGGGGGCGGAGGCATACGATTGGGCGGCCACAATGGCTTCTTCGAGATGCCCCGCCTCACAGTCCGGCGACTTCCCAACCCTTCCGATACTTGCGGCGGACGAACTGGTTGGCGGCGGCGACGTTCGAGAATTTCAGTTTTGCCGCGTTCCACTCCAGAGTCGTTTGCGGAAAGCGCGACGCCACGCCGCCGAGCAGCACCGCCTCGGTGAGCGGGCCGGCGTAATCGAAGTTGGCGGCGGTCTGGCCGTTGCCGCGACAGGCGTCGGCGAATTGTTTCCAGTGATCGTTCCCGCTGACTTTCGGAAACGCGAACTCCTTGAACTGCGCGTCGGGATAAAGCTGCGGCCGGGCGACGTGCGGCAGGAGCATCACGCCTTTGGTGCCGATGAAAATGGAGCCTTGATCGGGCAACTCATCTTTCTCGATCAACGCCTTCACGTCGGCGGGCGGACGCTGGTCGCCGTCGTACCACGTCACCTTCACCGTTTTGCCCTCGGTGAATTCGGTGCCGGGGAACACATAAAGAATCTTCGCGTTGTTCGCCCAGTTGTGTTCCGTGGGCGTGGGGCCATCGGAGCGGACGGACAGCGGCGCGGTGAGCGCGAGCGCCTTGAACACCGGATCGTAAATGTGGCAGCCCATGTCGCCGAAGGTGCCGGTGCCGAAGTCGAGCCGCTTGCGCCAGTTGCCGGGATGATAATAGCCGTTGGCGATGAACGGACGCTCCGCCATTGCGCCCAGCCACAGATCCCAGTGGAAACCGGCGGGCACGGGATCGCTGCGGTCGGGACGCGGCGTGCCGTCGCCCCATTTCTTGCCGCTCCAGGTGTGGACTTCCTTGATTTTGCCGATGGCGCCGCCCTGCACGAGCCTCACCGCGAGCCGGTACTCGGTGGCGGAATGGATTTGAATGCCCATCTGCGTGACGAGCTTTTTCTTCCGCGCCATGAGCGTCATCTGCCGCACCTCGTAGATGTCGTGCGCGAGCGGCTTCTGGCCGTAAACGTGTTTGCCCAGTTGCATCGCGCTCATGCCGATGGGCGCGTGCATGTGGTCGGGCGTGGAGACGTTCACGGAGTCAATATTCTTGTGCTCCTTGTCCAGCAACTCGCGCCAGTCGGTATAAACCTTCACGTCGGGAAACTTCAGCTTGAGCTTGGCGGCGCTGTTTTCATCCACGTCCGCGACGGCGACGAGCTGGACGAACTTTGCCGCCGTCAGCGCGCCGATGTCCGAGCCGGCCATGCCGGACGAGCCGAAGCTGGCGTGGCGCAGCATTTCACTGGGCGGCGCGGCGAGCAAGCCGCGCGTGATGAACGGCGCGGCGAAGCCGGCGGCACCGAGTTGTTTGAGGAAGGAACGGCGGGTGAATTGGCGATGGGATTTCATTTTGGGAATGGGTTTATCGGACTTTTGTTCAATCTTAAGCAGTCTTAGGCCGCTCGTGTCTCATCTCTTCAGCCTGTCATCTCCGACATTACGCACCTCGTTCGTGGCAGTGACCACTCCGTTCGTGACTCGGAGTGCGGTGACGCGCTCGTAGGTGTAATTGCCCTGCGCAAGTGTCTCCCGGCCGCTGACGATGTGAACCGTGCCTGAATACCAATCGGCGACAATCGGTAGACTGCGGCCTGGAAAAAGCAGCGTAATAGAGAAGGGCTCTCCGTTGGACGTCGCGCTAAACGAGGCGAGATAAAGCCGGGAATTTCTCACCTCCCAGTTGGCGGTGTAGCCCTTGTAGTTGGCGGTGTTCGGAACATCGAAGCGTGGAATCGTCGGCAAGCGCCGCAAGAAGTCGTTGAATGGTCGCTCAAGCGTCGAATGCTGCTGACCAGCAAACACCACTGCGTCGCGCGCCTGCTCTGTCGCGAATGTCGAGACGGCGACCGCAAGGAATCCGAGAGTGG
>JANNEF010000226.1:0-3892 GCA_031378375.1 Verrucomicrobiota bacterium | reverse complement strand
CAACGAGGGCCCTGGGTAGGGAGACATGAAAAAACACCCCGCAAAATCACCTCGGAGAGATGCGTTGCCGCGCGTGAGAAAAAAATCGCCGCCCCAACCGCCCCTTTCCGCCCGGCCACCCAGTCGGTAACGATTCAGGCGCCGCCGCTATCCTGTTGAGTTTTCGCGCGCCCCCGCCTAAACAACTGCCCGCGCATGAAGATTCTGGTCATTTCCCTCGCGGGCATCGGCGACACGCTGATCGCCACGCCGCTCATTCGCGAGTTGCGCGCGAATTTCCCCGGCGCCACTCTCGATGTGCTGGTCTTGTGGGCCGGGTCCAGGGATTTGCTCGCGGGCAACCCATGCGTGAACACCATTCACCAGAAGAATTTTTTCGAGTTGGGCGTCTGGCGCACCATGAGGTATCTGCTGGGCCTCCGGAAGGAGCGTTACGACGTTTCGATCAACACGCATCCGCAAAGCCGCGTCCACTATCGCGCCGCCGCCTGGCTCATCGGCGCGCCGCTGCGCCTGAGCCATGTTTACGATCACTTCACGCCGCTCGACCGCCTGCTCGCCAACCGCACGCTGCCGCAGGACTACGCCGTTCACTCCGTCGAGAACAACCTGCGGCTGCTGCAATTGCTCGGCAAAGCCCCGGTGCTCCCGGAGCATGAGTTTGAACTGTATCTCTCGCCCGCCGAGACCCAGGCCGCACAGGCGCTCGTGGACGAACATCAACTTGGCGGACGCCGGCTCGTCGGCATCCACGTCGGCTCCGGCAAGACCAAGAACCTGCGATTCAAACGCTGGCCGCTCAGCAACCACATCGCTCTTATCCAGCGGATCGCGCGCGAGCGGCCCGACCTGACCGTGCTGCTCTTCGGCGGCCCGGAGGAGAAGGAGGAGAACGAAACGATCCTTCGCGAAGTTCCCCACAAAAACGTCGTTGCTCCCCGCACCCGCAGCGTGCGCGAAGCCGCCGCGCTGCTCCGGCATTGCGAAGCGTTCATAAGCGTGGACAACGCGCTCATGCACTTCGCGGCCGCGATGAAAGTTCCGAAGCAAATCCTCATCGAGTCCATGGCGTTCGGCCCTACGCTGGAGCCGTATCGCCGCCCGTACTTCCTCGTCGAAAACCCGGCGGTGCATGGGCGCAATCTGGAGTTCTACCGCTACGACGGCAGAGGCATTCGCGGCTCGGCGGCCACGCTGTTGAAGTGCATGGAGGCCGTCACAGTGGACGCTGTGTTTGCGACCCTGGTGCAAGCGATGGAGCAGCCGGCTTAGAAACGCGCCGCTCCTTTGGCGCAACGCCCGTCGGCCAGCTTCAAAAATCAAAAATCTTGTTCGCCCGCATGGATTCTGATTCATTCACCCGCATGTCACAGACATTGTTTTCACCGGTGTTGGTCACACGGAATTGCTGCCGCATCTGCGGCTCCAAGGCGCTGACGCCCGTCTGCGCCCTGGGCGACCAATACATCGCCGGCGCGTTCGCCGGCCCGGACGGCAAGCCACCCGTGAAACGCCGCATCCCGCTGGATCTCGTGCGCTGCGACCCCAGTCTCGAACAGGACGCCTGCGGGCTGGTGCAGTTGCGCCACTCGGTGCCGCCGCCCATTCTCTATCGCTCCTACTGGTATCGCTCCGGCATCAACCAGACGATGCGCGACAATCTCGCCGGCATCGCGCAAATGGGCGAGTCCATCGCCAAGCTGCAAGCCGGCGACCTCGTCATTGACATCGGCTGCAACGACGGGACGCTGCTCAAATCCTACCGCACGCAGGGCCTGCGCATCCTCGGCTTCGATCCCGCGACGAACATCGTCGAATACGCCCGCGCCAACGGCGTGCCGGTAGTGAACGACTTCTTCTCGGCGGCGAACCTGCGCAACGTATATCCCGATGAGAAGCCCAAGGTCATCACGTCCATCGCGATGTTTTACGACTTGGAGAACCCGCACCTGTTCGTCAGCGACATCAAAAGCATCCTGCACGAAAAGGGCGTGTGGATTCTCGAACTGAGCTACCTGCCGACGATGCTGGCGATGAATTCCTTCGACACCATCTGTCACGAGCATCTGGAATATTACGGTCTGGCGCCGATGGAACGGCTCTTCGCCGAGCACCAGCTTCAAGTCGTGGACGTGACGCTCAACAACATGAACGGCGGCAGCTTTCGCATCGCCGTTGGTCACGCGGGCAAGGTCACGCCCACCGACGAGGCACGGAAGCGCGTCCAAGACTTGCGCCTCGCGGAGTTTGAACTGGCGCTCGACACCGACCAGCCTTTCGCTGTGTTCCGCCGCGCCATCGCCAAGATCAAGGATGACCTGCGCGGCATCCTCAAGAAGGCCAAGGCCGACAAGAAACTCGTCCACGGCTACGGCGCCTCGACCAAGGGCAACACCATCCTGCAATACTGCGACATCACGCCGGAGCTTATGCCCGCCGTCGCCGACCGCAACAAGGACAAGTGGGGTTCCCACACGATCGGCACCAACGTCCCGATCATCTCCGAGGAGGATTCGCGCAAGCAGAAGCCGGATTTCTATCTGGCGCTGCCATGGCATTTCATCGACGAGTTCAAGAAGCGCGAGAGCGAGTTCCTGGCGCGCGGCGGCAAGTTCATCATCCCGATGCCCGACGTCCATCTGGTCGGCGCGTGAGCCGGATGAAAAGCGCGGCGATCACCGGCATCCTTGGCCAGGACGGCACTTATCTCGCCCGCTGGCTGGTCCACCAGGGCTACGAGGTTCACGGGTTGATCCGCCTGCCTTTGGATCGCGAGCAGGCGCGAGTTCAACGCCGCTTCACCTCCGAGGAGCAGAAGCAACTGCGCTTTCACACCGGCTCGCTGGAAGACCCGTTCTCGCTTTTGCGGCTGTTGAAGGAAGCGAAGCCGGCGGAAGTTTATCACCTGGCCGGCGTGTCCGACTCGCGTCAAAGCTTCATCGTGCCCGAGCAGACCGTGAATTCGATCACCACCGGCACGCTGCGCCTGCTTGAAGCCGCGCGCGCCCACGGCTGCGACCTCCGCATTTTCCTGGCGTCCTCCTGCGAAATCTTTGGCGTGCCGCCGCATTCGCCGCAGGATGAAAATACGCCGCGCAATCCCGTCACGCCCTACGGCATCGCCAAGGTGGCGGCGGACAGTTTCGCGCGGCTGCACCGCGAACAGCACGGGCAGTTCATCTCCACCGGCATCCTTTACAATCACGAATCGCCGCTGCGCCCGGCCAACTATCTCAGCCGGCGCGTGAGCCAGGCGGTTGCCGCCATCAAACGCGGCCAGACCAGCAAACTGGAACTAGCCGACTTGAGCGCCGAGCGCGACTGGAGCGACGCGCGCGACTTCGTGCGCGGCTACTGGCAGGCGCTGCAAGCCGACCGGCCCGGCGACTATGTTTTTGCTTCAGGCGCGAAGCGGAAGGTGGAAGATTTCGTCGCGTGCGCTTTTCGCGCCGCCGGTCTCGATCATCGCAACCATGTCAACGTCACCCCGCGCACGGGCGATGCGCCGCAAGTTACCGCCGGCCTGTGCGGCAACCCGCGCCGGGCAGAGAAGGAACTGGGCTGGAAACGCGAATGGGAATTCGCGGACATGGTCGCCGACCTCGTCGCCGCCGAAATGGAAGAGCGCCCGGAACTCGCGCGGGCCAACCCGCTGCCGGAACGGCGGCGCGCGGCTGTGAAAAAGTGAACTCACCATCGCCACAATTTCAGAGCGCACGTTCAACCGCAGCCGCCGGACGAATCGCTTCGCTGCGACTTTTTGGCGAAGCTTTTGGACTGCGCCAGTCCTCTGGCGCTTTCGTATGGTGGTGGGTTCGCGAAAAAGCGGCAGAGGACTGCCGCTGTCCAAGACGCTGCCGCGATGCCCGCGCCTCCGATGTCCGCCACCCAT
>JANNEF010000394.1:0-12651 GCA_031378375.1 Verrucomicrobiota bacterium | reverse complement strand
TCCTCGCGGACGCCCGGCCGCGGCTGGCCACCGCCGCCGCCGCCAATCCGACTTTCAACGCGCCGCTGGGCGTGCTCGACAGCGCCATGGCCGCCTGGGAGGTCGGCGAAACGGCCATCGCCAACGCCGAGGCCAATCTGCCGGCGCGCACGCTCGCCTTCGAGGACAAGCTCGACAGTCTCACCCGCAAACCCGACGCGGACACCAACAGTCTCATCGAAACCTGGGACACGACCATCCGCGGACAGGTTGCCTATCAGGGCACGACTTATACGCTGTTGCTGCCGCAAGGTCGTGAAACGATTTCCAAGGGCACGTATGATGCGCGGCTCGATGCCGGGCGCGATTTCGGCATCCGCCTGACCGCGCAGACCGCCAAGCCGGTGCTCGTCACGCTCGGGGGCACGGTGACGGCGTTTTACACCGCCGCCCGCGCGTTGCGGACTTCGCAAAATGCCGCCAAGACCGCGCTGGACGACGCGCGGGAGCAGCAGGAGTTCCTGCGCAAGCTCGCCGCCGCCGCGTTGATCAACATGGTGGGCGCCGGCCTGCAAGTCTGGAAGGAAACGCCCGCGCTGGTGGACACGTTGTTCAGCATCGCGCTGTTGCGCGGGGGCACGCAGGAGATTCCCGCCGCGCCCGCCGACACGACGTGGACGCCCGCGTCGCGACGTCTCGCGACCACCGCGTTGCCGACGGGGGCGACGCGCCTCGAAGCGTGGCGCGAAGGGCCGGGCGGGATGCCCGAGCAACTGGCCATCGGCGAAGTGGGCGCGAAGGAAGTGATTATCCCCGCGACCATCACGTTCGACGTGGGCGACCTCTATCAACTCTGGCTCCAGGCGCGCAACAGCCGGGGCACCAGCGCGCCGGGGCCGAAACAAAACTGGACGGCGGTGTAGCGGCGGGCGGAGGGTTGATTCCGACCATGCAAATCAAGTTCACCAGCCACGGTCTGACCGACACCGGCCCCGTTCACCACAATCTCTCCACCCCCCGGCTCGTCGAGATGAGCGTGCGGCGGGGCGAGAGTTCCCTCGCGGACTCCGGGGCGCTCATCGCCCTCACCGGCGAGCGCACGGGCCGTTCGCCGGGCGACAAGTTCATCGTGCGCGAACCGGCGAGCGAGTCGCGCATCGGGTGGGGCAAGGTCAATCAGCCCCTGTCGCGCGAACATTTTCAACGGTTGCGCGCGCGGGTGACGGAATACTTCAAGGGGCGCGAGACGTTCGTGTTCGACGGCTTCGCGGGAGCGGACCCGGCGCACCGGCTGTCCATCCGGGTCGTCACCGAATACGCGTGGCATTCGCTGTTCGCGCGGCAGCTCTTCCGCCGGCCCACCCCGGCGGAACTGGCCGCGCACGAGCCGCAGTTCACGGTCATCGCCGCGCCGGATTGCATGGCGGACCCCGCCACGGACGGGACCCGGTGCGGGACGTTCATCGCGCTGGACCTGGAATCCCGCACCGTGCTTATCGGCGGCACGCATTACGCCGGCGAGATCAAGAAGGCCATCTTCACGGTGATGAATTATCTGATGCCGCAGGAGGGCGTCTTCCCGATGCACTGCTCGGCCAACGTGGGGGATGGCGGCGACGTGGCGCTGTACTTTGGCTTGTCCGGCACGGGCAAGACTTCCCTCTCGGCGGATCTGTCGCGGCACTTGATCGGCGACGATGAGCACGGCTGGGGCGACAACGGCGTGTTCAATTTCGAGGGCGGCTGCTACGCCAAGTGCATCCGCCTGACGCGCGAGCGCGAGCCGCAGATTTGGGACGCGATCCGCTTCGGGTCCGTGGTCGAGAACGTCGTGGCGGACGCGGCGACCGGCGCGGTGAATTACGCGGATGATGCCATCACTGAGAACACGCGGGCGGCGTATCCGCTGGACTTCATCCCCAACGCGGTGGGCAGCGGCATGGCCGGCCATCCCAAGGCGATCATCTTTCTCGCGGCGGACGCTTTTGGCATCCTGCCGCCGGTGGCGCGGCTGACGGAGACGCAGGCGATGTATCATTTCCTCAGCGGTTACACGGCGAAGCTCGCGGGCACCGAGGCCGGCCTGGGCCGGGAACCGCAGGCGACGTTCAGCACCTGTTTCGCCGCGCCTTTTCTGCCGCTGCCGCCGCGCGTCTATGCCGACCTGCTGGCGAAGAAGATGCGGGAACATCACTGCCGCTGCTACCTGGTGAACACGGGCTGGGTCGGCGGCCCCGCCGGTGTCGTGCCGCGCATTCCGATTCAACACAACCGCACCACCATTCAGGAGATTCTCAGCGGGCGGATTGATCAGGCGCCGACGGTGGTTGATCCGATCTTCGGTTACGCGGTGCCGCAGCGTTGCGGCGACGTGCCGCCGGAACTGTTCACGCTGAGGAACACCTGGAAGAACCCCGCCGACTACGACGCGAAGGCACGGGAGCTGGCGCAGGGTTTCGTGAAGAACTTCGCGCAATACGCCGCCGCCGCGCCCGACATCGCCGCCGCCGGGCCGAAGATTTGAGGCGGGTTGCCGCGCCAACCCGGCGGATGGACCTGTCGCCTGCTACTCCGCCTTGACCAGCTTGAAGACCTTGCCGGTCTTGCCCATGAGCGCGTTGCTCCCGTTGGTCAGGACGTACAATTCGCCGTCGGCATCCTCGCCCATCGCGACGATGTAGGCGCCCAGCTTGCCCTTGGGCAGACCCGCCACTTCGAGCGTTTCGAGCATCCAATTCTTCGCGCCGCCCATGGGGCGCTTGACGGCGAACAGGACACCGTCGGCGACGGCCCAGTTGCGCGACCAGTCGGCGAACACGTAGCGGCCCGCCAGTTCGGGCAGCGCCTTGCCGCGATAAACGTAGCCGCCCGTCGAGCTGATGCCGCGCGCCTCGGGGTCGTTGCGGAAGCCGTTGACGTTTTTGTAGGCGGCGATGGGGTCGATCAGCGGCTGGCCGTCCGCGCCAACCTTCGCGCACTCCGCCAGCGGCGTCTTGGGGTTCTTGGGGTCGAAGCAAACCGAGCCTTCGCGGATGTTCCAGCCGTAGTTGCCGCCTTTGACGATGAGATTCAACTCTTCGTAAAGCGTCTGCCCCACGTCGGTCGCGAACAGTTCGCGCCGTCCGCCACGATCAAAAGAAATGCCCCAGGGATTGCGCAGACCGTAGGCGAAGATTTCCGGACGGCCCTTGCCGCCGATGAACGGATTGTCCGAGGGAATGGCGTAAGCGCGATCCTTGTCTGTCTTGTCCACATCAATGCGCAAAATTTTTCCCAGCACTGTCGTAAGATCCTGCCCGTTGCCCTGTGGCGAATGCCCGCGCCCGGTGTCGTTGGCGTTGCCGCCGTCGCCGACACCGATGTAGAGGAAGCCGTCGGGGCCGAAGACAATGCGTCCGCTGCTGTGGTTGAAGTAGGGCTTGTCGATCTGCATCAGCACGCGCTCCGAAGCCGCGTCCACTTCGTCGCGCTGTTTCTCGGACACCTTGAACTCGGACACGATCGCGGTGTGGTCCCAGCCCTCCGGGCCGTCCTTGCACAGTGGCGCACTGTAGAAGGCGTAGAGCTTTCGGTTCTGCTTGAAGCGCGGATGCAGCGCCAGACCGAGGAGTCCGCGCTCATCGAAACCCTGGTTGAGCTTGGTCATCCGGGCGCGCAGATCGAGAAACAACTTGTCCGCCAGCGCGCCGTTCGCATTGAG
The DNA here is from genome assembly GCA_031378375.1 of Verrucomicrobiota bacterium. Lineage (GTDB taxonomy): Bacteria > Verrucomicrobiota > Verrucomicrobiia > Limisphaerales > JANNEF01 > JANNEF01. The sequence goes on along the minus strand of JANNEF010000394.1, from coordinate 8,972 downwards.
GATGTGGACGGTGCCGACCTGATCGGCGATTAGCAACCGCCCGGAGCCATCGTCCAGCGTCAGCAGGTTGAGCGGCGAGACGAAGCCGGTGGCGATCTGTTTGAGGGCGACGCCGGGTTTGGAATCGGCAGCGGACACGGTCGCGGCAGTCAACATCTGCAAAAAGGCGCAGACCGCAACCGCGCCAGCGACCACATGTTTGATTCGAGAAATGGTATTAGTTTTCACGGCGGTGATGGTAGCGGCTTCGTGCCGGAGCACAAGCCCCACTGCACGCGCGTCTGCGATATCGGCCGGCCGAAGGTCCATCGCAAGACAACGCCAATCACGCTGGAATACTGCGGGACATTGGCCACCGAGCCTAATCTTCGAGAAACTTTTGCCATCCGGGGTGTTTATTCCCTTCAATTCGCAGGCAAGGCAACGCTTTTGAAATTGTCATTGCCTGGAGGATGGCTAAATTGACGGCGGAACAACGGCGAAGCCGGCAGGTAGTTCAAGTTAACGAAACAACTGAAAGCAAGAGTGGTTATGCAAATAAAAAATTCTGGGAGGGCGGGATTCACGCTGGTGGAAATCATGATCGTCGTGGCGATCATCGGCTTGCTCGCGGCGGTGGCGATCCCCAACCTTGTCAAGGCCCGCAAGCAAGCCCAGAAAGCTGCGTGCATTGCCAACCTCAAAACGATGGAAGGTGCCAAGGGTGTCTGGTCTCTGGAAATGAAGAAATCGGACAGCGACGTGCCGGGCGACGGCGACCTTTTCGGAGCGGACAAGAACATCCGTGAGAAGCCGCAATGTCCTGCCGGTGGCACTTACAATCTGGGAGCAGTGAGCGAAAAACCCACCTGCACGGTCGCTGACCACGCTTTTTGAGTCGCCGCCGGTTCGACTAGAGCTGAACCAGATTTCTGGATGTCCTGATTCATTACCGAGCCGTCCAATAACAGGACAGTTCGGTGCCGGTGAGCACGATTATGCGTGGACCGAAAACGTCTGGCATGTGGAGTTCAAGAAAGCTTTGCGGAGCGTAAAGAGCGGCAGATCCATCAACTTCTCTCCATTTCTCCCCTGCCCTCACCTCTGATGGCAGGGCCAATTCCATTGGGGATATTGAAGGATTCGTCATGGAGCACGCGTCAACCGGTCGGTTTGATCGAATCTGACCATCTCAACCAGTCCGCGTTGGCGCTGGAAGCAGAATCTTTCCCGGCAGTGTCTTGGCATCGCCATTGCTAAGTAATTCTTGCGGACGGCGAGAGGCAATCTGTGAACGCCCGTAGAAATAATAAACAACGCCTCCCGCCATCGTTCACACCGCAGTTCGGAAAGGCAGTTACCAACTTATGAAAATTAAAAACAACCTGAAAGCCGGCTTCACGCTGGTGGAGATCATGATCGTCGTCGCCATCATCGGCTTGCTGGCAGCCATCGCGATTCCCAACTTTGTGAAGGCCCGCACCGCCAGCCAGAAGAGCGCCTGCATCGCCAACCTCAAACAGATTGATGGCGCGAAAGCAACCTGGGCGCTGGAAAACAAGAAAGTCAGCACGGACACGCCCGCTGACTCCCACCTGTTCGGCTCCGACCTCTACATCCGCCAGAAACCGGAATGCCCGGGCGGCGGCACCTACACGGTTGACGTGGTTGACACCAAACCGGCCTGCAGCCTGGCCACTTCGCAGTACCACACGCTGTAAACGGCATCGCTCACCAAGAGAGGCTTGCGGCATCAGTCCGCAAGCCTCTTTTGCATTTGAGAACTCAACCTGCCACGGCCGTTTTCGTGCGGAAGCGCCGCAACGCCACCAAGCAAACGACCATCGTGCCTGCCGAGATCGCCATCCCCCAGAGCAATTTCCTGTCGCGGTAAACGAGCGTCACGCGGTGCCGGCCAGCGGGAACTTCCACCGCCTGGAACGCATGGTTCGCGCGCAACAGCGTCGCTGGCCGGCCATCAATCGTCGCCTTCCACGGATGGTAAAACGTCTGCGCCACGACCACCAGCGCAGGCGCGGGCGCTTCGGTGTCGAACTCCACGACTTGCGCGGTGAAACGCGGGGGTAAGATGCGCACCCGTGTCCCGTTGCTCACGCTCACGAAATCGCGTGCCTCGCTGGGCAGATATACCACCGCGCGCGGGTCGAAGTCGGATGCGGCCAGTGCGTCGAGCGTCTTTGCTGCGGTTTCGAAGATCGGTTTCTGTCCCGCTGAAACCACTGTGAGGTAATTGGTGCGATCCAGCCATTCCGTCGGGTTGCCTGGCGCCGTGACTTTGGCTGCCGACAGGAAATCCAGCAGCCCCGCATGGGCGCGATTGGTCGCGCCGTAGATCAATTGCTCCACCTGTTTTTGTTCGCGCAACTGCAACGTCGCCGCACCATTCACCTTCGGCGCGCCGTCCAGCAGGTTCAGGTTAGACCATAATGCCAGCCGCCGGCCGAGGAAGTCCGACTGATTATCTCGCACCGTGCTCCCCAACACCCCTCGCTCCGCCTCGGGCGTGATGTACACCCGCCCGGCGCCGAGTTGTGGCGGCGGCGCGCCATTCTGCGTTGCCCACAAGCCGGGTGCCAGCAGCCGCGTGTCGAACGACGGATTCTGCCGCACGGTGTGCGTGGAAACATCCGCCAGGATCAGCCCCAGCATCGCCAGTTGCCCCGCGAGTTTGTGGCGTCGGTCCGTTTCGCGGGCGAGCCACATCACGAGCGCGAGGATGGCCGCCATGAAAAACGCGCGGCCCGCCGCGTTGCGCCAGGTCACCTCCCACTGGTCGAGGGGGAACGGAAACATTCTGGCGAACCACAAAATCATCCCCATGAGCACCAGCGCCGTGACACCAAAGATCGTCAACTCACGGACCACGCCACCACGCGTCGCGCGATCGCTGGAAATTCGTTTCACTGCGAACGCAACCAGCAACGGCAGGACCAGCACCAGCAGCAACACAAACTTCACCGGATAGCGGGCGATGCCCAACAGCGGCAAAAATCCCTTCAACCAGCCGAACACAACCCCGATCTCCCCCAGCGCGAGCACCAGCACCGCGACCAGCCACGCCGTCAGCACCCACACCCTGCCCTCCCGGACTCTCCAAGCCGCCCACAAGGCCATGACGAAAAACGCCGCACCCGGATAATACGAACTCAAGAACTCCTGACCGTATTGGAAGAACGGTCCCTGGTAAGTCTCAAAGCAATGAAACAGAGGCACCAGTAAATTTGCCCAACCCCAGCCTGGCATCGCCCACTTCTCCTGTGTCGCGAATCCACTGTCCCGCTGTGAATGCGTCAACAGATCAAAGAATGGCAACAACTGCACCGCCGCCAACCCCGCTGCGATCACCACCACCGTCAGGAGCCTCCGGATCAATGCCATCCTCACGACTTCGCCCCGGACGAGTTCACGTATCGCCAGCGTCCCGACGAACAGCCACGTCAACACTACCAACTCCGGCACGCCCGACAACAGTTGCAGCGCCGCCACCACGCCGGAAACCACCACCGGGCGACCGCCCTCCCGCCAGGATCGCTCAATCCACCATACCAGCCACGGCATCCACCCCAGCGCGACCGTATAATTGGGCCACAACAAACACGAGAACGTCACCCCGTTGAAAATGAACGCCACCCCCGCCAGACACCCTGCCCAACCGTCGCCCGTCCACCGCCGGGCGAGCATGTACATACCCATGCCGCCCAGCAGCAGGTGGGCGAAGCAGAAATAACTCAGCGACCACGGCAACGGAAACACCAGATACACGAGCGAGAAGGGATACCACGCCGTCCCCCACTGCGCCGCGAACGGCACGCCGCAGTTGCTCAGCGGATTCCACAACGGCCACTCGCCCTTCCAGAAACATTCCCGCTGAAAATAGGCGCACGGATAGGCCAGCACCCCGTAGTCCCGATAGAAGAACGTCTCCAACCCCGCCATGACCTTGGGAAACGCCCCGAAGAGTAACGCCACAAGAACGAACGCCACCCGCAGCGGAGTGAACCATTCCAACGTTGGTTCGCTTTTTTTTGCCAGTTCATCTCGCAGCATCATGTGCGCGCAAAGCAATAACGCCACGCACAGGCAGAGCGCAACCGTTTACGATGGCTGGTTGGCGGGAACGCCATAAAGTGGTCATCATTTTGAGCCAGCCACGACTAACGAGACCGACGCCGATGCAAACTCATCCGCGCACTGGCGTGTTGCGCCGGACGACATAACTGGCTCGGCTTTGGGAGACATACTTGTAAGTTGGCACATCGTTCAGAACCATGAGACGCCGAGCCTCCGCGACTTGCGTGAGCAGTCGCGTGTTACACACGCAAAGCACTCGACAGAGGTTGGGTGCGCCGCCAGAGTCATAACGATGAGATTACGGATTATCGAACCCGTGACTACGCTGCCAGCACTGGGTTGGGGCCAAGCATCGCCACTCGATCATCTGGCGACAATCCCTGTCGCGGCTTCCGCCCTAGTAAGTTCATGCTGAGCCTTCCTCAACCGCCTAAGGCCGGCGACATTTTCTGGGGCAAGAGATCTTGCGTACGCGTAATCGTGATGAGCGCAGCGCTTCTCTCAGCAACCAGTCCGTCAGCCCAAAGCAAAACACCGCCTGCTTCCGAGTTTTTCGAGAACCGCATCCGCCCGGTGCTCGCGGACAACTGCTACAAATGTCACAGCGCGACCGCGAAGCAGGTGAAGGGCGGGCTGCGGGTGGATTCGCGCGAGGCATTGCTCAAGGGCGGTGATACTGGTCCGGCTGTGGTGCCCGGCGACCCGGCGAAAAGCCGGTTGCTCCGTGCGGTGCGCCATGAAGAGCCTGACCTCACGATGCCGCACAAGAAACCGAAGCTGCCTGACGCGGTCATCGCCGACCTGGCGACGTGGGTGAAGCAAGGTGCGCCGTTTCCATCCAGCTTTGCGGCGCCACCGGAGAAGCCGCACTGGGCGTTTCAGCCGGTGCGCAACCCGGAGGTTCCGGTGATCATTAAGTCAGTCATCAGTAATCAGTCTTCAGTGGGTGCGCGCCGCCGCAGTGACTCACTGAACACTGATTCACTGGTCACTGCTTCCGCCATCGACTCCTTCATCCTCGCGAAGCTCCCGACCAAGAAACTCGCCCCGCCGGCGGACAAGCGGACGCTGTTGCGACGGGCGACTTACGATCTCACCGGGCTTCCCCCGACCGCTGACGAAGCGGACGCTTTCGAGAAGGACTCTTCGCCCGATGCCTTCACCAAGGTCGTCGAGCGCCTGCTCGCCTCACCTCATTATGGCGAGCGCTGGGGACGCCACTGGCTCGACTTGGTGCGCTATGCGGACACGGCGGGGGAGACGGCGGATTATCCTGTCCCGGTGGCGTGGCGGTATCGCAACTGGGTCATCGACGCCTTCAACGCCGACAAGCCCTATGATGAATTCCTCCGTGAACAGATCGCGGGCGATATTCTGGCGCGTCAGGGGCCACGCGAGCGCTATGCCGACCGCGTGACCGCGACCGGCTATCTCGCCATCTCGCGGCGCTTCGGCTTCGACTCCGAGAATTATCATCACCTCACCATCCAGGATACCATCGACACGCTCGGCCAGACAGTGCTCGGACTGACGCTGGGGTGTGCGCGGTGTCACGGACACAAGTTCGATCCGATTTCGATGAACGATTACTACGCGCTCTACGGCATCTTCGAGAGCACGCGCTACGCGTTCCCTGGGTCCGAGCAGAAGCAGAAATCCCGGGCGCTGGTGCCACTGCTGCCGCCGGAGGAATCGCAGCCCAAGTGGCGGGAGTTCGACACACGCGTCGCGACGCTGGCGCGGAGCCTGGAACGACAGAAGCAATCCGCTCCATCCGCCGTGCTCCGCTCGCTGGATGATCTCGACGGCGATTTTGAAATGCAGGCACCGGCAGCGGGCGGCAGCAAGGGCGTGCTTGTGCCGCCTTGGGTTTACGAAGGGCCCATCGCCGTAACCACCGACGCGCAAAGCCCTTTCAAAAATCTCTACGCACTCGGCAAAGTCGGAGCGAGCGTGGCGACGGGCACGAACGCGTATCGCATCGCGCAGGCCGTTCATCCGGTGCGAACGCGGAGTTCCGCCGGGAAGCTGCATGTGAATCTCGACTTCCGCATTTCCGCCGCCAAGACACCCGCGAGCGGGAGCCATCGCTTCTGGATTGGCGCACGTCCGTCTTTGGCAGCGGTGGAAGTCCTTCTCTCGCCCGAGTCCGTCGCCGTGCGAACTGGGGAGCGGGTTGAAACCATTCGCGCCTTGAAAGCTGGTCAATGGCAGAATCTGCAACTGGCGCTGGACCTGAAGGCCGGAACAGTTTCCGGAAGCGTCGGCCAACCTGGCGATGTGGCAACCATCGCTGAGCTTCCCCTCGCGAAGTCATGGAATGGAACGATTGATTTTGTCGCAGTCGATTCCCAAGGCGGCGAACGCGGTGCGTTGCCGGGAATCGCCATCGACAATCTCGGGGTGCAGGAACAGCCGATCGCTCCCGTCTCGCGCGAACTTCCGACCCTGGCTTCGGCGTCGAACGAACCCGACCCCGCCGCGCTCACCTCGCAGTTGCAGAGCCTCGCCGGCATCGATGGCGACTTCGAGTTGCAGACCGACGCCACGCCGCCCGGGACACCCTGGCACCCCGGGCCAAACAGCGTGGTGAAAATTCGCGCCTCCTCCCAGAGCCCTTTCCGGAATCATTTCCCGGCCGGTCGGCTTGGCCTGCACCTGCCCAATAGCGGCGCCTACAATGGGTTTGGACAGACGCTGACGAATCGATGGAAGGCCGACGAGACCGGGCGGATGTTCGCGAGCTTCGACTTTCGCGTGGCCAGCGCCGAGGCGGGCGGCGATGGCTCGTGGCGATTCTATCTCGGCCACGGGGCGGGCAGCTCGGCGGCGGTTGAACTGTTCTTCAACCGAAGCGAATTCTTCCGGCGCAGCGCGGATGTGCGTGAAGTTGTGCAGCCACTCCGCGTCGGCGAGTGGTATCAAGTGCAGGTCACGTTGAATCTCAAGGAGAAGACTTACGCCGGGTCCATCGCTTCCGCGACAAATCGCACCGAGTTCACCGGCCAGCTCGCGAGCGGCTGGGATGGCAGCATTGATTACACGTTCATCGACAGCTACGGGCACCTTGGCGGTGTGAAGCCGGCGTTGGATTCGGACAATTTTGTCATCGGTGAAACGCCACTGTCGCCTCTGGACTCGCCGCCCGCGCAGCTTGCCGAGGGAGAAGGGAAAGCCCGTCGGGCGAAGATCAGCGAATTGCGCCGCCAGCTCGCCGAACTCGCCGCCGGCAGCGAGAAGTCGAGGCAGGAACTTCAGAAACTGCTCGTCGATGGCCCGTTCGATCTCACCTATGCGGTCAGCGAAGGCACGCCAAGCAATGCCCGAATGCAACTGCGCGGCGAGCCGGACAAGCCGGGCGAAGAGGTGCCTCGCGGTTTCCTCGAGGTTCTCGGCGGGCGCAAGCTTCCGAATGAAACCTCCGGCAGCGGCCGTCTCGAACTCGCCGAGTGGCTCACGCGCCCGGACAATCCTCTCACCGCCCGCGTGATGGTGAATCGGCTCTGGCAGTATCACTTCGGCCAAGGGCTGGTGAAAACGCCCAACGACTTCGGCACGCGTGGCCAGCCCCCGACGCATCCCGAGTTGCTCGACCATCTGGCGACGCAGTTCATCCGGAGCGGCTGGTCCATCAAGGCGATGCACCGCTTGATCATGCTAAGCGCGACGTATCAGCAAGGTTCAGTAAACAGTGAATCAGTAATCAGTAATCAGTCGCCGGTGGCGGCGCGCAGTCGCACTGCTTCACTGAATACTGACTCACTGACTACTGACTACTTCAGCCCCTTCCCCCGCCGTCGCCTCAGCGCCGAGGAGACTCGCGACTCCATCCTGCTGGTCAGCGGCGAACTCGACCTGACGCCCGGTCGTGGACATCCGTTCCCGGCTCCGACCGGCTGGGGCTACACGCAGCATGGCCCGTTCAGCGCGGTCTACGATCACAACCAGCGCAGCGTGTATCTGATGACCCAGCGAATAAAGCGTCACCCGTTCCTCACGCTCTTCGATGGCGCGGATCCCAACGCCAGCACCGCTGACCGCCGCACGACCACTGTTCCGACTCAGGCGCTTTTCTTCCTCAACGATCCATTCGTCCACACCAAGTCGGAGAAATTCGCCGCGCGTGTGGAGCGACTTGGCACCGACGAGGCGCAGCGCATCGAAGCGGCTTATCGTCTCGCGCTCGGTCGTTTTCCTTCAGCCACTGAACGAGCTGAGGCGGCGGATTTCCTCGCTGCCTATCGCTCGGAACTGGTGGAGACGAAGCGGGACAAGGTCGAGACTGCCTCTCTCGCGGCTTTGGCCCGCGTGCTCATGGGCAGCAACGAATTCCTCAGCGTCGATTAGCATTCGCATGAAGAACGACTTCACCTCCCCATTCACGCGCCGCAGCTTCATCCGCTCGATGGTCGGCAGCTCGGTGTTGTTCCCCGGACTGCTCTCGCAGTTGCTGGCCGAGGATGCCGCGCGGTCCGGTCCGGCGGACCCGCTGCTGCCGCGTGCGCCGCATTTCAAGCCCAAGGCCAAGCGCGTCATCTTTCTCTACATGAGCGGTGGCGTGTCGCACGTCGATTCTTGGGACCCCAAGCCGAAGCTCTTCGCTGACGCCGGCAAGATTCTCGCGGTGGATGAATTTCAGGGGCGCAAAGGCGACTTCAAGATGTTCGCCAAGCGACCCCAGTGGGAATTCGCCAAACACGGTCAATGCGGCACGGAAGTCAGCTCGCTCTTCCCTCACATGGCGGAGTGCGTCGATGACCTGTGCGTCATCCGCTCGATGAAGTCAGACCACACCAATCACTACGAGGCGACGCTCGGCATCCACACCGGGTCGTTCACGTTTGCGCGACCGAGCATCGGCTCGTGGGTCAGCTATGGTCTGGGCTCGGAGAACCGCAACC
>JANNEF010000392.1:0-4733 GCA_031378375.1 Verrucomicrobiota bacterium | reverse complement strand
GGCAAGGTCAACCCCACCAGCACGGCGAGGCAATGCCAGATGCACGGTTTCCCGCGAGCGGACTGAGGAGGCGTCATCATTTATCCGGGCATGGCGTTTAGTTCGGGCGATTGGACGAGCACAGGCCCGCCGGCATTCGGTGGCAAAAGCGACGTGACTTCGTCCTTTGAAAATCTGGAGCCGCGCGGTTCATGGCTTTGCCTTCGGCACCGGGCCAAGGAGAAAGGTCAGCAGATCCTTCTGCGCCCGGGCGTCGAGTCCTTGCAACAATCCTTCCGGCATCAGCGACAAGCTGGCGGCCTTCATCCCGGCGATGCGGCTGCGGGCCACGGTGAGATTCGCGCCGGTGACTTGCCCGACGACGACCGCCTCCGATGTTCCATCCACGATGACGCCACTGATGGCGTCGCCGTCCTTCAATTCAATCTCGTAGGCGAGGTGGTCGGGGTTGAGGGCCGCGCTGGGTTGCGTGATGTCCTTGAGCACGGAAGCGTAGTCGCGGTGAACCAGGTTCGAGAGGTCGGGGCCAATCTTCCCGCCTTCGCCGCCGACCTGGTGGCACTTGGAACACGCGGCAGGTTCGCCAAAGAAAATGCTTCTGCCGCGCTGCCAGTCGCCCCCGGCGATTTCCGGGATGCGGCGTTCGGCGTTGCCCGGCGCGTCGGCGACCTTCGGCGTGGCCCACGGCAGGAGAATGCGGCGCAAGGGCAACGCGCGCGGGCGCGGATCCTCGGCGGTGTGCCAGCTAACGTCCAGCGTGGGTTCACCCTCGCCGGTGGAGAACGAAAGTTCGAGCGGCAGCCATTGGCCCGATTTTGGTTCGATGGTCACGCGCCACTCGCGTCTGCTCACGCGCCCGACTGTGGCTGGCGCTCCTGCTTTCGCGTCCAGCGTGCCACCGGACTTGAACACGACGGTGACGGTTTCCGGCGGATACTCGAAGTCGAGCTTCGAGCCGGGTTGCGTGGCGGCGCGGAGCATCTGCCAGAGATCGAGTTGGGCGCGGAGCGTCAGCGTGCCGGGAGTTTTGAGCGACTCGAACAAGCGCGTGTGCTCCTCGCTGGCGGCGGTGAAGGCGCGCGCGGCGGTCAAATCCAGATGCGGCAACCAGCCGCTCCAGTTTGTGCGGCCCGCCGCGTCGCGCCAGCTCACTTCGACGCCGGTCAGGTCGGTGAGCAAATCCATCGCGGCATGTTGGGGCAATTCCCGCCGGCTTTCCTCGCGCGAACGGGCCGCCCGCGCCGCGTCGGGCAGGGTCACGGCGTAGTTCACCGCTTCAATGCGCGGCGCGGTTTGCAACACGAGCGAGCGGGCGTCGGCGCCCACGCCGGCGGAGAACACGCGCAACTCGAAACGCGGCGCAAGCATCTGGTTCTGCACGACCTGATAGCCGGGGCAGATCACCTCGAAGCGATCCCCGGCGGCAACGTACTTCCCGGACGTGACGCTGGATTGCCGCGCGAGGTTCTTGAGTTGCGCGGGGTCAAGCGGGCGGTCGAAGACGATCCGCGTCTCCGTCGGACTCGTGGCGTAAGCCAGCACGGGTTGCGGGGCCGCCGGGTCCGCGAGGGAAATTTTGTAGAGCTTGCCCTTCCCCTGCGGGCCGGTGCCCCAATCGGGCTGGCCGCTGTGGCAGGCGACGATCAAGTCGCCCTGCGGCGTCGGTGCCGCGTCGAGCGTCAGCATGTTCAGGCAGGCGATTAGATTGTTCTGTGCGACGTAGCCGGCGGCGGTTTTGACGAGCTTGGTGCGATAAATCTTTCCGCGTGACTCGCCGGCGACCAGCGCATCGCCGCGCCACCACGCCGGGCCGAAGCTTTTTCCACTGCCACCCACCGGCTCGTTGAAATGCAGCCCGCAGGTGGACTGATGCTGTGGGGCGTAGTCGAACACGTTCGGCTCGTCAATCACGCCCGGCAGATGCTGCGGGTGACGCGGTGGAAAACCGTAGTGCCGCCCCGGCTGAATGTGGATCAACTCGTCCAGGGGATTGCCATTCGGCAACCAGGTCGCGCCCTCCTGGTCGGTGCCGAACAAATCGCCGGCGGCGTTGAACGCGAGCGATACCGGCCAGCGCATCCCGGTGCAGACGATCTCGCGTGACCCGCCGCCGGCCGGGAGCTTGAGGATGGTGCCGCGCTCGCTCTGGATGTCGTAGGCGGATTTGCCCGTCGCCTTGTCCACGCGATACGCCGCGGACCAACTGTCGCAGCCCAGACCGAAGAACACGTTTCCACTCCCGTCCACCGCGATGCCGATCGCGTCGAGGCTGGCGCCGCCCAACGCGGCCGGCGCGACCCAGCCGCTCGCCCGCGTCTCCAACTCGCCCGTGCCGTCACCGCGATCCCGCAGGCGGATGACGCGCCCCTTGCACGGGATGTAGAGGCCGCCCGGCCCCCAGGCCATGCCGATGGTGCTGGGAATTTCGTTGCGGTCGTTTTTGAAAAAGTGCGTCGCCAGGTCTTCCAACCCGTCGCCGTCGGTGTCCTTGAGTTGAAAAACATTTCCGTCATACGCCAGCGCGAAGAGGCGTCCGTCCGGCGCGCAGACCAGGTTGTTGATATTGTTTAACTGGAGCGGCAGCTCGCGCACGGTGAAGCCCGGCACGAGCATCTGCACCGGCGGCGGGTTCGTCACGGCGACGAGCGGCTTCTCCGCCGGCGCCGTCGGATCGCTCACCGCGCGGACCAGGCCGGCGTATTTTTTGGCCAGATACGCCTCGACCCGCCCGCGCTCGCCGTCCGCCAGCGCGCGGCCATAGACGAGCACCTCCGCGATGTCGCCGGCGAAGAAGCTGGCGGCGGCGGGCGCTCCGCCGTTGTTCTCGTAATGGCGGGCGCCGACGCTCAACTCGTCCATCACGAGCGTGGATTCTTTCCGCGCGCGCGCGCCTTGCGCCACGCCGTCGAAGTGCAGCCGCGTGCCTTGCGGGCCGGGTTCCATCGTGATCGCGACTGTGTGAAATGCGCCGAAGGCCACCGGCTCCCGCAGCAGATTCTTTTCTCCCGTCGCGCCGGGGCCCTCGACGTTCACGCGGTTCCAGTTCGTGGATGGCCCGCCGCCCAGGTCCACGTTGAAGCCGGATTGGTAATCGTTTTTGCCCCGCGCATTCCACGCGAGCAAACCGCAAAAGAGGCCGGGGTTCGACGCGGGCGCGGCGAAGACGAACACCGTTGCGCCGGCCATCGTCACGCGCGGCGCGATGGCGGCGGCGAGAAAATCATTCTGTCCGTCGAAACGCGCGAAGGCTCCGCCGCCCAACGCGCGCCACTGCGGACGCGCCTCGCGCTGGCGCTGGTCGCAGTGCCGCCCGCGCCCGGAGCCGTCGTGCCAGTAATCGAGCGGAGCGCCATTGACGAGCGGCGGCAATTCGCGCGCCTCGCGCGCGGCGTTTTCGTGCGTGGCGTCGAGCCAAAGTTCCAGCCCATCCGTCACGGTCAGCGCGCCGTCGGCCCACGGTTCGGCGGCGCGAGCAGGAGCGGGCGACCAGATGAAGAAGTGCAGAACGCCGAGACCAAGGAACATGAGCCGGTTCATGCCGTCAGCGTAGCCGGGGCCGGCTGGTTTTGCCAAGACCCGCCCTTCCGGGTTTTTTGCCGTCAGGGCAGACGCATCAAAATTTATGGTAGGGATGGCGCGCCGCGCCGTCCGCGCCGCGTCCAGCGGCGCAACGTGGGTGCGGCCAAGACGGGCTGCCTTGCCAGTTCGTTCCGCCCGCTGGACGCGGGCGGGGACATCGCGGCGCGATGTCCCTACCTCGTTGGCCCGCTATCTTGGAAGATTTTGATGCGGCTGCTCAGGTTTTTGCCGTTGACTGGGCCGGAGCGGGCCGACAAATCTTTTCCATGCGGGAGGACGATCTCCGAGCAGCGATATTGACCAGGCGAGACAAACTCGTTCAGGAGATGGCGTCGCTGGCCGGGCAAATCAAAGCGTGCGACACCATGCTCGCGACGCTTCCACAGGAAACATCATCCGGGGTGCCAGTGGAAAAGCCAGCCGATGTGAAGCGAGTGGACGCCGCCGCCATGCCACCAGCGGAAGCGATCTCGCCGGTGGAAAATAATGGCCCGACGGGACCGCCCGCCGCACCCACGGTGACTCCCATCGCGCAACCCCCTGGCCGCGCCACGAAACGCCGGCGCGGTTGGCTCACGAGCCGGGTCGAACAGGCGGTGGCCGATTGTGGCGAACAGTTTTCGCTGAAATCGGTCCTGGACGCCTACAAGGCGCGGTTCGGCTGGGGCCGGGACACGCGCGATTGGGGCCGTCAGACCACGGCGGACATCATCGCCAGCACGTTGTGGCGGATTGTCCGGAAGCGCGGCTACAAACCCGTCCGCCGAGGCCGTGGCCGCCGCCCGACGCTCTACGCGAAGCCCCATCCACCTGCCGCCAGCGCGGATGCGCCACCCAGACCGGATGAAAAAGCAGTTCAACCACAGATGGACACGGATGGACACAGATAAGCAGGAATTACGAGCATCGGATGGTTCACCCATTGGGTGGACGGTTCTTCGCCGACAGAATCTGTAATGCAATCGTGCGAAATCTTCGCGTGCCGCCAAGAATCCTCGGACCTCCGGTTTTAACCCGAACTTGTATCTTGATTTCCATCTTCCTTGTCTGGCGCAAGCCAGACTGGAAAATGGGGCCGCCCTCCCCCCTGCAGGGGGGAGGGCGGTGGCGAACGCGGGAACGTAACGAACAAGCAGGCCGGGTGGCGCTGCGTT
>JANNEF010000383.1:0-5902 GCA_031378375.1 Verrucomicrobiota bacterium | reverse complement strand
GGGCGGAGCATCCGCGCTGGCATCGGAGTTTGCTGACGGTTTCGAGTCAGGGTTACGCGGCATTCAGGCGGTGGCTGATGTTGTCCAGGCACACGCCATGAGCGAATTCCGCACGGGTGGGGTTTCCCATTCCCGCAGCGTCTCGGTTGCAAAAAGTGTTCGCTCTGATGGCGTCAATCGAGCGCCACGATATACCGGGCCAAGAACAGCTTCAAGAAGCACCGTGGGGCGGTGGGCGGTAGGAACTCGGGTCTAAAGGTGCCTGGCCCGATAAAATCGGTGGCCAAGACCGGGCGCATTCGTGTCGGTGAAGGACACGGTTGCGTTCGTGCGGATGACCGTGCGGAGTGGCGCCCAGTTGATCAGATTGGTGGAGCTTTCGATTAGGAAGCAATGGCCCGTTTGGGCCGCGAGTTGGAGGCGGAATCCAGTATTGGCCACCCATTCCATCGACTGAAGCATGACTTCGGTGGGCGCGTTGGTTTCGTCACAAGACGAGGAGTTGGCTACTTCGATCAGCAACCGCTGAACGGGCGCCATCGTTTGGGGAGCTGGATTCGGTTCAATCAACACGCCTGCCATCTGGCCGTTGGTGGGGACAAACGTAGCGCCGAATTGATTGGCGTCATTGACCATCTGCGCCGCCGCCACCGTGAACGGCGGATCGAATGACTGCCCCAAGGCGACCCAGATCGCATTTTGAATGTCCTGTATGGAGCCTTGCTTGTGGTTCAAAATGTAAATGATTTTGGGCCACGGACTGAATTGGATGACGGGTGGCAGATTGCCGCCGTAAGGATCGAAAAGGTGCCCGCTGTAAAGCGTTCCGGGGCCGATGTCCGTGTCGTAATCCACGCACCAGCTTGAGTATAGTCCATTGGTCACGCTGTAATCGGGTGGTAACGTGCTCAGGGTGGTGTCGATGAAACTGCTCGTGCCAAAGGCAACGCGGAACCGCATCGTGTCCGCGGGCAGGCAACAGAGCGGGCCGTCCGCCCGCGTTGCGCCGGAAAATCCCAACGCGATCCAAAGAACTCCCAATGGAACCAACCCGCGCACAATGGACTGGGCTATTCTTTTCATCGTTGATACATCGGTTTCCATTCCTAGTCGCTACAGCGCTTTGCTTGACCAAGCTATTCTTTTCATCGTTGATACATCAAGTAAGGCAAAACATTCCGTTCATTCTGTTTTGACTCAGTTTCGGCCCAAAGTAGCACATAATCCGGCCGGTGCTTCATCTTTGTTGTTTCCGGAATGTCGGTTAGTGACTTGCGGCCTGGCTCGGTGGAGCCGGTTCCGAGGCGTTTTGCCTTGTGGGTGGAGTGACCAGTCTGCCGGTGTAAACGTCCCGCTCGATTCTGTGAGCGATTGCTACCATGCCGACCGCAAGTAAGGAAGAGCTACTGTGCCGCCATCGTTTTCCCACCTTCGCCACGCCGCATCTGGAATGGGGCGCTTCCCACCACTTCGAGAATGAGGCTGGTAAACTTGTAGCGGCTCTTCGCGAGGTTTTTGGAAATTCCGTCGACCGCACACTTGTCGTAATACTCCAGACCCCGGCCCAGTGCGTAGGTGAGCACCTTCTCCGACAAACACCGTATGAACTCGTCTTTTTTTTTCTTCAGCAGCATCTGCTTCAACTCGGTGGGGCCTTTGAATTCCTCGCCGGTCACGAGCCGGCCTGAGGGATCAATGGGATAATCAGCGTCCTTGGTGCGCCACGCGCCGACACCGTCAAAATTCTCAAAGCCAAATCCAATCGGATCCATGCGCGCGTGGCAGGAGGCACAGAGCACGTTCTCGCGATGCTGCTCCATGCGCTGGCGCAGGGAGCCCGATAGTTTGCTTTCCTTCAACTCCGGCACATCGGGTGGGGGCGGTGGCGGCGGGGTGCCAAGGATATTTTCGAGAATCCACTTGCCGCGTTTGACCGGCGAGGTGCGTGTCGGATTGGACGTGATCGTCAGCACGCTGCCGTGGGTGAGCACGCCGCCGCGCGCCGTGCCTTTCAGCGACACGCGCTGGAACTGGTCGCCCTTCACCCCGCTCAAGCCATAGTGGCGGGCGAGCCGCTCATTGGCGAAGGTGTAGTCGGCGTCGAGGAAGTCGAGCACGCTGCGGTCCTCGCGCATGATCGCCTCAAAGAAGAGATCTGTCTCCCGTTGCATCGCCGTGCGGAGCGGTTCGTCGAAGGTCGGGAATTCCTTCTTGTCCGGCGTCATCTGCGCCAGGCTCCGCGTTTGCAGCCACTGCCCCGCGAAGTTTTCCACCAGCGCTCCGGACTTGGGGTCCTTCAACATCCGGCGGACCTGGGCCTCCAGGTTTTTCCGCAACGTGCCCTTGGCCGCCTGGGTAAACAATTCCTCGTCCGGCATCGTGCTCCAGAGAAAATAGGACAGGCGCGTGGCCAGCGCATATTCGTTGACGGGATGAACGGCGGCCGGATTGTTCGGTTCTGGCTGAATCTCACCCCGGAAAAGAAAGTGCGGTGACACCAGCACGGCTTGCAGCGCCAGTTTGATCCCGGCCTCAAACTTTTCCCCCTCCTTCTCCGCCAACTCCACGAATTTCACCAGCCGGGTTACCTCCGCCTCCGTCGCCGGACGGCGATACGCGCGCGTCGCGAACCGGGTGATGATTCTCCGCGCGCAGTCCGGCCTGGTTGCGCCCGTGGGTTGGCAGAAAAAAATCCGCTCATGACTCGCAGGCAGCACCGGCGGCGTCGCGCTGGCGGGTGGGACGATTTCCAGATACTCGATGAAGAGGTTGCGGTCGCGGTTATTCGGGTCGGGGTCTTTCGGGTTGACGTAATTATTGATGTAAGCCGCCGCGAACTTTTTCCGGCCAGCCTCGGCGGTCACACGCACCTCGTAAACGCGCGGACTCGATTCCACCGCCGCCACGTCGAACGTCTTCACGTCCTTTCCGGCGAGCCGGAAAGTCATGCGGGCGATTTCCGGCCCGGCCTGCTGCGCCCACGCTCGGGCGCGCAGGATGTATTCGCCGGCATCCGGGAACGGATACTCCACAAAAATGTCGCCTTCGCGCGACAACTCGCGCGCTCCGCCGTCCGCAGGACCGCCGGGCGCGGAACCCTCCAGCCCTTCCGCCGCCCAGCGTTTGGCCGTTCGCTGTCCGGCATTGTCGGTGACGATGGCCTTGGACAAAATCTTCTCCGCCGCCGCCATGTATTTCTCCAGAAGAATGGGCGGCATCGAAAGTACGTCGCCGATGTTGTCGAAACCATAGCCCACGTCATCAGCGGGAAAGTCCTCCGCCGGCTGAAAGTCCACTCCCACCAGGTCGCGGATGGTGTTGTTGTATTCCGTGCGATTCAGGCGGCGGAGGGTGACGCGACCGGGGTCGGGATGGTCGCAATCGCACTTGAAAACCACCGTTTCGATCCAGGCGGTGATTTTCTCGCGCTCGTCGAGCGTGGGTTGCGGCTTTTTCTCCGGCGGCATCTCGTGGCTTTCGAGATTCCTGAGAATCTTTTCGAACACCTCGCGATCCTTTTCCGCCAATGCCTGACTGGTGTAGATGCGCAGGTCAAGATCGCCCTTCTTCTTCTCGCCGTGGCAACTGAAGCAATACTGGCTGAGGAACGGCGCAACGTGCTTTTCAAAAGTGACTTTCCCCGGCGCACGGGCCGCTTTGACGGAGGCAGGTCGCGGGGCCGCGTGCGCGGCGGCACTACCCGTCAGCAGCCACACGAGGAACCAGGTTGTTCGGCCAGACATCATTGCAAAAACTAGACGCAACTCGTGCGGTTTTCTGGAAAGAATTTTAAGAAAAGAATCCCCGCCCGTGCGTCCGGCAGCGCCCAAAACCATTTTACTTCAACAGCGCCCTGAAACCCGCCTGCTCGAAATGCCGGTCACCCGTCAACGCGTCTTGAATGCCCTCGTCCTCCATCACCACGAACGAAATGCAGTCCGTCAATTGCCACTCCTTGTCCGCCCGTTCGAGATATCGCGCCAGGCCGCGCCGCAGCAACTCGCTGCCCGCCGGAATCACTTTGCA
Source organism: Verrucomicrobiota bacterium (assembly GCA_031378375.1). GTDB lineage: Bacteria > Verrucomicrobiota > Verrucomicrobiia > Limisphaerales > JANNEF01 > JANNEF01. Next base: position 1,876 of record JANNEF010000383.1, on the reverse strand, counting down.
ATTCGCGCTGGCGTCAATGAGCGCGAACACCGCGCGCAACTCCTCCCGTTGCGGCGGCTTGCTCAAGGCATCCGCCAGCTCCAGCAGCACAAACTCCGTCGTGAGGATGGCCAGGTCATCCGCCTGCGAAGCCGCGATGGCCCGTGCGTGCGCCGGGTCGCGCCGGTTGAGCAAGGCCAGGAAGTAGAAGGTGTCCGCGAAGACCGCCCTCATGATTTCTTGGGATGGCCCTTGACGTAATGCGCGTGGTTCAGCGCGAAGTCCTCCGGCCAGTCCCGGGGCTTGGCCAGCTTGAGCATCCCGTCCAGAAACGCGTTCGCGCCCGGCGCCGCCGGCAGCGGGATGACCTCCACCGGCTGCCCTTCCTCCAGATGCACCTCTGGCGGCAGCACCACGACCCCGTTTTGAACTTTGCCCGTGTAACTCATGGGCGAAAGCTTACCCGCTCTCCCCGCGATTGCGAACTCAATTCTGCCCGGCGGCGTGAAGCTACTGCCAATTCAACCGGCGCGGCTTGCATTCGGTGCAGTTCTGCCCGCCGCTCACTCCCGCTTCAAGCGATAAAACCGGGCTGGGCCGGTGGCGGGCACCGTCACGGGATTGAGCGCGCCGCTGGGCGCGTTGGTCCAGGCGGGTGGGGAAAGACTCACGCTCGTCTGTAGCAGGAAATCCGGTGACGCGGGCGCCCACCAAACGGTGGTGAAACCGGGCGCGGCATTGGTGGCGTAAAGCGTGGGCGCGTCTGGCGACTGCACCAGCACCACGCTCCAGAACCCGCCCGTGACGGAGAAATTCCCGCCGTTCATCGCCCCTGCATCCGGCTGGCCGATGGTGCCACTGACGGAATATACGCCGCCGGTGCTGGTGCCCCCGCCGCCGTCAATGGTGAACCAGTCAATCGAGTAGCTCTGGGCATGGGCGGTGATGGCGACGGCCAGGAACATGAGCGACGCAGCTAGGTTCCGCGTGTTCATTGGACACCTCCGTTCTGGCGGGTCATCAGGCGTTCCAGTTTTTCCAGCCGCTGCTCCAACTCCGCGATGCGCGCGTCCTTCGACTTCACCTGCTCGTCCAGTTTCTGGTTCAATCCCTGGATGGCTGCCAGCGCCACGCCGTCCACCTCCTGTGTGGTGATGGTCTTGTCGTCGCGGCCAGGATAGAACGCGGCTTTGAAGTCCTGCGCCATGGGGCCAATGTGCGGCACGGCGTCATCCGCTTCCCACCGGTAGTTCCACCGCTGTACGGGCATGGCCGCGAGTTTATCCAGCACCGCCCGGTTGTCCACCGACGCGAAGTTCTTCTTCGCGTTGCGATCCGAAATCACGCTCCAGGACGTGCCGCCCGCGGCCAGGCTTACACCGGCGCTCAGTGCCGTGTTGGAGAAAAACTGCGCCCCGCCCGAGGCGCGGACGGTGAACTGGTTGGCGGAGGTGGAGGCGACATCACCATCGAAGGAATCACCCCAGACAAACGCTCCAGTGTGATTGGCTTTCGCGCGATTGCCGGCAGCGAAGCTGTAATTGCCTCGAGCATAATTTTGGTACCCACCCGGCACGGTGGCATACTGCCCGAAATTCGTGTTATCGCGACCGCCGCCGATGGTGGAGTAATGAGCGCCGACCGCGAACCTGTTGCCGTTGCCGCCGCCGATGGTGGAGTTATGAGCGGCGGCCGCGATCGAGTTGCCGTTGCCGCCGCCGATGGTGGAGTTATAGGCCCCGCTCCCGATCCCGTTGCCGTTGCCGCCGCCGATGGTGGAGTTATACCAACTACGTTAATTGGCTGGTAGAAGTTAAGCGGCGGGGATAGCCTTTGGGCATGGCCAGACCCCGAGCAAAATTAGATCGTTGCGGTGAGGCGGACCTCGTCACCCGCC
>JANNEF010000382.1:0-5271 GCA_031378375.1 Verrucomicrobiota bacterium | reverse complement strand
TTCGAACTCCGCCGCCAACTGCCCCGTGATGGTCTTGCCGGAGACGATGGCCGCGCGCGGCTTGTGGATGGACGCCTTGTAAGCGTCAATCTTCTGCTGCAACGCGGTCAACTTCGCCGCCGTCACGCCGTGATCGGCCAGTGACGCCAGGTGCGCCGTCACCGTCGCATGGACGTTCTGGCAACACTCGGCACTGGCCGTGTCCCGGCCGGCCAGCAGCCGGCTGAACGGGCAATTCACCTGTTCCGCCACCTCCAGGTTCTTCACCTGGAGCGCCCAGACGCGGGTGGCCGCGGCGACTTCTGCCGCCGCTTTGCACATCGTCTGGCGCAACTGCTTTTTGTCCGCTGCCAGGCCCTTGCGATTCACCGACTGGAACTGACCCAGCCGCTGAATATTTTGGACCACGGTAGCGAACCCGCCGAAAAGGTCGTCAAACGCCACCAGGAAACCCCAGGAGGAGTTGTGGCGGTTGCAGACATCCATCACCGTTAGAAACATCGAAAGTTTTGATCTTTTTCGGTTATTCATAGGTAATAATTCGGTTTGTAAATTCAGCACACGAGCCAACGCCGCGGCAAACGCACCCATCCTCCCGCTGCCCCGGCAGCCGGCCTAGCGACGCGCTCCATGCACCATGAAGACCCCGTGAACCCGCGCCCCATCGAACTCTCTGCGAGCGCGTTGCCCCAACCCCCGAAGGAGCCGGCGATCCCAAATGCGACATCTTCACACTGAAGGAATCGGATGTTTTCCAAACTTGTACACTATTTTTTCAAAAAAAGTTTTGACCACGGATGAGGAGAGACTCCAATTCCACGAATTGACACGAAGCCAGATCAGCCCTCCCGGTCATCGCCGCCATTACATTGGGATTGCCCCGGTTGATGATCCGGGGCAAGCCCACAAGCCTTGGCACTCAAGGCTTCCGCAACCGATAAAACTTAGTGCCGCCGGTGAGATTGTTTGTCACCCAATATCGGCCGGCAATGACCGTCGGCGGCGGAGAGACCGGATTCCAAGAGGCTCCAGGGCCGTGACTCAGAGCAGCTTCAAGCGTGAAACCTGTGTGAATTAAAGGCCAAGAGATGGAAATCCTGTTTCCCGTCTCGATCCTGAACGCCAGGTTTGGGCGGCAAGAAGCCTTCGCCTGAACATTTTCGACGAAGGTAGTCCATGGAAAATAAGGTCCCGGGTCGGCCTTCACGCCAAAGCCGGTGCAGGAGTCCGATTGCACCTGTGAGTGAGCGACGAAGCCAGGTTCGTTGTAACGGCAATTCGGGTAGGAAGAGGCGTCGCCAGCCGGATGCTGAATCGGGATTGGATACTGTGTGGCCAGCCAAGCAACAAGATTTTCCAAGGCTGCAAGGTTCTCCGGATTCCAAGTTGAGGACTGGCCGGCGTAGCCGACCATTTCGATCCCGATGGAACGGTCGTTGTAGTAGTTCGCGTGCCACCCGCGTTTGGAAAGGTCAACCAATTGCACAATCTCTCCTGTGGACTTGATCACATAGTGCGCGCTGACACGTTGCTCGAGAGGAACGGAAGTGTCGGTTAGCCTGTTGATTGCCGAGGCATAGTTGCCCTCGGTCGTGTGGAAGACGATGGAATCGATCAATTGGCCCACAGGACGATCATTAAAATTCACGCTCGGCACCCGGGCGATTTCCGCTGGCTCAGTAGCACACGAACCCGATGCACGAATGCTGAAGGTAGCAGCGGAAGATGTCCCTCCACCGGGGCCGGGAGAATAGACGGTGATCGCTGCGCTGCCCGCCACCGCAATCAGGCTGGCTGGTACCGTGGCTTGCAAGTCTGTCGTCAACCCGCCCGGCGTCATGACCGGCGTGGTCGCAAGGTCAATTCCATTCCACCGTACCACGCTGGCACCATGAAACCTGGGCCCGTTGACAGTGAGGATGAACTGCGAACCACCCGCGTTGGCGCTATTCTGGGACAACGACGTGATTATGGGCACCGGTGCGTTGACCTGAAAACTTACCTGAATACTGGACTGGGCACCTGGGTTGGTGACCTGTGCGGTCCAGATCAACGGATCGTTGCCCAAAGTTACAAAAACGTCAACGCGGTTGGCGCTGACAAATGTGGTATTGGCCGCCGAAATGTTAAAGGTTTGAGATCCCAATCGCAGCGTGACTGTTGCCCCGCTCACAAAGCCGCCGCCGTCGAGTCTGAGGCTTTGCGGACCGTTGGCCCCTGTCGCCGGATTGGGCGTTACGCTGGTCAGTTGAGGGCCGACATTATTGATTGGAAAAGAGACGGCAGGGGATGTGCCGCCTCCCGGACCGGGGGAGAACACGGTAACCAATGCACTGCCAGCCACCGCAATGAAGCTGGCCGGCACCGTAGCTTGCAAGGCTGTGATCAGCCCGCCCGGCGTGACGACTGGCACTGTCACAAGGTTGTTTCCGTTCCATCGCACCATGCTGGTTTCATGAAAAGTGGGCCCGTTTACTGTGAGGGTGAATTGCGGGCCGCCCGCGTTGGCGCTATTCTGGGACAACGACGTGATTATGGGCACCGGCGCATTGACCTGGAAGCCTATCTGACTGCTGGACTGGCCACCTGGGTTGGTGACCTGCGCCGTCCAGACCAGCGGGTCGTTGCCAAGAATTACATTGATATCGATCCGGCTGGCGCTGACAAATGTGGTATTGGCCGCCGAAATGTTAAAGGTTTGAGATCCCAATCGCAGCGTGACTGTTGCCCCGCTGACAAAGCCACTACCGTTGAGCGAGAGGGTTTGCGGATTGTTGGCACCCGTCGCTGGATTGGGTGTTACGCTGGTCAGTAGCGGGCCGACACTATTGATTGGAAAGGTGACGGCAGAAGAAATGCCGCCACCCGGACCCGGACTAAACACGGTGACCAATGCGCTGCCAGCCACCGCAATCAGGCTGGCTGGTACCGTGGCCTGCAAGGCTGTCGTCAACCCGCCCGGCGTGACGACTGGCACAGTCGCAAGGTTGTTTCCCTTCCATCGCACCACACTGGCACCATGAAAGGTGGGCGCGTTTACGGTCAGGATGAACGGCGAACCGCCCGCGTTGGCGCTAATTGGAGACAACGACGTAATTATGGGCACTGGCGCGTTGACCTGGAAATTCATCTGGCTGCTGGACTGGCCGCCTGGGTTGGTGACCTGTGCCGTCCAGATCACCGGATCGTTGCCCAAAGTTACACGGATGTCGATCCGGCTGGCACTGATAAACGTGGTGTTGGCCGCCGAAATGTTAAAAGTTTCAGATCCCAGTCGCAGCGTAACCGTCGCGCCGCTAACGAAGCCGCTGCCGTTGATCGCCAAGGTCAGAGCGGTATTCGCTCCAATCGCCGGATTGGGCGTCACGGACGTCACAATCGGAGTTGCCGTAACTTTGGCGATGGCGTCTTGAATTGACCAACCGCTCGTTGGAGCCGTATCCCAAGTAACCCGCCACCAACTGTAGGTGACTCCTCCGAACGCGGCGTTGGTTGGGCCGCCAGAGACGGTTCCCAGATCGCCGGTGAAGTGTTGTCCCACCGCCGTGCCTGCCGGTGTGCTGCGGACATTTAAGGTTGCCGTGGCGTTTACCCGGTCTCCAATGGAGAACGTGGCTGCCTGAGCCAGGGAGGTCGCAACGAGTAGTATTCCTGCCACGATTGACGCCGTGCGTCCAAACGATTTTCCGCCGTGACCAAAACGTGATAAGAACCCGACAGTTGCGAACATTTTATTAACGAGTTGATTCATAATGAGTGATGATTTTCTGCCGATGGCTGATTCTGCTCACGTCGAGCAGTGATTCCGCCAACCGCTGTTACTGTGGGGAACGCAGGCTCGGCGGCGGGGTGACAGAAAAACTCTGGAAAGGATTTTCGCCTCGTTGGCAGGAAACGCACCCCTCAGCCGGTCATTGCCTCACAAAGGCCAGGCATTCACGCAATGAGGGAGATTTGCCTTTGGGAAGCAGACCGTGAAACTTCGAACTCAGCTTGGCGGCTTGGCTACCAATCCAAGTCCAGCTTGCGAAGTTCTTGCCGGAGGAACTGGATATTCCAGAGCTTCAAAGTGCCGTCATCACTTCCTGAAGCCAGAATTTCCCCGGTTGGATCAAAGGCAAGAGCGGAAATCACAGATGAAGAGGCTTTCCATACGGCGAGTTCGCGTCCAGTAGGCAAATCCCAGAAACGAATCATTGAATCAACGCCGCCGCTCGCCAAAATGTGGCTATCGCTTGAAACGGCTAGCGCCAACACTTCGCCCGAATGGCTTTCAAATACAGCACCTGTCGCACTGGTCAGGTTGTTGCTGATAACCAAGTTCTTGCCTTGGTTGGAGAACACAACAGTCCAATTCCCATCTGGCGAATGAACAACCATGTTGGCCGGTGGTTTTTGAAAACGCGGCCTATAACCCCCAGGCGAGATAACTTTTCGAACTAATCGCAACGCCCCTCCGTCTCGCTCCACATCAAAAGCAAACCCGTTCGCTTCGATCTGCGTTCCATCTTTGTGAAATGATAGAAACGGAATGGGAGATTCAAGCTGCTGTTGGGCGACTGACTCTACAGCTTTCCAAACATGTACTGAATCTTTTTGATGCCAGTACCCAATGTCTTTTCGTATCTTCCTCGATTCATCTGATGTTCCGCGAACAGCGAGGAATCTGCAATCGTGCGACCATGTCGGCGAGTCACTGCTAGGTAGTGTAAACAACTTACTACCAGTCTGGACGTTCCAAACGGAAACAACCGTTCTTTCACTCGGATCTATTCTTTCGATAGCTAAGGACCTGCCAAACTTATCAAACTGACAATGAGTCGCCATCATCGGTGACGGATCATAAAATCCGAAATGGTCTGGACCTCTAAAATCACGTCGAAATCCGCGTCCAACCATTTTGTAAGGCAAATTCTGAGTCTTTGGGAGATGCGTTTCGTTACGGAAGACAGCTTCGAGGCGTCGTGTCTTGTTATTCCAGACGCTTACCGTTCCTTGTGCATCGGCTGTTTCTAAGGCAAGCATGTCACCGAAATAGCTCAAAGTGGCCAATAAAGGTTCTCTTCCGATATTTACAGCGGTTGCAGTGATTGTGGCAGATGGCAGTTCCATTAGCTCTAAAATATGTCGGTTGGAGTCTTCGTATTCGCGCCTATAATACCAACTACGTTAATTGGCTGGTAGAAGTTAAGCGGCGGGGATAGCCTTTGGGCATGGCCAGACCCCGAGCAAAATTAGATCGTTGCGGTGAGGCGGACCTCGTCACCCGCC
>JANNEF010000373.1:0-2037 GCA_031378375.1 Verrucomicrobiota bacterium | reverse complement strand
GAGGAGGCGGTGTGCTGCAAAAAGTTCCACCGACCTCGAACTCGACAACGGGAGGAGCATCGTTCTGCACGTCAATTTTTTTGGTGTCAAATTTGAGGGTGGCTCCAGCCGGCAGCGTTCCGGGCCAAACACGGACGGTGTAAGGGCCGAAGACTTGGACGTCTATTGAGGCGATGCCGAGATTATCCGTATAGGCATTGCCCACGCCATCAATGCTCACGAGAACACCGCTGAGAGCGGTGTCGTTGGGACAGGCGATCCTGATCTGGACAATGCATGCGAACGCCGACAGGCCGGACAAAGCGGTCACGAGCAGACCGGCCATCATCATTTTTAGTTTCATAGGATTTAGTTGGAGTTGTTTGTTGTTACCTATTTCACCCGGTTCCGAAACGGCATCAGATCTTCACTCTGATGTCAGGAGGGTGAAACTTGGACAAGCAGACTGTGGTTTCGACTGCGGAATTGTCTAACGGAAACAATCTCGATACTTGCGCCGTATCTCTACGGATTAAAACCCGATGCTGGCCGGCACGTTGCGATGGGTGTGAACAGTGCCGTTCACACAATCGGCAACGGCTGGAATTTTTTCCCCAGCACCGGTTCGCTCCTGGTCTTGAGCCATTGCTCGAGCACGGAGGCATAGACGCTGCGGAAATCCACCTTGAACTTGAGGTCGCCCTGGAAGAGATCAGCCGGAGCGAGGCTCGGATATTCGCCAAGCAAGCCCGCCTTCACTTTGTTGCCGATGACAAACATGGACGAGGCTGCGCCGTGGTCGGTGCCCTGGCTGCCATTCTCGCCTACGCGCCGGCCAAATTCGCTGAAGGTCATCACGAGCACGCGCTCCATGTTGCCCTGCTTTTTGAGGTCGTCGGTGAAAGCTTTCACGGAATCGCCGAGGTCTTTCAACAGGCGGTCGTGGGTGCCGCCTTGATTGGTGTGCGTGTCGTAGCCGCCCTGGGAAACGTAGAAGACGCGCGTGGGCAGGCCGCCGCCGATGAGCCGCGCGACGAGCTTGAGGGAATTGCCAAGCTGCCCGCCGGGATACGCCGCCTTGTTCTCCACCTTGCCGCTGATGGCGCGAATCTGGTCGGAGCTGACTTGCGCGTCGAGCGCGGTGCGTTCGAGGAAGTCCAGCGCGCCGCCTTCGTGCCGCGCCGCGCCGGCCACGGCACCGATGCTCGCGCCTGACTCGGCCATGTCGTCGTCGGCCTGGTTGAGCTTGCGGTAAGATTTCTCGGTCATCTCCATTTCGTCCGCCTCCGGTTTGTCGCTCGTGAGGAAGCGGTAGTTGCCGGGATTGTCGAGGCTGACGCCGAGCGGCTTCTTCGCGGTGAATGCCTGTGGCATCTGGCGGCCGACGTTCACGGCGAATGTCGGGTCGCAACCGGAGCAGGCGTTGTCGAAGAAGCGGCCCAGCCAGCCGTGGCGCTCGAACTTGTTCGCATCGCTGGCGGTCTGCCAGATTTCCGTGGAGCGGAAGTGCGAGCGGTTCGGGTTCGGATAGCCGACGCCCTGGATGACGCTGAGTTGCCCGGCGTCGTAAAGCGATTTGAACCCGGTGAGGCTGGGATGAAAACCCAGCGCGTCATTGATTTTCAACACGCTCTTGCCGGAGAGGCCCAGACGCGGCCGGGCCTTCGCGTAATGGTCGTTGCTGAACGGCACGACGGTGTTCAAGCCGTCGTTGCCGCCCGCCATTTGCACGACGACGAGGATGGGGGCGTCCTTGCCGGTGACGATTTGCGTCGCCTTGTCGGCGGCGGCGGCGTGCAGCGCGGTGAAGGTCTGCGAGAGGAACGCCGGCACGGTCCAGGAAACGGCGCCGCCCAGCGCGGCGGTGCGTAGAAATTCGCGGCGGGTTTTCAAGGCGCGTTTGGAAATAACTAGTGGGGCAGGCGCCCACGCCTGCCGGAGTCCGGCGGGCGCCCCGCCCGTCGTGCCTGCGGGCGTGGCGCCCGCCGGACGTTCGCTGGCGGGGGCGCCAGCGCCACAAGCCGAACAGGTGCTCAGGGAGAATTCGTGTTTCATGAT
>JANNEF010000349.1:0-24035 GCA_031378375.1 Verrucomicrobiota bacterium | reverse complement strand
ATGAGTTGGGTTTCTTGTCGGGTGAACTTGGGGCTGCTGATGTGCTGCTTCATCCCGCCTTTATTGAGGCAAGTGGCTAAATTTGTACATTTTATTCCGCGGAAATCTTCTCTCCCCTCACCCACTTTTAATCACACCCCGCTGATTTGCCACTTCGGATTTGCCGTTGACGCTGCGCAAAGCGGCCCCATAAGCTGTCGCCCGATAACGCCGGACTGCATGAGGCGGCACGGCTGAAACTTTTTATGACTGAAGGATATTGCGTTAAGTGCAAAGCGAAAAAAGAAATCATCAACGGCGTTGAGGAGGTCATGAAGAATGGCCGCAAGGCCATGAAGGGCAAATGCCCGGCTTGCGGCACCGTCATGTTCAAAATCCTCGGCGGCAAAGCCACGCCTCCCGCCGCTGGCGGCGCTGCCCCGACTCCCGCGAGTTGATCCCTTTCCACTATGTCCCAGCAACTGGCCTACGTCATCGTCACTCCGTACACGCTGCACAAGTCCCGCACCGGCGGCATTTTGGCGCGGCTCATCACCCGCACCGGTTTGGAACTGGCCGGTGCCCGCATGTTCGCCCCCAGCCAGGAGTTGGTGCAGAAATACTCCGAAGCCATCGTTTCCGCCAACGACTCGCAGGACCGTCGCATCCAGGAGATGATCCGCGACTATATCCTGAAAAACCTCGCACCCGACCCGAAGACCGGCCGGCGCCGGCGCGTGCTGATGCTGCTATTTCAGGGCGACGATGCCGTGCGCAAGATTCGCTCGGTCATCGGCAACATCGGGGCTGAACGCCGCGTTGGCGAAACCATCCGCGACACCTACGGGGACTTCGTCCTCGATGAAGCGGGCCAGGTGCGTTACTTCGAGCCGGCCGTGCTGGCCGCCCCCACGGCGGACGAAGCGGAGATGAAACTGAAGCTGTGGGCGCGTTACTCCGACGCCGACGGCGGTTTGCTCCAGGACACCATCAATTACCCGCCCGACGAAAAACCGCAGCGCACCCTCGTGTTGATCAAGCCCGACAACTTCCGGTTCCCCACCGGACGGCCGGGCAACATGATTGATTTCTTTTCCCGCACGGGCCTCTACATCGTGGGCATCAAGCTGCACCGCATGAGTGTTGCCCAGGCGTGCGAGTTCTACGGGCCGGTGAAGGATGTCCTGCGCGTGCGCCTCAAAGACGTCGTGGCTTCCAAGGCCAAGGCGCTGCTCGAAAAGGAACTGAACTTCAAGATTCCTGATGCAGAAGCCAAACAACTGGGCGAAATCCTCGGCCCCATCTATGGGGAAAACCAGTTCGACAACATCGTCAAGTTCATGGCGGGCCGTGCGCCCAGCGAATGCGACGCCGCCCAGTTGAAAGCGCCCGGCACCGAGATCTGCATCGCCATCATCTATGAAGGCGTCGAAGCCGTCCGGAAAATCCGCGACGTCCTCGGCCCCACCGATCCCTCGAAGGCTCCCCCCGGCAGCATCCGCCGCGAGTTCGGCCAGACCATCATGGTCAACGCCGCCCACGCCAGCGACTCCGAGGAGAACGCCCGGCGCGAAATCGGCATCATCAACGGCGCTGAAAACAACTTCCGCCAGGTCATCGAAGAGTTTTACCGCAAGTAAACTCCGGCCTGTCCGCGCGGGCTACGCCAGGACGTAACCCTCCGCCAGGGCGCGATACGCCGCCACCTGCCCGCGTTCCCATTCGGCGTCGCGTCCGAGTTCCGCCGCCATGAGCCGCGCCACCCGCGGGGCGGCTTCGGCACTGGCCCGCGCATCCAGCAGCAACGCGCGCGTGCGCCGCGACAAAACATCCTCCACTGTGCGCGCCATCTCCTGACGCACGGCCCAGATCACTTCGACCGCGCGATACGGCAGCCGGGGATGGAGCAACTCCATCCCGCCGGTTATTTGCTCCGCCATCGTATCTAGCGCGGACGCATCCGTGCCGTAATCCTGCCAGTCGCGCGGGCCGCCTTCCCGCGCCCGCCAGCCGTGCAATTTCATGTGCGCGGTGACGCTGGCGCGCTCGGCCAGTCCGCCCGCCTGTGCCGCCTGATTCATCGCGTCCTCCGCCATCTGCCGGTACGTCGTCCACTTGCCGCCGGAGATGGTGACGAGGCCGGACGCCGAAACCAACACGCTGTGGTCGCGCGGGACCGACGCGGTGTCCTTGAGTTCCCCCAGCTTCGGCAACGGGCGCAAGCCGGCGAAGACGCTCAACACGTCGGCGGGCTTGGGGTCTTTCGTGAGGTAACGGGCCGCGTGCGTGAGCAGGAACTCAATTTCCTCCGGGCGCGCGCGCGGTTCCAACTGCGCCTCGGTCACGGGCGTGTCGGTGGTGCCGATGAGCGCGCGGTCGTGCCACGGGATGGCGAAGAGCACCCGCCCGTCATCCGTGCGCGGCACCATGATGGCGGTGGCGCCGGGTAGGAAAGATTTGTCGAGCACCAGATGCACGCCCTGGCTGGGCGCGATGCTGGCGACGGCCTCCGGTTCGTCCATCCGGCGAATGGCGTCGGTGAAGACGCCGGTCGCGTTGATGACGACGCGCGCGGCCACTTCCAATTCCCGCCCGGACTCCGCATCGCGCACCACGGCTCCGCGCACAAGCCCGCCATGTTTTAACAGCGCGGTGACCGGCGCGTAATTGAGCAGCACCCCGCCGAGGTCGGCGGCGGTTTGCGCCAGCGCGATGGCCAGCCGCGCGTCGTCGAATTGTCCGTCATAGTAAATGGTGCCGCCGCGCAGGCCGCCCGGTTCGAGCGTGGGCAGCAGGCGCAGGGTTTCCTCGCGCGAAAGATGTTTCGACGGGCCGAGACCGAGGTCGCCCGCGAGCGTGTCGTAGAGCTTCAGCCCGACGCCGTAGAACGGCGCTTCCCACCAGGTGTAATTCGGCACGATGAAGGGCAGGGGACTGACGAGATGCGGCGCATTTTGCGTGAGCCGCCCGCGCTCGCGCAAGGCGTCAAGCACCAGCCCCACGTTGCCCTGTTGCAGGTAACGGACGCCGCCGTGAATCAACTTCGTGCTGCGGCTGGAAGTGCCCTTGGCGAAATCGCTTTGCTCCACCAGCAGCGTGCGATAACCCCGCGCCGCCGCGTCCACCGCGCAACCCAGCCCCGTTGCGCCGCCGCCGATGATGAGCACATCCCACGGCGCGGCGGCGTCCGTGAGGTGGTGAAGCATTTCGTCGCGGTTCATGTGCCGTGTTGGTGCGGAGTGTGGCACGGGCAAAACGGCTCGCTCAAGCCGCAATGCATGGCGAGCGCGCTGATGAGGGCTTCGGCCGGCACTGGCACGCCGTCAGGAGATCGGCGCTACCGGGGAGCCGCGACTGGGTTCATCTGGCTACATCACTTCAAGCTCGCGCACTTCGAGCGCATTGATGCCGGCCTTCTGAATGGGTCTTGGTTCCGGCTGGGCGAAGCCGTTCAGGTCCACGGCGCGGGCGCGCACGGAATATTTGCCGGGGACCAATCCGGCAAGCGAGGCGGACCATGAAACCATGCTGTAGCGCAATGGCCAGGTCGCGGGCTGGCCGGTCTTGGCATCGAAGCCGAGGACTTGCCGGGAGGACACGCCGGCAGGGAACACGCTGGTCCAATCAGTCGGCGGATTCTCAAGACGAGCCTCGGTCCATTGCTCGACCGCGTCCTCGACGACCGCGCCGGGCTTCGCATCTTGCCGGCTCAGGGAATACTCGACGTGTTTCAACCCCGACAGACCGGAGATGACGAGGCCGCTGATCAACACCGGTTGACCGGCCGGAATCTTTTTCGGGAGTTCGTCGAGATACGCCGCCGTCTTCAGGTGCGACTCGGGATCGTTGTTCTGTTCCGCATAGGTGTCGTTGGCCTTGTAGTCGTTGGTGAGGACGATGCGTTGGAGCCACTTGATGGATTTGAAGCCGTATGCCCACGGGATGACCATGCGCACGGGGCCGCCGCGGACCAGCGAGATGGGTTCGCCGTTGAGCCGGTAGGCGAGGAAGGCGGGCAATTCGCCGGGGGGCGTTTCCATCGCCTGCGTGTAGCTGAGGGAGGATTGGAAAAGCTGCTTGGGATCGTTGTTGTGATAGCCCCAGTAGTAGATGCGGCGAACATTGCGCATCGCGCCGCAGAGCCGCAGCACCTCGCGCAACGGCACGCCTTCCCACAAGCCCTGGCCGAGCGGGGTGGGAATGTTGAGGCACTGCATCGCCTTGAGAAACTTCACCTCGTGCTGCTTGCCGAGTTCCAGCAACGCGGGCAGGTCCAGCGCGGTGCCGTCCGCGAGCGTGAGGGGTTTGCTGAGGCCGGCTCGCTCCTTGATCGCTGGATTCGCCGTTTGGTCGGCGGTGATTTCCAGCCGCCATGTCTCCGGTGTAAGCCGCGCTTGAACGAGCGCGTCGCCCTTGAGCGTGTGGGGCCTCGGCTCGCCGCGTGACACGTCCCTGAATTTGCCGGCGGGCGTGAGGAAGGGATGTGGATAGGCGGAGCTGACCGGCTTGGGCGGAGCAGCTTTGATCGTGGTCGGCGCAGGAGCATCCGCTGCCTGCGCTTTGCTGGAAAGCCCACTGGCGAGCGCGGACGCAGCCAGCGCGGAAGTCGTGCGGACGAAATCCCGGCGCGTGATGGGATCGGAGTGCGAGGAATTTTTCATGGTGCTGGGTGAATCTCTCAGGCCAGAACCATCAGAGCAAGCGCGGCGGAATCAGAAGCACGCGGCGGGGCAACCCCTCCAGCGCGTTGGCTGCTTGCCCAGCCACTTCTGGATCATCGCCGAAGCAACGTCATCGCAACCTTTCTCCGCGCCCGACCCGGCGATGTTGGTGGCGCTGATGACGGCGAAATTCTTCTCCGGCGCGAGCCACATCACCAGATACCACATCGTGTTCGAGCCATTGTGCATCAGGGCACACCCAGGGTAGCTCGTTCCTCGCAACCCTGGGCTGAAGGCCACAATCCCGTTGGGATTGGCCGAAACGCGCCTCGAACTTGTGGGTAATGCAAATGACCAATCGGCGCACTCCAAACACTGTGCGCGGTTCGGGTGCCACAGCCGGAGTCGCGCGTGATACCGCGCTGGCCGGTTTCCGCATCGGACGGTCGCGCCGGGGGGGGGCGATGCGCAGGTTGGCCGACCGGGAGTTTCAGGTGCCGAGTTTCAAGTTGTAACCATTTCTCCTGTCGCGCACCATCAGGCAGCACGACAACCGAAACGATCCATTGCCGACATTTTATGATCGCAGGACGCGCCATAGAAATTCTTCTGGTGGAGGACAACCCGGGCGACGCCCGGCTGGCCGTGGAGGCGTTGCGCGAAGGCCGGGTTCACAACCGGCTCTCGTGCGTGGCTGATGGCGTCGAGGCGCTCGCCCATCTGCGTCGCGAGGGCAGCTATGCTGGGGCCGCCCGGCCCGATCTGATCCTGCTGGACTTGAATCTTCCGCGCAAAGACGGCCGTGAGGTGCTGGCAGAAATCAAGGCGGACGAAAAGTTGAAGCGCATCCCGGTCGTGATCCTCACCACGTCGCAGGCGGAGGAGGACATTGTGAAGGCATATAATCTCAACGCCAATTGTTACATCAGCAAGCCGGTGGATCTGCATCAGTTCCTCAAGGTGGTGCGGTGCATCGAGGACTTCTGGCTGACGATTGTCAAACTGCCGTCGGAATGAAAGGCAGGCGCATGGAGGAATCATCACTCCCGCCGCCCGGGCGCACCGCATGAAGGCCGCATTCGCCAGAGCGGGACGGGCGTTGGCTCGTCCTTTATTGGAACACACGGTGTGGGTGCTGGCGCTGCTTTTTTGCGCCGCCGCCGGCGGGATTCTTTGGAACCTGGAGCGGTTGTCCACGCGGCTCATCCGTTCGACGGCGCGGCAGAACAGCGCCTTGCAGGCGGAGATGATTGGGCAGTTGCGTGCCATTTACACGTCGAACGTGGTCGGGCGCGTGCGCGCGCACGGCCTGGAGGCGACGCATGATTACGCGACGCGGAGCAACGCCATCCCGCTGCCGGCGACTTTCACCATCGAACTGGGCCAGGCGATGAGCAGCGGAGGGCAGGGGATGCAGGTGCGCCTTTACAGTGATTATCCGTTTCCGTGGCGCACCAACAGCGGACCGAAGGACGACTTTGAGCGCGAGGCACTCCAGCGCTTGCGCAGCAATCCGCAACGGCCGTTCACGCGCTTCGAGGAATACCAGGGCCACGCTTCGCTCCGCTATGCCACGGCTGATTTGATGCAGGCGGGCTGTGTCAACTGCCACAACACGCATCCGGACAGTCCCAAGCGCGACTGGAAGGTCGGTGATGTGCGCGGGGTGCTGGAGGTGGTCCGCCCGCTGGACCGGGTGATCGCGCAGACGCGCGAGGGGTTGCGGGAGACATTCGCGTTGACGGCGGTGATGGGCGTGCTGGGCGTGGGCGCGCTCTCGTTGCTGTTCGGCAAACAGCGCCAGGCGGCCAGGGAACTGGAGCGGCGCGTGGAGGAGCGCACTGCGGCGCTGAGCGAGCAGGCGACCGAGATGCTTAACACCAACGCGGAACTGGAGCGCGAAATGGCCAGCCGCCAGCGCGCGGAGAAAACGCTCGCGCAGCAACGCGCGCTGGTGGACACGTTGATGGATCGCATCCCGGATCACATTTATTTCAAGGATCAGGAGAGCCGCTTCCTGCGCATCAACAAGGCGATGGCGGCGCAGTTCAAGTTGAGCGACCCGGCGGAAGCCGTGGGCAGGAGTGATTTCGATTTCTTCACCGCCGAGCACGCCGAGCGGGCCTTCGCGGACGAGCGGGAGATCATGCGCACGGGCCAGCCGCTCATCGGACGCGAGGAGCGGGAGACCTGGCCCGACGGCTCGGTGACGTGGGCGTCCACGACCAAGCAGTGCCTGCGCGATCAGCAAGGGGAGGTGGTGGGGACATTCGGGCTTTCGCGTGACATCACCGAGCGCAAGCGTGCAGAGGAGAAGCTGAGCCAGAGCGAGGCGCGGTTGCAGGCGATCTTGAACAACTCCAGCGCGGTGATCTATCTGAAGGATCGCGCGGGGCGCTACTTGTTCATCAATCGGCAATACGAGTTGATGTTCCACATCACCAGTGCGTCCATCGAGGGCAAGACCGACTACGATGTGTTTCCCAAGGGAATGGCGGACGCCTTTCGCGCCAATGATCAAGTGGTGTTCGCGTCGCCGACGCCCCTGCAGTTCGAGGAGGAGGCGTTGCATGATGACGGGCCGCACACGTACGTGTCGGTGAAATTCCGCCTGTACGACGCGGCCGGCGAACCGTACGCCATCTGCGGCATCTCGACGGACATCACGGAGCGGAAGCGTGCGGAAGAGGAGTTGGGCCGTGCGGCCGCAGACTTGAAGCGGTCGAATGCGGAACTGGAGCAGTTCGCCTACGTGGCGTCGCATGATTTGCAGGAGCCGCTGCGCATGATCGCCAGTTACACGCAACTGCTCGCGCGCCGTTACGAGGACAAACTGGACGCGGAGGCGCAGGAGTTCATCGGTTACGCGGTGGACGGCGCGACGCGGATGCAGACGTTGATCAATGACTTGCTGACCTACTCGCGCGTCGGCACACGCGGCAAGGCCTTTGCGGCGACGGATTGCGCGGAGGTGTTGGGGCAGGCGTTGGAGCAGTTAAAGATTGCGCTGGAGGAGAGCGACGCTTGTATCACGCAGGATCCGATGCCGAAGATCATGGGGGATGCGACGCAGTTGACGCAGTTGTTCCAGAATCTCATCAGCAACGCGGTCAAGTTCCGCGGATCGGCCCCGCCGCAGGTTCATATTTCCGCGACGCTGAGGGAGTCGGTCCCCGGTGACGGCGACACGGTTTGCTATCTCTATTCGCATGAGTGGGTGTTTGCGGTGCGCGACAACGGCATCGGCATCGAGCCGCAATACTTCGACCGCATCTTTGTTATTTTTCAACGGCTGCATGGGCGTGGCGAGTATCCCGGGACCGGCATCGGGCTGGCGATGTGCCGGAAAATCGTCGAACGTCACGGCGGGCGGGTCTGGGTGGAGTCCGCGCCGGGACTGGGATCGAGCTTCTTTTTCACCCTGCCGCACAACGGAGGCGCGCCGGCATGAACGCACGAGATTTTGAAATCCTGCTCGTGGAGGACAATCCCGGTGACGCGCGGCTCACGCTGGAAGCGTTCAAGAGCGTGCGAGTGCAGAGCCGGATTACGCACGCCATTGACGGCGTGGAGGCGCTGGCCTGCCTGCGCCGGCAGGGCCGGTTTGCCGGGGCCGCCCGTCCTGATTTGATACTGCTGGATTTGAACCTGCCGCGCAAAGACGGACGCGAAGTGTTGGCAGAGATAAAGAGCGATGCGGTGTTGCGGCGCATTCCCGTCATCGTGCTGACCAGTTCCGTGGCGGACGAAGATGTCTTGCGGGCTTACAATCTTCACGCGAACTGTTACGTGGCCAAGCCGGTGAATTTCGATCAGTTCCAGCGCGTGGTGCGCTGCATCGAAGAGTTCTGGCTGACCATCGTGAAACTACCCGGCGAGTGAAATGGAGATCACTCCACAAAATGGCAGCGAACGCATTGAGAAGAGCGGGCCAAGTCCGCAGGCGGAAGCGGCTGCCGTGGTGACTTCCACGAGCGCGCCGCCGTCCGAGCCACCGGCTTCGCCCTGGTGGTCGCAACTGAGGTACCGGCTGCTGGTCCTCGTGATGATGGCCATTGTGCCCGCAGTGTTGCTGGTCCTCTACCTGGCGTTCCAACAGCGCCAGGCCGCCTTCACCGAGTCGCAGACTGATAATTTGCGCGTGGCGCGCGTGGCCGCCAACATTCAAAAGGAACACATCGAAGCCGCGCGCCAACTCTTGCTCACGCTGGCGCAATTGCGGCAACTGCGCCGCGAAGAGGCCGTTGCCTGCGAGGAGTTGTTCACCAACCTGCTGCCGTTGCACAAGGTCTATGCGAACATCGGGGCGATTGATCCCGCCGGCCAGCTCTTTGCCAGCGGACTGGCGCTGACCAATGTCGTCAACCTGGGGGATGAGCCGTTCTTTCGCCGCGCCCGGGAAGGGTCCAGATTCGTCGTTGGTGGATACCAAATGGACCGTCTGACTGGCAAACCCACGGTGAACATGGCTTACCCGGTACGCCGCAAACAAGGCGAAGTGGTGGCCGTGGTGTACGCCGCGGTGGATTTGAGCTGGTTCACGCCCTTCGCCGGGCGCTCCGACCTCAAGGAGGGCGCGACCCTTACGGTTGTCAACCGGCGCGGCGAATTGCTCGTGCGTTACCCGGACGCGGGGAAGCAACGGATTCATCGCTCGCTGGCGGAGGAACCGGGGTTCGAGAAGATTCTGACGAGCAAGACCGAGGGCAGCGGCCGGGCGCGGGGATTGGACGGAGTGGATCGGCTATACGCGTTCACGCCGTTGAGCCGGCCGGGCAGCGTGCCGGATGCCTGGGTGATCGTCGGTATCCCCGCCAAAACTGCGTTCGCGTCCACGCGCCTGATGCTCGTGGCCAATCTTTTCTTTCTGGCGTTTGTGTCGGTGGCGGCACTGGCAGCCGCGTGGTACGGCGGGGATTTTTTTGTGGTGCGACAGGTGAAGACGCTGGTTGCCGCCACGTTGAAACTGGGGAAAGGCGAACTAAGGACTCGCACGGGCTTGAAATACAGCGCCGGCGAACTGGGGCAACTGGCCCGCGCGTTCGACCACATGGCCGATTCGATCGAGCAACAATGGATACAACGCCAGCGGGCCGAGAGTGACCTGAAGGCGCTCAACGAAGGCTTGGAACAACGGGTCGCCGATCGTACGCTCGAACTCCGACGCTCCAACGAGGAGCTTGAACAATTTGCCTATGTCGCCTCGCACGACCTGCAGGAGCCGCTGCGGATGATTACGAATTACCTGCAACTGTTGCGCCAGCGCTATGAGGGCCGTCTGGACAGCAATGCGCAGGAGTTCATCGGCTTCGCGGTGGACGGTGCCGTGCGGATGCAGCGGCTCATCGCGGATCTGCTCGCCTATTCGCGGGTCGGCACTCAACGCAATGTGTTCGAGGCGACGTCGGCGGAAGATGTCCTGCGGCGGGCACTGGCCAACCTGACGGTGGCCATCAACGAGGGTGGGGCACAGGTGACGAACGATCCGCTGCCTTCCGTGCAGGGTGATGGAGGTCAACTCGTACAGTTGTTTCAAAATCTGATTGCCAATGGGATCAAGTTTCACGGCGCGTCACCTGCCCGCATCCACGTGCGCGCTGAACGGCGGGGTGCGGACTGGGAATTTTCCGTTCGCGACAACGGCATCGGAATCGCGGAACAGGACTTCGGTCGTATCTTCGTCATTTTCCAACGTCTGCACGGACGGGAGAAGTATCCGGGGACCGGCATCGGCCTTTCAGTGTGCAAAAAGATCGTCGAACGGCATGGCGGCATCATCCGGGTGGAATCCACGCCAGGACAGGGAACGACATTCATCTTCACGCTGCCGGCGGCTGATTCGGAAGCTGGAGCCGGAAGTTAGAGTCTGGCGGTAACTGCTGATTCCTGAAAGGCGCGGACCGTCCGGCGGCTGTTCCAGCCGTTTGGTGCATCGGGCGGGCACCATCTGCGGGCGGACGATTCCACCGACTTCCACCCGTTGTTACTTGAGGAATAATTCCGCGGCGGCGTCGGCGAAGCGCAGTCCCAGCGGGGTGAGGCGCAGGCCGTCATGATTCATCTCTCCCCAGCCTTGGGCGACGAGTTGGGCCATGGCTGGAGACCATTCGCGGCGCAAGTCGTAGCCGGTGGTTTCCTGGAATTGAACAAAGGGCCAGCCGGCGGTCATCCGCAGCCCGAAGGCGGCGATTTCGCCGGCGCGTCGCAGCGGGGGCAGTTCATCGGTGGATTCGATGGCGCGATGGCCGCGTTCGAGTTGTTCGCAGTAGAGGGTGGTGTTCGACCAGTTCTTCGTGCGCACGCCGCGCGTATAGCCGGCGGCGCTGGGGCCGAGGCCATGGTAATGACCGCCGCGCCAATAGTTGACGTTGTGGCGGCAGGCCCGGGAGGGCAGGGCAGAGGGAGCGGTCAGGGGCGCGCTGGAACGGGCGAAGTTGGCGACTTCATATTGCGCGAAGCCCGCCGCACCGGAGCGGGTGAGCAGGGCGTCATACATGGCGCAGGCGAGCGGTTCGTCCACGTCGAACTCGCCGGCCTGGAGCTGGGCATAGAGCGGGGTGTCTTCCTCGTAGATGACTTCGTAGCAGGAAAGGTGTTCGCTGCCCAAGGCGAGCGCCTCGTCGAGGGTCGCGTGCCAGATGTCCAACGTCTGGCCGGGAATGGCGAACATGAGGTCCACGTTGAGGTTTTCGAAGCCGGCCTGGCGCAGGGTGTCAAAGGACTTGAAGACCATGTCGCGGCTGTGGATGCGCCCCAGACGGTCGAGCAGGCGCTCGTCGAGGGATTGCACGCCCATCGAGACGCGGTTGACGCCGCCGCTCCGCCAGAGGCGGGCCTTGTCGAGAGACACGGTGGCGGGGTTGCATTCGATGGTGAATTCTTCCGCGCCGCGCAGGCCGAGGCGGTCCATGGCCGCGAAAATCATTTCCCATTGGTCGAGCGTGAGCAGCGAGGGGGTGCCGCCGCCGAAGAAGATGGTGCGCGGTTTCAAGTCGGGCGCGATGAGTTCGAGTTCGCGAAGGAGGGCCTGGACGTAGCGTTGAATGAGCTGGCCGTTGGAGAGTTCGGAGAAGAAGGCGCAATACTCGCACTTGTGCGCGCAGAACGGCACATGGACGTATACGCTCTGGACGGGCGTGGGTGCGGACATAGGCCGCAGTTTACGCCAGCGACCAGTCACGTCGAAGGAAAAAGCACCCATCGGGCGAAAAATCGCCCTTGGTCGCGGCGGACGCGAAGGCCGTTACGCCGGCTACAGGCGGTCGCGTTGGACGTTCTGCGCCTTGGGGCCGCGCTCGCTGTCCACCATCTCGAAGGTGACGGCGTCGCCTTCCTGCAGGCTCTTGAAACCGGTGCCCAAGATGCAGGTGTGATGGACGAAAATGTCCTTCCCGCTGTCCTGCGCAATGAACCCGAATCCGCGCTTGTTATCGAACCATTTTACTTTTCCACTGGCCATATTTCTCGTCCTTCCATGGTTAGCTGTGGCATCACAAACGCACGCGGAGTTAGCTGGCGGGAACAGCTTCACCGGGAAATTTGCTTCCCGATACCCCGCTCCGGTATCGTCTGGGCTTGGGCGCAGACTAAAAAAACAGTTGCTTCGCGGTCAAGTGTTTGTTTCAAAAAAGTTATTTTGCGCGGTCGAACTTCGCCGCTTGACGTATCCGTCCGCCTGCCGTCGTATGTCTCCATGATGCAAATGAAGCCCACCTCCGTTCAACTCGTGCACCGTTGCGTTGCGCTGTGGCTGCTCGCGCTGCACTGCTTGGTGGCTGCCAGCGCCGCACACGCGGGCGCTTTGGGAAATTACGTCAGTGCCGCCGACACCAATTACACCTGGTCCACCCGCGAGCGGAAGGGCATTGATGGCTTTGGCGTCGCTCATCTGGAACTGACTTCGCAGAGTTGGCGCGGCCACCTGTGGACGCATCACTTGCAGGTCGTCCGCCCGGATAAAGTTCGCAATCCGCACATCGCTCTGCTCTTCATCACTGGCGATGGCAACGGCCTCTCCTCGCTGCCGCTCCTCAAAATCCTCGCCGAACGCGCCGGGGCCATCGCTGCGGTCGTCACGCGCGTGCCCAATCAACCGCTTTACGACGGCCGCAAGGAGGACGCGCTTATCGCCTACACCTTCGACCAGTATCTCAAGACCCGCGATGAAACCTGGCCGCTGCTCTTTCCCATGGTCAAGAGCGCCGTCCGCGCGATGGACGCCGTGACCGAACTCGCGCGCAAAGAAAACCCGCAGCACAAGATCGAGAAGTTCGTCGTCACCGGCGCGTCCAAACGCGGTTGGACCACCTGGCTCACCGCCGCCGCCGACCCGCGCGTCGCCGCCATCGCCCCGATGGTGATTGATATGCTCAACATGAAGGTCCAGACGCAATGGGCCGAGAAAGCCTACGGCAGGCAGAGCGAACAAATCCGCGACTACACCGACCTCAACCTCATCGCCCGCATGGACGACCCCGACATGAAACGTCTCCGCGACTGGGTGGACCCCTTCAGCTACCGCGCCCGCTACAACATGCCCAAGCTGATTCTCCTCGGCACCAACGACCCTTACTGGACCGTGGACGCGCTGCGCCATTACTGGAGCGAACTCCCCGGCCCGAAGCTGGTGTTCCAGACCCCCAACGCCGGTCACGACCTTGGCGACCGCAAGGACGCCATCCAGACCCTCGCCGCGTTCTTCCAGATGGTCGCCGATGGCCAGGAGTTGCCGAAGATGGAATGGGAATTCGCTGCCGGCACCAACGCGCACCTCTCCCTCTCAGTCAACCAGCCCGCCACGGCCATCCGCTTGTGGACTGCGACCTCCGCCGACCGCGACTTCCGCAACGACAAATGGAGTAGCAGCGAACTGGAGATCAAACCCGGCAGCAGCCGCGCCGAAGCCGCCGTGTCCACCCCGGAAAAAGGCTACCGCGCCTACCTGGGCGAAGTCACCCTCACCCCCTCCAACGGCCATCCCTACAAACTTTCCACCGAAGCCCGCGTCACGCCGGACGACCTGAAGTAACCCGCCACCGGCACCCGTTCACCGCGCTGCGCCGCCCAGGGCAAACATCGGTGCCGGCCCGGCCGGCTTGCCCGCTGGGGGTGCCACCGGATGCGCCTTCATCTCGCGCAGGTTCACGAACCGCGCGGCCCGCTCCCGGATGACCGGATGCACCCGCTTGGCCGAGAAACCGACCCGCTCGTAATACGCCAGCCCCGCGTTCCACAGCACGTAACGGTCGAAATCACTCGCTTCCCGGCCCGCTTGCCGGCGGAAATTCCCCTCCAACCACGCCAGATACTGCCCGGCGACCCAGGTGGACAGCTCCGTGTTGCGATAGGCCCGCGAATCGGTGAACTGCCGCCACACTTTGGGCATGATTTGATACCGGCTGACCTCGCCCGCCCCACCCACCGCCGTGTCGTTATTCCCCGTCTCGATCATGCTGATCGCCTCCAACTTGGACAACGCCTGGGCCGCCCCGGCACCCAGTCCGAGGCCCAGAATGGTGAGGTAAATAATCGCACGTTCGTTCATAAAGCGTATTCTCATAGTATTTTCATGAAGGCCGCCGGGAACCACGCAAGCAGTCCGGATCAACCAACGGAGACGATGCCCAATTCGCCCCCGGCTTACAATCTTTTTTTTCCAGCAAACCGCTACTCCAGCCCAATTGGAAGCACTTACACAGCCACCCGGCCCCACGCAAATAGACGCTCCCGCCGCCGCCATCTTCAAAGCGACCCCCGCCGGGAGCCAACGAAGGCTGTAACCCACCCCGGCCCCGGCGGTCATCATCAAGGATCAGTCGCTCCAGACCACTCCGACCGGGAGCCTTGATGGAGTGACAAAAACTAAAACTGAACGCAAAACAAACCATGCAACGCACACCCCAAGCCGTAACCACCCTCCTCAAACTCGCCGCCTGCGCCCTCCTGACGCTCGGCACCGTCACCCAGGCCCCCGCCGAAGACAAGAAGCCCGACCCCACCGGCACCTGGACCTGGACCACCCCCGGCCGCAACGGTGGCCCGGAACGCAAGAGCACCCTCAAGCTCAAGCTCGACGGCGACAAACTCACCGGCAACGTCTCCTCCCCCGGACGCGAGGGCGCCGTCAACGAAACCGCCATTGCCGACGGCAAGGTTAAGGGCGAAGACGTCTCCTTCACCGTCACCCGCGAATACAACGGGAACAAGATGGTCCAGAAGTATAACGGCAAACTCAGCGCCGCCAGCCTCAAGGGCAAAATCGAATTTGAGCGCAACGGCGAAGCCCAATCCCGCGATTGGGAAGCCAAGCGCGAAGCCGACAAGAAGTAACTTCGGCCAACCCTGCCCCCGAATCGCCGGGCGATGGCATCCTGCCGTCCCCGGCGATTCAATTTCCACCGCCCCCCTCCGCTTCGGCGCACTCAAGTCCGCGCCTCCCATTTCCGGGCCGTTGACCGCCACTGATCAATCGCGCCCGTTGCGCATCTCTCCTTGCCAGCGCCGTGAAACTCTGCCATAAGTTTATGCATCAGCCATGAAAACGAACCGTCACCTCACGCGCCTTGCCCCCTTCCTCGCCGTGCTCGCCGCCTATTTGGCCGCGGGCCTGGCGGCGACCCACGCCGCGCAACCCAGCGTAGAAGCGCTCCTTAAAGGCGGCTACAACACCAGCGATTTTGCCGGTGACGTGGCGGTGTCCGGGAACTACGCCTACGTGGCGGATCACGATTCGGGCTTGCAGGTAATTGACGTGAGCAACCCAGCCAACTGCGTGCGCGTGGGCGGCTACGATACCAGTGGGAGTGCCTTCGGCGTGGCGGTGTCGGGCAACTACGCCTACGTGGCGGACTATGGAGCAGGCTTGCAGGTGATCGACGTGAGTGACCCGACCAATTGCGTGCGCGTGGGCGGCTATGACACCAGCGGGCTTGCCCGCAGCGTACAGGTATTGGGAAACTACGCCTACGTGGCGGATAGCGAAGCGGGCTTGCAGGTGATTGACGTGAGCAACCCAGCCAACTGCGTGCGCGTGGGCGGCTACAATACCAGTGGGAGTGCCCAGAGCGTGGCGGTGGCAGGCAACTACGCCTACGTGGCGGATCGCACGAGCGGCTTGCAGGTGATTGACGTGAGCAATCCCGCCAACTGCGTGCGCGTGGGCGGCTATGACACGAGCGAGAGAGCCTACGGCGTGGCGGTATCGGGCAACTACGCCTACGTGGCGGCTTACACGAATGGCTTGCAGGTGATTGACGTTAGCAATCCGGCCAACTGCGTGCGCCTGGGTGGTTTTGACACCAGCGACGCTCGGCGTGTGGCAGTGTCGGGCAACTACGCCTACGTGGCGGATAGCACGGCGGGTTTGCATGTGATTGACGTGAGCAACCCGGCCAACTGCGTGCGCGTGGGTGGTTATGTAACGAGCAATGCCCGAGCCGTGGCGGTGGCAGCCGGTCGCATCTATGTGGCCGATGGCACTAATGGTCTTGTGGTCCTGCCCACGCTGGCAAATGTGCAGTTCACCGTGCGGGTGGAGGCCACGCTCGGCGTGCCCTTCACCCTCGAAACCGCCACGCCCCTCAACGCCCCCATCACCTGGACATCGCTCCTGACCACCAACGTCCCCGCCATGCCCTTCGACTACGTGGACTTCGACGTGAAGCTCACCAACAAGCCGCAGAAGTTCTACCGCGTCCGCCAGCCCTGAACCTCGTAGCCACGGCCTTGTTTTATCACAAGCCACTGTCCCGCAGTGAACTGCGCAGACATGGTAATGTTCAAACCGGACGGCTTTCTGGCCTTACCGGACGCCTTTCTCCCCCCACCGGACGGCTGCACGGGCTTACCGGACGCCTTTCTGCCCCTACCGGACGGCTGCACGGCCTTATCGGACGCCTTTTTCCCCTGACCGGACGGCTAAATGGTGCTACCGGACGCCTTTCTGGCCAAACCGGACGGCTGCACGGGCCGGCCGGACGGCGGTTTGCCCGTCCCGGACGCCCGGATGACGCCACCGGACAGCGGCATGGTCAAACCGGACGGCTGGTGGCATCGAGAATTCGATCCATTTCATTCCCGCAGCCGTTGAACTGGCCAAGGCCGTTCAACCACAGATGAACTCAGCGCGGCGGAACCATCCCGGAGGATGTCGCGCGAAGGCAGCGAGGGGAGCGAAGGCATTCCCGGTTTTATCCGCCGTCGCCAGCTTCGCTCCCTTCGCCGCCTTCGCGCGAGCCGCCGGGTGGAGGTTTGCACAGCCGATTTCCCACTTGCGCCCGCCGGCCATCCCCGGCAGCTTCGCGGGCGTGCCGTGCCATCCGACCGGTGGCGCGCGCGCGCGACCGGTGGGCGGGAACATTGATCAAACAAGACAGCAATCTTAACCACAAAGGAAGACCATGAAGCAGTATTGGGAAATCACATACGAACGGGCCATCGCCACGCAGGCCGTGTGGGCGATGAAGCCGGCGTTCGAGTTGAACAACCTCAACAAGACCCAGCACTCGGCCCTGACCGACAGCCTGCCCGCGCTGGCGCAAACCCGCGACAACAAGGAGAACGATCTCACCGAGGCGCTCGCCGCCAAACACACGGTGTTCCACAAGCTGGGCAACCTGGCCGTCCGCGTGCCGGGCCTGATTGATGCGATCCTCGCCGACGAGGATGAGTTGAAGGAACAACTCGACGCCATTTACGCGATTGACGCGGACCTCTCCGAGGCGCACATCCTGCGCCGCTGCCGGGCCATCATGCCGCTGTGGACGGACGTGAACGCCGCGCGTGCCGCCGCCACCCCGGCCAAGCCCGCGCTGACGGTCGAATACGGAACGCCTCCCGTGGCCGTGGGCGTGGGTGAATTTTCCTCCCTGGTCAGCGCGGCGCTCACGGCGCAAAAGACTGAATCAGACCGCTCCCGCGACGTGACCAACGCCAAGAGCGCCTTGCGCACCGCCGACCGGAAAACGGATCGCGGCAACAAACGTTGGTACCAGGCGTGGCTCAAAGCGTATCCCGCCGGGACGCCCGAGGGCGACGCGGCGCTCGCGCAAATCCCCACCGAGCAAGGCACCCCGCCGCCGACGGCGCTGGAGATTCAGACGCTGACGGCCTTGCCCGATCACACGGTGCGCGTGAACTTCGCGGCGGGTGGCGGCGCGCACGCCACGACGAAGGAGTTGCAGTATCAGTTGCCCGGCGAGACGGAGTTCGGCCACACCACGCCGATCCCGGGCCTCCAAATGATCGTCGGGCCGCTGGGTGCGGGCGCGACGGTGAACTTCCGCACGCGCGTGGCGAACTCCACGCCCGGCACGGTGACCAGTGCGGTGAAGACGGTGGTGGTGGTGTAGCGCCAGGCTTCGCCGATTGGCCAATGACCAATGACAAATGACCAAGGTTTAATGATCACTGATCAATGATCATTGGGCATTGGTCATTGAACATTGATAATTGAATCTCCCGCAACCGGCGGCGGGGTTGGGCGGAGGTAGAGCGTCGGGGATTTGAGCATCTTCTGCAACTGGCCTTCGCCGCAGGACTCATCAATCGGGACGACCTCGATGTCGCGGTTGGGCAGGGCCAGACGGAGGGCTTTTTTCAAATGGTCCGTGGGCGTGCGGGCGGCATCGGGCACCCAGACCAGGGCGTGAAGGTGATGCAAATCCGCCGGGGCGTCGGGAGTTTTGCCCAGGTCACCCATCCACAAGGCGCGCCAGGTGGGTTCGGCTACGCATTCGGCGATGACCGTCTGCACGAAGGCGGGAGGCAGCATGTCGGGGCGGAGCAGGCGGAGGTCGGCGCTGTATCTCATCGGCTCGGCACTGAGCATTTCGCCGCTGGCCAGGTCGCGGACGGCCTGGAGGGGGAAACCCGCGTGGAATTTGCTGTCGGGATTCAGTTGCATGGCGTGTCCCTGCCGCGCCAGCGCGTCGCACAAGTCCTGGCCTTTCATCGTGGCGACGGTATGCCGCTGTTTCAAGCGCGCCATGGCGTCCTTCATCACATCGCGGGCGGTAAAAACGGCGACGAAGGTGCCCTCGTCGTCCTTGCAAATCCAGACCGGCAGATGCCCGCCGGGGGGCGGATGAAAGACAGGGGGCAGTTCGGGATGATAACCGATCGGGAACCACAGAGGCTCCGCGAGCAAGGCCCGGAGCATTTCGGGCCGCCGGGAAGTGTCCAGCGCACCGACGGCCAGGGCTTGTTCCAGCCGGTTGGGGACTCGCGATTTCATGGTGGCGGAAGTTTGACCACAGTCTCCGGGGGATTGCAGCGAAAATAACGCGCCGCTCGAAGGAGGGCGGAAGCGCCTCCCGCGCGCCCGGCGGAGGGTTGCGCCGGCGCGACTGGCTACAGGATGTTCGCGGCGAGTTCCGCCAGCTCGGAGCGCTCGCCCTTCTGCAACTCGATGTGCGCCGCCAGCGGTTGTTCGCGGAACTTGCTCACGATGTAGTTGAAGCCGTTGGAGGCGGAGTCCACGTAGGGGTTGTCGATCTGGTAGGGGTCGCCGGTGAAGATGATTTTCGTGCCGTGGCCAACGCGCGTGACAATGGTTTTGACTTCCAGCGGCGTGAGGTTCTGCGCCTCGTCAATCACCATGAACTGGTGCGCGATGCTGCGCCCGCGGATGTAGCTCAACGCCTCGACCACGATGGTGCCGTTGCGCATCAGGTCGGCGCTGCGGCGGTGTTCGTTGCCCATGTTCAGGTCGCTGAGCAGTTCGAGCGCGTCGTGGATGGGCTGCATCCACGGGCCGAGCTTTTCCTCGAGCGTGCCGGGGAGGAAGCCGATTTCCTTGCCCATCGAGATGGTGGGCCGCGCGACGACGAGGCGGCGGAACTCGCGGTCGAGCACGGTGCGGCGCAGGCCGGCGGCCATCGCCATGAGGGTCTTGCCGGTGCCGGCCTTGCCCATGAGGGTGACGAGCTTCACGCGGTCGTCGAGGAGCGCGTCGAAGGCGTAGTGCTGTTCGCGGTTGCGCGGTTTGATGCCCCAGACGCCTTCGCGCGAGTCCATGATCGGGATGAGCTTCGCGCCGGTGGGGTCCACTTTGGTGAGGGCGGTGCGCTTGGGGTTCCCCTCCTCGGTGAGCGTGCAATATTCGTTCGGGAAGAACTTGGGTTCGGGGTCGAGCGGCAGTTCGCCTTTCGTGCGGAAGGCGGTCATCTGCGCCACGCTCACGGTGAGGTCGAACATCCCGGTGTAGAGGTCCTGGATGCGGACGCGGTCGGTCTCGTAGTCCTCGGCCTGGAGGCCGAGCACGTCGGCTTTGACGCGGAGGTTGATGTCCTTGGTGACGAGGATGGCGGGCACCTTCGGCTCGGCTTTCTGGACGTTGAGCGCGAGCGCGACGATGCGGCTGTCCACCGAGTGGTTGTCGAGGAGGGCGTGGCCGTTGCCGTTTTGCTTGTCCTGGAAAATGATCCGCAGCCGACCGCCGTGATCCAGCGCCACGCCTTCGCTCAGGCGGCCCTGGCCGCGAAAGCCGTCCAACATGCGGGAGACGGTGCGGGCGTTCTGGCCGCGCTCGGTGGCCTCGCGCTTGAAGCGGTCAATTTCCTCGATGACCTCGATGGGCACGAGGACGTTGTTGTTCTTGAAGCTGAGGAGGGAGTTGGGGTCGTGGAGGAGGACGTTGGTGTCGAGGACGTAATTTTTCACAACTATACATCGGCAGATTTGAGGCTGGTCATGTGCGCGTGCCACCGGCGCAGGCGCGGCTGGGCGG
This sequence comes from Verrucomicrobiota bacterium, assembly GCA_031378375.1. Classification (GTDB taxonomy): domain Bacteria; phylum Verrucomicrobiota; class Verrucomicrobiia; order Limisphaerales; family JANNEF01; genus JANNEF01. The sequence continues at coordinate 3,668 of JANNEF010000349.1, read as the reverse complement.
CGGGCAGTTTGTAATGACCGGAGTAAAGGTAGTTGGCCAGCATCCCCCAGAGGTCGAAGTCCAGGAAGCGCGGCCGCTGGTCGAGGAGGAATGGTTTGCCGGCGAGCATCTGCTCGAAGGGCACCAGCAGGTCGGTCAAGGCGGCGGCGAGTTGTTTTTGCTGCGCCATCCACTGGTCGAGACAGCCGCGCCCGAATTTGCGCTCCTTGAAGCGAAGATACTGCATCTGCTCCGGCACGGGCACGAACTCGCGGTAGTGGGCGTCGTTGAGTTTGAAGGTGAGGCCCTCAATGTCGTTCTCGATGTGACGCCAGATGATTTTCTGAATGCCGTCCCACTGCGAAGGGAACAGTCCGAGGTCCAGTTTCGATTCGAGGTACTTGGCGATGACCTGCGAGTTTTCGTCTGTCTCGAAGAGGACGTTGCGCCCGTCCTTGAGCACGGGAACCTGATAGTAACGCTGGCGCGTGAGCCGCCAGATCAGCGAGCGGTCGGAGGGCGGGATGTTGACGAGTTTGTGCGGCGCTCCGCTGAACTCCAGAATCCGGCGCTGCACCAGGCAGTAGGGACTCCAGGGGACTTGAATCAGTTCAATCATTGCTGGCTAACGGCCTTCGGCCCGGGCGAGCAGTTCCGGCAGGCGCGTTTTCCACTGGTGCAGGCGGGACAATCCTTTTTCCAGGTCGGACGCGAAATTCTTGGCGCGATAACGCCGGCTGTCGGTCAGGAGTCGGGCCACAGCGTGGTCCACGGCGTCCTTCTCGCGGGCGAACTCGCTCTTGATCTGTTTGGCCGCCTGGTCCAGCGCGTGCAACCGCGTGAACTCGCGCAGCAACGGCGCGCGACCGGCGACGACATCCATTACGTCCTGCCGGACGCTCGCGATCAGGCGCGGGTTGAAAGTGAAGAAGCCCGTGAATTGTCTGTCGTCGAACGCGGCGGCCTGGTTGGCCTGCCGGCCAATCATCAACGCCTGCCGGTGCCGGCCTTGGTAGAGCACGATCCTGAAATCTTGCAGCGAGCTTTTGGCGTCCTTGGTGAATTTGAGGTGGCGGGTGCCGCGCGGCGCGGTGCCGGTCGCCAGGATCTCCGCGCGCTCAATCGTCGCGGCCAGGTGCAGGTAACGCTCGCGATGCGGCTCGAAGTTTTTGAACTGTTGGAACGCCGCCAGCAAAGTGCCATCAGCCTCCTCCAGCGCCATGTCTTCGATGGCGTGGCCGACGGCGCACACCGCCTCCGCGTCGAAAAGGTAAAAGGCGTTCTCACCGAGACCGGTGGTCAGCGCGTTGCGGCCCGGCCTGCCGTGCGCGTCGGTCTCGCGCACGAGCGCGTAAGCCGAAAGATACTGCCGCACGCCCGTCAGAAATTCTTGGACTGGAAACGATTTGTTACTCACCATGCGGGCCAATCTAAGACCGGTATCTGTGACTGACAAGCGGAAGTTTTCGGAACGTGATGCGTGGCGCGTGGCGCGTGAAATTGGTGACAGCGCGTCCCTTGAATTCACACGCCACCGGTCGAACACGACACAACCTCGAATGAAAATTACTTCTGTCCTCGTCGCCCTGCTTCTCCCGCTCTGCACTCGCGCCCAAATTCCCGACAACCTCGTCGTCGAAGGCGTGCCGCCGATCCCGGCGGAACTGCGGACCGACGCCGGTCGCTACCTGGAATTCCGCGCCGCGTCGTTCAACAACTGGCACCCGCTCCGGCGCGAGATGCTCGTCACCACGCGCTTCGCCGACGCGACACAGTTGCACCACGTCAGGATGCCCGGCGGCGCGCGGCGGCAACTCACCTTCACCACCGAGCCGGTCGCGGGTGGCTCGTTTCATCCGCTAACGGGCGCTTGCATGGTGTTCGCGCAGGACGCGGGCGGCAGCGAGTTTTACCAGCTTCACCGGCTCGATTTCGACGACGGGAAGATCACGCTCATCACCGACGGCAAATCCCGCAACGACAGCCTCAAGTGGGCGCGCAGCGGCAAATGGCTCGCCCACACGTCCACAAAACGCAACGGCAAGGACAACGACATCTGGCTGGTGAATCCGCTGGAGCCGGGCACCGCACGGCTGCTAACGGAAGTCACCGGCGGTGGCTGGCGCATCTACGACTGGTCGCCGGATGAAACGAAGTTACTGCTCGGCGAATACATCTCGATCAACGAAAGCCACCTCTGGCTGGCTGACACGAAGACGGGTGCAAAGGAACTCGTTTCGCCCAAGACCGGCGAGAAAGTCTCGTGGAGCAAAGCGCAGTTCACGAAGGATGGTCGCGGCATTTTCGTAACGACGGACAAAGACGCGGAGTTCCAGCGTCTGTGCCGGATGGATTTGGTCACGAAGAAACTCACGCCGCTCACCGCGAACCTCCCGTCCGACGTGGAGGATTTTGAACTGTCGCCGGACGGGCGGACGCTTGCCTTCGTGTCGAACGAGGACGGCGCGAGCGCGCTGCGCCTGCTCGACGCGCGGAGCGGCCGTGAGTTGCGCCGGCCCGGCCTGCCGCTCGGCGTGATTCGCGGTCTGGAATGGCACGCGAACGGCCGCGACCTTGCGTTCACCCTCAACTCGGCACGCTCGCCCAGCGACGCCTACTCGTTCGACGTGAAGACCGGAAAACTCGAACGCTGGACCGAAAGCGAAACCGGCGGACTCAACCCGCAAACCTTCGTCGAGCCGGAGTTGATCAAGCTGAGGAGCTTCGACGGTCTCGGCATCTCTGCGTTCGTCCATCGGCCCGACCCGAAGAAATTTCCCGGCCCGCGCCCGGTGCTCATCAGCATTCACGGCGGGCCGGAGAGCCAGTCGCGCCCGATTTTCCAGGCGCGGAACAACTATTTCCTGAGCGAACTGGGCGTGGCCATCGTTTACCCAAACGTGCGCGGCTCGGACGGCTACGGGAAAACCTTCCTCACGCTCGACAACGGTTTCAAACGCGAAGACTCCGTGCGCGACATCGGCGCGGTCATCGAGTGGATCAAGCGCGACGCACGGCTGGATGGTGGGCGCATCGCCGTCATCGGCGGGAGCTACGGCGGCTATATGGTGCTGGCGGCGATGACGCACTTCAATGATCAGCTCCGGTGCGGCGTGGACATCGTGGGCATCTCGAACTTCCTCACCTTTCTCAAGAATACGCAGGACTACCGCCGCGACCTGCGCCGTGTCGAATACGGCGATGAGCGCGACCCGAAGATGGCGGAACATCTGGGAAAGATTTCACCCACGGCCAACGTCGGCAAGATTCGGAAGCCGCTGTTCGTCGTGCAGGGCAAAAACGATCCCCGCGTGCCCGTCACGGAATCCGAGCAGATGGTCAAGGCCATCCGCGAAAGTTCCGCTGACGGCGGGCGCGTCTGGTACCTCATGGCCAAGGACGAAGGCCACGGCTTCGCAAAAAAGAAAAACGCCGACTTCCAGTTCCTGGCGACGATTCAATTCTTTCGCGAGCACTTGTTGAAGTAGGGCGGGTGGTGGCCAGTCGCGCTCAGAATTTCCCGATCTTCCACTCCTGTCCGACCCGCCGGGGTGTGAGACAAAATTCTTCCAATTTAAGATTTGCGGCTTGTTTTTCGAGTGGGTGTGCCTAGTGTTCTAGGTACTTTATGAATCCACCCGACAAAACACATCTTCTGGAACAAATCGCGGCCATTCCCACCATGGAGC
>JANNEF010000346.1:0-2126 GCA_031378375.1 Verrucomicrobiota bacterium | reverse complement strand
ATGAGTTGGGTTTCTTGTCGGGTGAACTTGGGGCTGCTGATGTGCTGCTTCATCCCGCCTTTATTGAGGCAAGTGGCTAAATTTGTACATTTTATTCCGCGGAAATCTTCTCTCCCCTCACCCACTTTTAATCACACCCCGGTCAGGCGCACGGCGCACGGTTAAAGACCACCGCTCCGGCCAGGCGTTGCGGGTGGAGTGGGTGGATTTGCCCTTCGCGTCGCGGTCGTTCCGGTGGCGAGTCAACGGGCGTTGGGCGGAGCGCCTTCCCGTGGGCAGCAAGTCCACGGTGCTGGCCCAGGTGCGCCAGTGGTGGGTGGCGCACTGAAGCGCGCGAAGCGTCATGGAGTGCTGCGGCGCCGCGACGCCGCTTTCGCACCGGCGGAGGCGGTCGCACTCGCCGGCATCGTGGGCGAGTGCAAAGCGGTGTCGCGCTTCGCTTGTCACCGCACTCCACGACGCTTCGCGCGGATCGTCCGCCGCCGGCAGAACAGCGCGGTGGTTTGACCGGGCACAATTTGCCGCGCCCCGGGGTCGCGGCGATCAAAAAAAACTTCGCGCCAGCCAAAAATAACTTCGCGCCAGCCAGGATTTGATTCGCGCCGACGAAAACTGGATTCGTGCTGACCAAAACCCGCTTCGTTCCAACCAAAACTGGATTCGTGGCAGGCAAAAATCGCTTCGGGCCGGTGTGCTCCGGCTTGGCGCCAGCCTCGCCGGGAGGTTGCACCGCCGCCAGGGTGCGGGAGCCGGGCTAAAGGAATTCGTTCTTCCGCCGATTACAGGGTTGAAAGTGATGAATGACAATTTAACGAATTGAAAAATCAAGAACCTGAAAAAAGTTATGCCTGAATCCAACACCGCCACCCCGTTGCCCGATCCGAACACGGACGAGTCGAACGATGCCACCACCACCACCGCCGCGAGCGCGGGCGCGACCGGGTCCAGTCCCGACCCCGGCGCGAGCGCCGCAGCGGAACCGGAGTCCCCGCCGGCATCGCCCGGCGAATTCAACAAAGAGATCGAGGCCGAACTGGTCAAGGCGACGGAAATCTGCAACGCGGCGAAGAAGCCCGAATACGCCGCGTCGCTGGCCGCGCGCGGCGTGGACCCGTCATTCATCATCGCGCTGGTGGCGAGCATCGCGGCCGCCGGGCAGAAGAGCCAGACGGCCGTCAATTGCGACCACGCGCGCAAGGGCGCCACGTTGTCCGAAGCCGCCGCCGAACAGACGCTGGTGGCCAGTCTCCAGACGATTCAGAGCGCGGCGCGCGTGGCGTTCCTGCCGGACGAGCCGGCGCGGCTGGACAATTATCTGGTGGGCCAGCGGCTGGCGGACAGCCGTCCGCTGTTGGAACGCAGTTCGCTGGCGATCCTGGACAAGGCCAACGAGGAGCGGCCCGCCGGCTTGAACACGGATTTCATCGTGCAGGTGCAGGGGGAGCGCGCGACGTATGTGAATGCGAACATCCCGCAACTCACCGAGGAGGCCAGGGCCAAGCAGGACCGGGCCACGCGGGACGCGCTGGTCAAGAACATCATCGCGCGGCGCAAGAAAATCCAATACGCGGCGGACACGCTCTGGCCGCCGCGCAAGACGGAGAGCGTGCAGGCGCGCACGGATTTCCAACTGCCGCAAAACCGGCCCTACAGTTATTGATGGAAAGTCGGTGCGTACGCGGGCGGTGGGCCAATGGCTCACCGCCCGTTTTTTTGCAGGGGGGACGCGAGGGCAGACGGTTTCATCCCGCGGCGCATCCCAGTTTCTTGCAGCCGTGGTGCCGCGCGGCGGGGTGAGGTGGGGCAGACATCCTGTCTGCCGGTTCTGGCAGCATCCTGCTGCCAGTTCCAAGGCCGCGCGGACAGGGGAAGGCGGGGCAGGGATGCCCCGCCAACCGTCAGGCTGGAAGCCTGACCCACTCACGCGCAACGCCAGGCACCCTATCTTGCAAGAAACCGGGATGTGCCTGATGTCCAATGGCGCGGTAATGCCTCAGTTGTGGCTGGACCGGACGGTCAGGAGGAATCAATTGGAAAAAGCGCGTCGTAAGGATTGAGCGCAGGATTTGCGGCCAGCGCATCCAGACTTCGGTGGAAAGAGGCCGTGACGTTTCCGCCGCGCTTGC
>JANNEF010000173.1:0-27240 GCA_031378375.1 Verrucomicrobiota bacterium | reverse complement strand
TCGGGCGTGAGCAGCGCGTCGGCGGCGATGAAATTCTGGTCGAGGTTGTCGAGCGGGAGCGGTTGTTCGGTGATGTGCAGTTCGTCAATGGCCAGCTTGCGCGCAATCATCATCGTGACTTTGGCGATCTCGACGGCGAAGGGCAGGATGTCGAGTCCGTAGAAGTTTTGCGCGCTCAGGTAGCTGAAGCGCATCTGGCCCTCGCCCTCGCTGGCGTGCTTGGGAAACTCCGTGTCGATGCGTTCGTAGATGCGCGCCTCCAGCCGCTTCATCTCGCGATAGGCGATGTAGAGGAAGTTCCCGGAGCCGCAGGCGGGATCGAGCACGCGGAACGTCTGCATCCGGTCGCGGAGTTCGCGCAGGCGCTTGAACGTCTTCGCGCCTTCAATCTGTTCCGACCACGGATCGGTGATGGTCGGCTTGACGATCTTCATGATGTCCGCCGGGCTGGTGAAGTGCGCGCCGAAGGCGTGGCGCTCCTCGTCGTTCATCGAATGCTGGAACAACGTGCCGAAGACTTCGGGCTGCACCTTGGACCAGTCGAACTTCGCGGCCTGCCGGAGCAGCACGAGCTCCTGATCGAGGAGTTCCAGCCGGGCGGGTTCGCGAAACAGCCCGCCGTTGAAGTAGCGCACGCCCTTGAACCGTCCGCCGGACTTGGGCGGGTTGGTGTTCATGGCCTCGAACAGGCCGCCGATCAGGTCGTAGGTGTCGGTGGGGCTGTGGCATTCCTCCAGAATGGAGGCGACGAGATATTTGGGCAGCAGATCGATGTCCTCGGCAAAGAGGGCCACGAGCATTTGCAGGATGAAGCGTTGCGCCTCGGGCTGGGGCACGCCGCGTTTCACGAGCTTGCGGAAACAGTCGGCGAGACAATCCGCCGCCTCGCGCGTGACCTTTTCGCGGTCGTTGTCAAACGTCGGCTTGGGCGAACCGGGCGCAAGAAACGCCAGCGGCCCCCAGCGCTCCGGCAAATCTTTCAGCGCGACGGTGTCCTTGGGCGTGTCGAGGTCGGTGTCGAAATCGTAAACGCGGAACTCGTCGAAGTTGCAGAGCACGACGTAGCGCGGGCGATTGGGCACGAGGCGCGTCCAGTAATCGAAAGCCTGGCGATAGTGCTTCTGCAAATCCGTGCCGCGCTTTTTCATTTCCACGAGCACGACGGGTTTCCAGACGTAGTCGGCGAAGGCCGTACCGCCGCCGTCCTCCTTGTCTTTGCGGATGCGGAACTCCGTCGCACCGCCGACGTCGAGGCAGCCGGGCTGGCCGAAGGCTTGAAAGAGACGGTCCAGAAAGATTTGCGCCTCTCCCTTTTCGTCACCGGTGATGTGAGTAGCGCACCATTGCACGAAAGTTTGCAGTTTTTCGGCGTTCGGCATGGGTTGGAGTGTAGCGGCTGGGCTGGCGGTGTCACGAAGGGAACAGAGTGGTTCCCAGTTGACCGTTTTTCCAGTGGCAAGCGTTTTGCTATGCAAATTTCGCGCAATGAGCGCGAACAGATACAAACAAAGCTATGAAAAAAAGCCTCCTCTACAGTCAGACCAGCAAATGGAATGCTGGCGTCCTCGCGCACGAAGCGTCCCTCGGTCTGGTCCACTTCAGCGGGTCCAGCTTGAACTCAACGCTCGGTAACGCGCAGCAATTGGAGCTGTCGTTCCAGGCGGCTCGCAGCGCCACGCTCGCGGCGTCCAACAACCTCCAGGCCGCCCGCGCCACCGCCATCCTTTACACGGTGAACGCGCGCCGGGTGCTCAAATCGTTCCTGGGCGACCAATGGTCCACGGCCTGGACGCAGGCGGGCTGGGTCAATCGCACGCTCGCCATTCCCAAGGACACGGCCGGGGCGTTGAATCTGGTCCGGGCGTTGCAGTCGTATTTCACGGGCCATGCGGCACAACAGAACGCGGCCGCGGGGGTGACGGCGCAGCTTGCCGGCACGCACGTCACGGCGTTGGGCACCGCCGAGACCGCGCTGAACACCGCCAAATGCGGTCAGCGCGCCAAGCGCGACGCGCGCGACACCGGGCACGAATTGCTCATGGAGCAGATGCGCGGTTCACGCAAACAGGTCGAATCGTTGCTCAAGCCGGAGGACCCGCGCTGGCTGGATTTCATTGCCCGCGTGCCGGCGGATCTCCGCGCACCGGAGCCGGTGACGGTCATCGAGGCACGGCCCGGTTTCCCCGGTTACATCTCGCTGGACTGGCTGGATAGCCTGCGGGCGGATTGGTACGAGATCGAAGCGGCGGTGGGCGACGCGGTGGAGTTTGTCCACGCGGCCACGGTGCATGACACAGTGGCGGACCTGGAGTTCCCGCCGGGGGTGACGGTGAAGTTGCGCGTGAAGGCGCGCAACAGCGCCGGCCAAAGCGCCCCCAGCCCGGTGGTGACGCAGGCGGTGCCACAGGCGGCGGCGGCGTAGGGCGGCACAGGCGATTATCGATGGTTGCCCGGACTGCTCGAAGAAACCGCCGAAGGTCAAAACGCCGACCAAACGTCCGACCAAGCGTCCGACGCGAAATAACTGACGCTCGGAAGCGAGCCGACAATTAAGTCCAACACGAGGGACCGGGCGCAAGCCCGGTCCCTTCTTTTTTGCCATTCCCCTCCTGGAAGTGAATTCTTGCAGATGGCCATCGCAGGCGGACGTTCACGTACAAGCGATGACGGAACCCACGACTTGCCGGAAAACAAATTGAAATGCCGCCGCGTCTGGACCGTCCAACCCCGCGAATGAATCCTAATCCACTGGACGTTGCCAGGCTTTGGCTCCTGAGCGCCGGATTGCTTTGCACTGCGGTACTGGCGGGTGCGGAGGAACTGCACAGCTTCAAGAAAATCCAGTTGAGCGACCAGTTCTGGAGCGAGGGTGCCACCTTCGGCGACCTGAACCGCGACGGGAAGAACGACATCATCTCCGGGCCGTGGTGGTGGGAAGGACCTGATTTCACCAAACGCCACGAATATTATCCGTCCACGGCGGCCTTCCAATTAAAGCTCGGCTCGTTGACGACGGTGGCGGTGCCCGGCTTCGAAGGCACGCTGGGCAGCAAGAACACGTATTCGGACAACTTTTTTGCCTGGACCCACGACTTCAATCAGGACGGCTGGAACGACATTCTCATCATCGGCTTTCCCGGCAAGGACACGTCGTGGTTTGAAAATCCCAAGGGCAAGGAAGGTCATTGGGCGCGGCACGTCATTTTCGCGCAGACCGACAACGAGTCGCCGACCTTTGCCGACCTCACCGGCGATGGCAAACCGGAGTTGATCTGCATTACCAAGGGCCAATATGGCTACGCCGCGCCGGAGTGGAGCGACCCGACCAGGCCGTGGCAGTTTCACTCGATTTCGCCGAACAACAAATACGGCAACTTCACCCACGGCCTGGGGTTGGGCGACTTGAACGGCGATGGCCGGCTCGATCTGCTGGAGAAGAATGGCTGGTGGGAGCAACCCGCATCACTGGCGGGCGACCCGGAGTGGAAGTTTCACAAACAGTTCTTCGGCACCGGCGGCTCGCAAATGCACGCCTACGACGTGAATGGCGACGGCCTCAACGATGTCATCACCGCTCTGGCCGCGCACGGCTTCGGGCTCGCGTGGTATGAGCAGTTCCGTGACGGTGGCGAGATAAAATTCCGTGAACACATCTTCATGAACAAGGAGCCGCGCGAAAATAAATACGGCGTCAAGTTCTCCGAACTGCACGCGATTGAACTCGTGGACATGGACGGCGACGGCCTCAAGGACATCCTCACCGGCAAACGCTTTTGGTCGCACGGGCGCACCGGTGATCCGGATCGCAATGATGCGGCGGTGCTGTATTGGTTCAAGCTGGCGCGTGGTAACGACAAGAGCGTGGACTTTCTTCCGCATCTGATCGACGCCGCTTCCGGTGTGGGCACACAAGTCGTCGCTGGCGACATCAACGGAGACGGTCTTCCTGACATCGTGGTCGGCAACAAGAAGGGCACGTATGTCCATCTGCACGAAAGACGATCCGTCTCGAAAGCGGAGTGGGACAAGGCTCAACCCAAGTTGTTTGCGCCGGACGCACCGTAGGTGCGGGGCTTCCCCATCAATCTTCTTCTCCAGTGAGCAAGTTTCAGTCGGGGTCAAAAAACGCAATCGTCCGCCTTCGTGACGATCTTGGACACACGGGTACAGTCGAATCAAGGCGCGCAATCGTGCAAGCACCCATTGAACGGGAGAATTATCTTGCCTCCGCGCGTGGATGGAGTTTCATTTTGACAGTGTTGGAGAGATGGCTGAGTGGCCGAAAGCGACGGTTTGCTAAACCGTTATACGGGTTAAACCGTATCGGGGGTTCGAATCCCCCTCTCTCCGCCACTTTTTCCCCGACGCGACGGTCAAACTTGTTCCCCTGAGTGATATGGCGGCAGAAAAGCGATGGCATCGTTCCAACGGTGGGCGTAAGTGCGTTCGAGAGGGAGTGGTTCTCGCATCGTGATGGTGTTTTGATCTGTCGCGGACCAGTCCGAAACTTGTCGAAAATGCGAGCCGTCATCCAGCGCGTCACCGAAGCCTCCGTTGCCATCGGCGGGCAAACCGCAGCCGCTATCGGCGCGGGGTTGCTGGTGCTGGTGGCGGTCGAAGCGGCGGACACGGCCGACGATCTCGAGTGGTTAAGCGGGAAGCTTGTGCGGTTGCGCGTCTTTAACGACGGGCAGGGCGTGATGAACTGCTCGGTGAAAGAAAGTGGAGGCGGGATCTTGGTCATCAGCCAGTTCACGCTCTTTGCCAGCACACGCAAGGGCAACCGTCCCTCCTACCTTCGCGCGGCGCGGCCGGAAACCGCCCTCCCGCTCTACGAAGCATTTCTGTGCAAACTGGCGGAAGCTTTTGGCCGCCCCGTGCCGAGCGGCGAGTTTGGCGCGGACATGCAGGTGCGCCTGACCAACGACGGCCCGGTGACGATTCTCATGGACTCGAAGAACCGGGAATAGCGCGTCGCGCCAGCAATTCTTCCAGCGCCGCGAACAATGCCTCCCTGTCCGCCAGATGCCTGATTCGGCCCGCCCCTGTGACCAATCCAAAGCCTTCGCCGTACGCGCGCCCGTTGACGACGCAGGCCGTGGTGCGGTAGTCGGTCAGTTGTTGTTCAGCTTTGGCGATGGCGTTGGGGCGCTTGCCGTCCACCTCGAATTTCCACCCCGTCAGGCACGCGCGTGGAAACCAATCGCGCAAGTCGGCGATGATCTTGCCCGTGGGCGTCAGTTCCACGAGCACATTGTCCAGGCGCGAGGAAATTTTTCCGGCCTTGAATGGAATCAAGCTTCCATCGGCGGTGCGCTGCCACGTTTTTCCAAAGGCGAAATCGCTCACTGCCGCCGCGTGAAAAATCGCGTCCACCGGCTGCGAAGCGAGCGTGTGCAACCGCGAACGCAGGTCATCCGTGGTGGTGAAAGTCTCCATGCGCCCCGGCTGGCATTCCCCGCGCCAGGTGGCCTGCTGGCCGATGAGCAGGGTGACGTGGTGTCCGCGCGCGGCCAGAAAATTGACCAGCTCCGAGCCAAGCCGGCCCGTGGAAAAATTGGTGAGCCGCCGCACTTCATCCAGCGGCTCGTACGTCGGCCCGGCGGTCACCACGCAGTTCATCCAAGCCAGCCTAGCTGCCTCCGTTTGTTTGGGAAACTCCGAATGCGCGCTTGACCAGCGACTGCCTTCCGTCACTCTGCTGCACCTTGAAAGCCATGTCATTATTCCCATCACGGTGGCTCGCCGCGCGTTTGAAACTGCTCATGATGGCCCTGAGTCTGGCTGGACTCGGTGCGGTGTCCGCGCAAGACACCCCGGCTCCCCACCCCCCAAGCCCCGCTGTGACGGTGGAAGATTTCAAGCGGCTGTCGGACTCGCTGCCACCACGCGCGACGGGCGACGTCAAGGCGTGGAAGAAGCACCGCGACGCCGCGAGGAAAGCCGAAAAGCAAAACGATTTTGCGGAGGCTGAACGGCTCTACGCCGCCGCCGCGCGCGAGGCGCGGAAGTTTCCGAAGCAGGACAGTCGCACGGCTGAAACGCTGACGGATTGGGGGCGGTTGCTGTTCTCCCATCAAAAGTATTCGCAGGCCGAGTTGGTTTACCAGGACGCACTGGATCTGCGGCAAAACGAACTGGGCAGCAACCACATTGTGGTGGCGGATGTTCTCGTCAACCTCGCCCTGGTCTGTGGACAACTTGAGCAATACGATCGCGCCCTGCTGCTGAACGTGCGCGCGGAAAAAATCTTTTCGCAGAAGCTTGGCGCTTCCCACCTGGTGGTAGCCCGGACTTTGAACGCCCGGGCAATCATTCATATGGTGCGGGGAAATTACGGGGACGCCGAGCGGCTTTACAAGGAGGCGCTGGAGATTTTCGAATCACCGCGCACTCAAACCAGGATGACGTCGGAGGGGCTGGCGCAATTCCGGGCGGACGTTTCCTACACCGATGTGGCGGCCACGCTCGGGAACCTGGCCTCGGTTTACTCCAAACAAGGCAGGCCCGCCGAAGCGGAAGCGGCGCTCAAACGCACCCTGACGCTTTACCAGCGGAATGTGGGCAAAGAAAGCGTGGCCGCCGCGCTGGCGCTCCACAGCCTGGCCTTCCTTTACTTGAAACAGAACCGCCTGGCCGAGGCGGATCCTTTGTGTCATCAGGTGCTGGCCATTCGTGAGAAAAAGTTGGGACGCGAACATCCGCTGGTCGCGAACACCTTGGAAGAGATGGCCCACTTGCGCTACGAACAAGGCCGCCTTGCCGAATCCAAAACGCTTGCCAACCGCGCGCAGGCCATCCGGCAGAAGGCCGGTCTGCCACCGCGCCCCTGAACGTCAGGGTTTTTCCGCAGCGGCTTGCAAGCGCAGATCGTCGAAGCGAACGGGCGTGCCGGAGATCGGGTTGCCGGTGATGGAAGCGCGTCCCGCGATTGGTTCCAACTTCTCCGTGTGCGTGATGGCCCACTCGGATGGCTCCGTCGCGCCTTGTTTCCATGCCTTGCCTTCGATTCGCCATTCGCCGGTCTGCACCTTGCGGATCTGCAGGCGCAGCATCGTCCACGCGCCGGACTCCCAGGCGTAAGGAACGCTGGTCACGACCTCCTCGCCCTTGAACAGTTCGAGCGCCTTCTTGGACGCGGCGACTTGCAGCTTGTAGCCGCCCACGCCGTTCAGCCCGACGCCGAATGCCGGGAAGCGCCGCCCCTTGCCCGTGCCGTGAACGCGCGCTGACACCGCGACGCCGTCCTTCTCCGTGGGGCCGAACAACACGCCGAAATCGTCCAGCGGCGCGCCTGGCAGTTCGAGGAATTTGTTCCCGCCCTCCTCCTTCACGCTGAACGCGCCGTTGAGCACCAGGAATTCATCCGGCACCTTGTTCACCTCCGCTTTCTCAAAACTATTTTCGTAAAGCAGTTTGCTCTGCGCCAAGCCTGGCCGCGCCAGTCCGACAATGGCGAGCAGCGCCACTGTGCCGGCCCATCCGATGCAACGATGTAACGATGTAATCATGTAACGATTCTACGATTCTACGATTCACTCATTCCTCAACCCATCCAGCAACCGCCCGCGCAACGCCGCCCACGTCGCCACCCACGTCCACGCCATGCCGCTCACCAGCACGCCCGCGAGCGTCGCGGCGAGCGGACGCCATTGCACTTCTGCCCCCGGCGCCAGCAACACCGGCAGGATCGCCACCAGCGCCGCGACCGTGCCCACGCCCAAACCAATCCACAACAACCCGCCGTGTTCGCCCAGCACCAGCCAGCGCAACACGCGCCGCCGGAACCCGACCGCCTGCAGCAGCGCCAGTTCGCCGCGTCGCTCCAAAACATTTCGCAGCACCACCACGCCCAGCCCCGCGCTGCCTAGCAACAAGCCCAGACCGCCCAGCACCTGAAACGTGTTCAGATACGTGTTTTGCACCGCATTGAACTGCGCCAGTCGCCGCGCCGCCGGAGTCAGTTCCAACCCGACGTCCTGCAACGCGCGGCTGAGAGTGGTGGACACTGGCGACACGCTGTTCGACGGGGCGTCCACGAGAAACATTCGATGGCCGCTTTCACCGGGGAACCTTTTCAGGAACGCTTCCTCCGAGATCAGCAGGCTGCCCTGGAGAATGGAATTGGCCAGCGCGCCCACCAGCCGCACCTTGAACGGACGCCCGCGCTCATCCACGAAATCCAGCGTGTCGCCAACCTTCTTGCCCAACGCCCATTGGATCGAAGCGGCGTCGCCGATGGCGGGGATTTCATCATCTCCCGTAGCAGCCGACGTAAGGAGGCTCTGATCTATTGGCGATTGGCGGTTGGCAATTGGCAACTGGGAAGTCAGAGCCTCCTTACGTCGGCTGCTACGAAGTAATTCCCATCCGTCCTTCACCAAAAATCCTTTCGCCACGCTGGCGAAAGTGAATGCCCCGCGACTCGCCAGCAACTCTGGCTTCACGCCCAGCAGGCGCGGTTTCTGCGCGCGGTTCAAGTTCAAGCAACTCGCGTCGTCCCCGTCGCGCACCCGTAGCGGCACCACGCTCACGCCGGCCAGATCTGCTTCGTCCAGACCGAAAAACTCCCGGCCTGCTGCGCTGTTCAAATCCTGCACGACCGGCAGCGTTGCCTCACCGATCAATGCGAAGCCGCCGGTGCCGGAGGAACGCTTCGCCGCCGCCTCGTTTGCATCCAGTTTGAACGCGCCGATGGCCACGATGAGAAAACTCCCGCACGCCAGCAACCCCGCCACCGCCAGACTCCGCTTGCGCCGCCGCGCAAGGGCGCGAACCGCCAGCGCCACCAGCGTCAAGCGCGCGGTTCGTCCGCCGGCTGAATTCGTTAGTCGGGCGAACCACGCCGCCGCGATGAACAATCCCGCCATCAGCAGAAGAGATCCCGCGCCAAAAAACGCGCCCGCCGCCGCCGTTTGCTTCGTCGCCAAAGCCCAGCCGACAATCGCCACCGCACCACCGCCCGTCACTGCCGCCAGCCACGCGCTTCGGCGCGCAACTTGAAACTTGAAACCTGAAACTTGAAACTCTCCCTCGCCCGCTAACAACTCCCGCGCCGGCCGCCGCGCCTGCTGGCGCAACACCAGCGCAATGGTCAGCGCGCTCACGACGACGCTGGCCGCCAGCCCGGTCACGAGCGTCGCCGCCGTCACATGAAAACCCAGCGCGGACGTGCCCACCGCGTCGCGCCACACGGTCGTCAACCCGTGCAGCATCGCCCGCGCGTAGGCGAGGCCGCCAAGCACGCCGAGCACGCCGCCGAAAAACGCCAGCGCCGTCCCTTCCCACAGGAACAACCGCCGCACCAGTCTTGGCGTAAAGCCCAGCGCCAGCAACGTGCCGATCTCCTTCGTGCGTTGCTCCAGTCCAAACTGGAACAACAACCCCATGAGGATGAGCGCCGCGATGATGAGGAAGAAACTGAAGCCGAGGAACAGTTGCCCGAAGTCCTGCGCCTCGTTCGCCGCCTTGAGCGCCTGCTCCCGCACCGGCTCGAAGCGCAGGCCGAGGTCTTCGGGTTTCAGACGGGACAGGAGATTCGATTCCAGCGCGCCACGAAACGCCGGGGCGGTTGTATTCGGCGGCACCGGGAAACGAATGGCCGTGAGATTGCCAAAGCGGTTGCCCCACATCTTCTGGCCGGCGGCGAGCGTGACGAACGCCTTGGGCGTGCCGCGGTGTTCCTTCCAGTATTGATCATCCTTCTCCCGGAACTTGTGAACCAG
Source organism: Verrucomicrobiota bacterium (assembly GCA_031378375.1). Classification (GTDB taxonomy): domain Bacteria; phylum Verrucomicrobiota; class Verrucomicrobiia; order Limisphaerales; family JANNEF01; genus JANNEF01. The sequence goes on along the minus strand of JANNEF010000173.1, from coordinate 17,515 downwards.
CGGAAAGCCCGCGTCCCAATCGTGCGTGCTCTCGGCTTTGGCGACTCCTGGAAACTCCGGCATCAGCGTGCGGTCGGCATGGATGCCTTCCACCGGCACGACCGTGCGAACGCGAAACCGGTTCGTCACTTCCACCAGCCGCGCGCCGGACTCCGGCTGAAAATAAGCGAGGTCGAGTGTGTCGCCGGGCTTGAGTTTCAGGTCGTCCGCGAGCCATTGGTTGATGACAATTTCGTCGTCGCGCATGTCCTGTGGCGTCCACGGCGGGCCGGCGGCGGTGGCCATCGAGTAGGGCGTGGTGTTCGTGCCGGCGCGCAGGAGGTTGACCAGATACGTGAGCAAGGGGGAACCGTTCGTCTGAGCGGTGAGAGCGGTGCGCGCCAGCGCGGGATCCAGGAAAATGCGGCGAGAGGCCAGTTCGATCGCTCCACCGGGCAACGCGTTCAACCGCGCCTCGTAGTCGTCCAATCGCGCCGCAGCCTTCAGGTCGCGCGCGAAATCGCCGAGGCTCTTGTCCGGCTTCAGATACTGCGGAGGCCGCTCATTTTCGGGGAGGCCGAAACCAACCCACTCGAGTGCTTTGCGAAACCGGGAACGCTCGCTTGGTTGGCTCAGACAGATTCCGGGAGCCACGAGCAGATTGACCCGTCCGTCCAGTTCGGCGGCCTGCTGCAACTCCGCCGGGTTCACGAATGCGTTGAGGGGCGGTGTCTGGCTGGGCCGGAGGCTGAAGTTGCCGAGTTCGTCCGCCCGGCACACGCCCGCCACGCGCAGGCGCAAGGCCACGCTGGCGTCCGCGCGCGGCGCGATGGGCGTGTCGCGGGAAAGCGCGCCGGGCTTGTGGACGCGGAACACGAGCGTGTCGCCGACGCGCGCGGTGAGTTGTGCGGCGAGCGCCGGGTTCAACCAGACTTCGCCGGGGCGGATGACGATGCGGTCGCCGGGCGCCAAATCCCAGAAGCAGACGTAGTCGTTGCGCCCGCCGTAATTCGGGTCGTGAGTTGCACCGATCAAGTTGACACGGTTGGCGCGGGCCGCGCCATCCCCTCGCGCCGCCAGCGCCGGCAGCGTCAGCAGGCCCACGGGTTTGGTCTCGTAACAAACCGAAGTCTTGCCGCCGTCCACCCGCCACGAGTCACGCGGCCAGCCGGGCATACGCTGCGCCAGTCCGCTTCCGAAAAACCGATCCGCGGGCGCCAGCGCGAATTGAATCCGCCCCAGCCGTTCCAACGCCCGATCCCGCAAGCTGCCGCGCACCGAATCGCCCACCACCAGCGCGCCGATGAGCGCCGCGCTGCCGACCGCCGCGCCGAGCACCACGCCCAGATGCGCACGACAGTGAAAGCGGAGGCTGCGGAGGATGAGCGTGCGGACGGTCATCCTTGCACGAGACGGCCATCCGCCAGTTCCAGCACCCGCCCCATCTGCCGCGCCAGGTCGAGCGCGTGGGTGACGACGATGAGGGTGACGCCTTGTTCGCGGTTCAATTCGACGAGAAGCTTCGCCAGTTCCTGCGCGGCAGCGCGGTCGAGCGCGCCGGTCGGTTCATCGGCAAGGAGCAGCTTCGGCTGGTTGATAAGCGCGCGGACGACGGCCACGCGCTGGCGTTCGCCCCCGGAGAGTTGACCGGGCCGATGGTGCATCCGTTCGCCGAGGCCAACACGTTGGAGAAGTTTTGTCGCACGTTCATCGGGGTCGTTGCTCCCCAAATCCTCCGTAGCAGCCGACGTGAGGAGGCTCTGATCTATTTTAGATTTTGGCTTGTGGATTTCAGACGGAGAGGTCAGAGCCTCCTGACGTCGGCTGCTACGGAACTTTGGGAGGGCCAGCGTCGGGACGAGGACATTCTCCAGCACCGTGCAGTGCGGCAGGAGGTGGTGCGCTTGAAAGATGAAACCAATCTCCCGGTTGCGAACAGCGGCCAGTTGCTCGTCGTCGAGTTGGCTCAAATCCTGCCCGTCGAGTTTGAGCTGGCCGGACGTGGGGCGGTCGAGTGTGCCGATGAGGTTGAGCAGCGTGCTCTTGCCCGAACCGGACGGCCCGACGATGGCGACCGATTCGCCGCGCGCAATCTCCAGCGTGACGTCGCGCAGGACGTGGATGTGCTCGCTGCCTGGCAGCGCGTCGAAGCGCTTGGACACGGCGATGAGTTGAAGCAGGACCGGCGGTGATGCCATGCGCTATTTGTGGGCCACAACCAGCGGGGAAGAACAGGAAATTTTGTGGTGCATCTCCGGTTCAACCGACAAAGAGCAGGCTGACCAGCGCCACGTAAACCGCCGCCAGCACGTCGTCCATTGTCACGCCCCAGCCGCCGGGCAGGCGCTGGCTTTGGCGCACGGGCCAGGGTTTCCAAACGTCGAACAGGCGGAAAAGCGCGAAGATGATGGCGGTGAGGTGCCAGGTGCGCGCGCTGAAGAAGAATTCTGGCGCGGGCATCGCGCCGGTGCGCTGCCACTGGCTGATCACCCACGGCAGAAAACAAACCGGCATGGCAGTGATTTCGTCGAGCACGATGGAGCCAGGGTCGGTTTGCTTGAGAAGCTTTTCCGCCGCGCCACAGAACCATACCGAAAGCGCGAGCCCCGTCAGGGTGCCGGTGAGGAAGACCCAGAAGTTTCCGACCACAAGCAATGCGGCAAACCAGAGCAGCCCGATGAGCGAGCCGAAGGTGCCGGGCGCGACGGAAATTCTTCCGCTACCGAATCCTTGCGCCACCCAGAGAAGCAGGCCGTGCATGGTCGCCTCACATGTCGCTCAGGTAAATTTCCCGGTTGCGCCACAGGTAGAGCAGCCCGGAGATGGCGGTGAGCGCGACCGTCAGCCAGAGCGAGTAGCGGGCGAACGTCGCCACCCAGGGCGCGAACCCGTCGCGCAACCACGGCCACCATTCGACGTGCGCGTCCATCACGAGCAGCGCGATGATGGCGGTCATTTGCGAGATGGTCTTGTGCTTGCCGTAACGCTCGGAGGCGAGCACGACGCTTTTCGACGCTGCCAGCAGGCGCAGGCCGGTGATGGCCAGTTCGCGCGCGACGATGACCACCGCCATCCACGCCTCGACGGTGACGGGCGTGCCCGGACTGACCCGCCCGCGCTCAATCAGCGCGATGAACGCGGAGCAGGTGAGGATTTTGTCGGCCAGCGGGTCCATCAGTTTGCCGAAGTTGGTGATGAGGTTGCGGCGGCGCGCGAGTTCGCCATCCACCCAGTCGGTGAGCGACGCCAGCGAGAACAGGATCAGGGCGAGCGTGTCGTTGATGGGCGAGCGCGAAAAGACGGCCCACAGAAAGATCACCGTCATGCCGAAGCGGGAGACGGTGAGTTTGTTGGGAAGATTCATGCGAGAGGGCAGGGGGCAATCAAACCGGTTCCGCGATCAAATCATAATCGGTGTGGCCGATGATTCTGACGCGGGCGAAGGCGCCAGGCGCGAGTTTGCCGCGCACATAGACACGACCGTCAATGTCCGGCGCGTCGGCTTCGCCGCGGGCGAGGGAGTAGTTTCCGGTTTCGAGTTTTGAGTTTCGCGTGTGTGCTTCGCGCACGAAGCCATGCTCCCAGGAGTGGATGCTGGCCTTCTGCAATTCCTTCGCACTGGCCCCCTTCTCGACCAGGACCGGGATGGTGCGGCCGACGAACGCTGCGGAGATGGCCCTGGCGACTTTGTGTTGCTCGGCCATCGCCTGGTCGCGGCGTTGCTTCCTGATTTTTTCAGCCACCTGACTCTCCATCGCGGCCGCGCGGGTGCCGTCCTCCTTGGAGTAGGTGAACACGCCCAGGCGCTCGAACTTGGTGTCGCGGATGAATTCCAGGAGAGTTTGGAAATACTTCTCAGTCTCGCCAGGAAAACCAACGATGAAGGTGGTGCGCAGCGCGATACCCGGGATGCCGTCGCGAATTTTGGCGATGAGATCCACGATGTATTGCTGCGAGGTCTCGCGGCGCATCCGTTCCAGCATGTTCTCATGGATGTGCTGGAGCGGCATGTCCACGTAGCGCGCGACCTTGGGGCATTCGGCGATGGTGCGGATGAGGTCGTCGGTCCAGTGGGCGGGGTGCGTGTAGAGCAGCCGGATCCAAAACTTTCCGGGCAGATCATTCAATTCGCGGAGCAGTGTGCAAAGGGTGGTGGCGCTGGACGGGAGCGACTTCGCGGCGGCGTTGAATTTCTCCGGCGAGGAGATTGCGCGCGAATGGCCCGGCCGCAAATCGAGACCGTAGTAAGTGCTGTCCTGCGAGATGAGGTTGAGTTCCTTGACGCCGTCCGCGATGAGTTGGCGGGCTTCGGCGACAATGTCGCTCTGCGTGCGACTGCGGTGACTGCCGCGCATCCGGGGGATGATGCAGAAGCTGCACGGGTGGTTGCAGCCCTCGGCAATTTTCACATAGGCAAAATGGCGCGGCGTCAGGCGGAAGCGCGGTGTGGCGTAGTCCGGGATGTAGATGGGGCGGGCGGTCACGTCCACCAGCGGGGCCAAAGCCGGAGCCGTGACGACAATTTGTTTCGTTTTGCCGAACTTGTCCGTGCCGCGCAGGGTTTCCTCGGATTCGTGTTCCAACGGCGAACGCGATCCCTGCAACTCAGCAAGGCGTGCGGCGACCTTCGACTTTGAACTTCGAACTTTGAACTTTGAACTTCCAAGCCGCTCGGCACGTCGCGTCATCGCCTGCCGCACGATGTCGCCAACCTGCGCCACCTGGTCAATGCCCATGAAGGCGTCCACCTCGGGCAGCAGCTTCGGAAGTTCGTCGCGGAAGCGTTGGGGCAGGCAGCCGGAGACGATGAGACCCTGGCCGCGATTGCCCGCCTCGCGCACCGCGGCGGACTCCAGAATGGTGTCCACGCTTTCCTCCTGCGCGGCGTCAATGAAGGAGCAGGTGTTGACGATGAGCACGTCGGCCTGCGCGGCGTCGTTGGTGATTTCGACACCGCTTTGCATGAGCGAGCCGAGCATGATCTCCGCGTCCACCAGGTTTTTGGCGCAGCCGAGCGAAATCAAACCGACGCGCACGGGGCGCTGGACAGCTTCATTCTTCATTCAAAGAACGCGAAGGATAGGCGACTGCGGCGCGGCGGAGCAATGATGGAAAAAGTTTGCACGCGCCGCTCAGGGACGGCGCGGCGGCGGAGCGGAAGGCAGGGGAAGCGTGTCGCCGGACTGGTCGGGTTTCGGCTGATAGAGACCGGGGCCGAGGTTCTTGAGCGGGTCGGCGGGCATGGTCTTGCGCCCGCGCAACCACGCGACGACCAGCAGGAGCACCAACAAGACGGCCGCCCCCACGCCCACCAGGCGCCAGTTCAACTTCGAGAGTTGAAGCATGATGAAGTCGAGCGGGGTGCGTTGACGCGTGGTGAGCGGCGGCGGCTCGCGAAATTTTGCGCTCTGGCCCAGTTCCACTTCCAACTGACCCATCAGCCCCGCCTCCTCAATCTTCAAAACCTTTCCGTAGGTGCGGACAAAGCCACGAATGTAAACCGGCGCGGAAAAGGTGTCGAAGGTGCCCGATTCGAGCGCGCGGATGTGGTCGGTCTTGATCTTGGTGATCTCGGCGACTTGATAGACATCGAGTTTCTGTGCTTCGCGAGCGCGGCGGAGCTGTTCGGATACCGTCGGCATGTGGGAGACAACTAACGGATTTGCCGGCGGGTTGGCAATCACCGAAAGCGGCGGTGGCGGGAATCGCCAACGGAAGGATGCGGACGCTCAGTCGCTGCGGCCCAGCTTTTCGTAGTAACGCTTCACCAACTCGGAGAACTTGTTGGGCACGGGATCGCGATCAATCGGCACGAGCGCCTCGTTGGATTCGCGGCGGGCCAGTTCCTCGCTGACGCGCTGGCGCACTTCGGCCAGCGGCGTGGAGATTTGCGATTTCACCAGGCCCCACTGCGGTTCCTTGCTGTGACGCTTGAACTCGGCGCGCATCGCTTTGGCGCGGTCGCGCACGCGCGCCACCTCGCTCCGCAAGTCGGGCTGATCAATCATCTCCTCCACGTCGCGCAGGCGATCCGACCAGTTGGCGAAGTCCGGGCCGGTGATGGGGCCGCGCGAACCACCGCCGTCGCCGCCGCCAGTCTGTCCGCCTTCGTTAAAGAAACTTTGCTGGCCCGCCTGACCGCCGCGCTGGTTGCCGCCCTCGCGCGGTTGATTGGCACCGCTCTGCCGGGACGGGTCTGGCTGGCCCGGCTGACCCGCCTGGGCTTGTTGCCCTTGTCCCGGCGTGTTGCCCTGTCCTTGCGCGTTCTGCGCGGACTGATTCGGCTGGCTCCCTTGTTGCGCGTCTTGTCCCTGTGAACCCTGGCCTTGCGGGTTCTGCCCGGGCTGGCCCTGCTGCTGGCCACGCTGGCCTGCCTGGGCCTGCTGCGACCGGCCTTGTTGCTCGCCGGGGTTTTGGCCGGGTTGCGCGCCGTTTTGCGACGCGGCTTGTTGGTTTGCTGGCTGGCCGGGCTGTTGTCCTTGCGAAGACCGCCCGGCTTGAGCGCCAGCGGCCTGATTGGTTTGGCCGCCGGAACCTTGTCCGCTTTGAGCCTGTTGGTTTTGTTGCTCGCCGCCCGTTTGCGCCTGCTGGTCCTTGCCTGGTTGCGAACCATCTTTCCCGGGCTGTGCTGCTGCATCGGCTTTGGCGATTTCCTCCTCCAGTTGCCGCGACAACTCATCCAGCTCGCGCTTCGCCAGGCGCAGCGCCTCCGTGTCGTCGCCCAGTACGCTCTCGGCGGCCTTCTCAACGCCGCGTTTCAGTTCGTCAATCTCCTGCCGCGCGCGCTGCTCGAACACTCCGGCCTCTTTCACGAAATTCCGCTTCAACAACTCGCCCGACATGTTCAGCGAATTCTCCGCGCTGCCCTGGCTGGTCTTGCGCACCGTGTCGTAAAGCTGCTTGGACAACAGCGGTTCGGCGCTCTCGGCCCGTTCGCTGGCGCCGCGCATGTTCTCGACCAGATTGGTGAACGCGCTCTTCTGCTGCTGGAGCTGCTCGGCCAGTTGTTTGTTCTCGCCGGAGTCGGTCAGCGTCTTGCGCTTGTTGTCCGCCGCCGCTTCGATCTGTTTGCCGATCTCATCCTCCTTCTGCGCCAGCTCGCGCGCCTCGGAACGCATCTGGCGCATCTCCTCGGTGAACTGGCTGGAGTTCTTTTTGCGGAAATCGTCGCGAAGCTGTTGCAAATCGCGTTGCGCCCGCGTGCCGGAAGTGAGCGCCTGCGGCACCATTTCTTTTTCGAGCGCCTCGGCGGCGCGCTGAACCTCGGCGCGCGTCTGTTCCAACTGCTGTTTCGCCTCGGCCATGCGCGACTGGTTCTCGGGCTGCTCCATCCGCTGGCGCAGCTCGTCAATGTCCGCGAGCATCTCCTTCTCCTCATCGCGCAGCCGCTTCAACTGCCGGCGCAACTCCTCGCGCTCGGCCGCGGTCTTCGCCTCTTGCAACGCGGTCTGCAATTCCTTCAACCGCTCGTTCAAGTCCTGCTGGCGCTGGGCGAGTTCCTTCAGCCGGTTCAATACTTGCAACTGTTCGCGCTGTTCGGCGTTCTGCTGCGGCTGGGCCTGGCGCTGGGTTTCGTAGCGGTCCTCCTTCTGTTTCAATTCGAGTTGCGAAAGCTGCTGTTGCTGGCGCTGCTGCCCGCTCTGGCTCTGGCTGCGGCTGCGATTCTGCGAAACCTGATACTCGCGCCCCGCCAGCTTCAGCAACGCCTGATACGCCGCCTGCTCGGCGGCCAGCGCGGTCGGCAGCGGCGCGGGCGAATTCGTCGCGGCGGCCAGACGCTCCAGCGCCTTCTCCATTTCCTTCGTGACGCCCTCCAGCAATGTCTCCGCGCGCGGGTCCGTTGCGCGCTCCTTTAACGCCTCCGCCTGCTCCAGCGCCTTCTCCTGCGAGTCGCGCACCACGGGCGCGTCTTTCAGATACTGCGCCGATGGCGTCCTGCCGGTGTCGCGCCGCTGGAGTTTCCACGTCGCGTTGATGATTTGCTTCTGCAACTCGGCGAGCTTCGTCGCCTCGTTGCCCTGCGGCGGTTGCTGCTCGCTGCTCTGGCTTTCCTGCGACTGGCCTTCGCGGAAAATTTCCTCGAACGGCCGCACCTCGGCGAAATACATGTCGCTCGACGTGCGCCTCGCCTCGCCGTCCGGCCCCGTGTCGTCCGCCCAGATGAACCATGAGAGGAGCTGGTCGGCGACGACGCCCAATTCCTCCAGCTTGAGCAGGTGGTTGAACTGCCGCTTCTCGTTCGGCTTGGTGGACTCGCCCAGCACCAGCGTCTTCGGCTCCTGGCCGGCGACGGTGTAAGTCAGTCCGAAACTTCGCAGCCCGAAATCGTCCCACGTCTCCGCCTGGAAATTGATTTCCTCCAGCGGCGATACGCGCTGGTCGCCGCGCGGCGCGGCGAGCTTCAACTCCGGCGCGCGATTTTTCAAAGCCTCAAGCACGAACTGCGCGGGCACCTTGTTCGTGCGTCCGTCGGTGTCCACGAGTTGCAGTTCGTAAGTCTGGCTGGCGTCGAGCGGGAAATCTTTCAACGCGGCGGTTGCGCGGTTCGTCTCGGTGAGCAGTGGAACGACGGACTTGTCTTTGCCGACGAGCCGCGCGGAAGCGACCGGCTTGTTCAATTGCAGCGTCAGTTCGAGACGCGAACCTTCGACGGCACTGACGCGGCGCGTGTCTTCGATGCGCTTTTCCGCCAGGCCTGTGTAGGTCGGATAAGTGATGCGCGCGTCGGCCCGTTCCAGCCGGGGAAACTCGAAGACGCTCACCTTGAAATCGCGCGTTCGTTGTCCGGCATACTCGACGTGATAAACCAGATCGCCCGTCACTTCCGGCACGCTCCCGCCGAACACCGGATCGTCGAGACTTTTGACCAGCGCGATGTCGCGGCTCGTCGTCATCGTCTGGCCGATGACCAGCTTCACGTCCGCCGGCAACGGCCCGGTGAACCGCGCCAGCACGACCAGCCCGTTGCCGCGTTCGATGCTCGTGTCCCCCGGCGTGATGGTGACGCCGGCCTTGATCGCCTTGGCAATGACGGCTTTGTTTTCCGAAACGCGCAATCCCGACAGCACCACGACGAACACAGCCAGCGCGACCATGTGCGCCGCGCGCATCCACGCCACCCGGCCATCGGAGACGGAATCAATCCACCGCTTCCGCAGCCCTTCGAGAATGGCTTCGCGGATGACGCGCTCCTGGAGGTAGCTCAACTTGCCCGTGAGTGGATCAGGTTGTTGTTCGATGGCGGTGAGGAGCAGCGCGTGAAGTTCGGGATGATGCTGTTCAATCTGGCGCGCGGCCTGGCGGAAATCCGGTTCCCACTTTCGACTGCGCCACCAGACGACCACCGCCCCGCCGACCGCCACCGCGCCGAGCGCCGGCATCGTGAAGCCCGTGGCCCAGCCCGTGAGCCGCTGCACCAGGATGAATGCCGCCCCCGTCAACGTCGCCGCCGCCCACCACAGCGCCAGCCCGCGCCAGCGACGCCAGCTTTGTTCGCGGCGCGCCACCGGGGCCAGTTGTGATTTGAGGAGCGGCTCAATCATGTTTCGATGCTGGTTTGACTGTTGATCTGTTTACACCCGTCGGCGCGAAAAGCAACGAAAGGTTTCCGCCCGACGGTCCCGCGAACCCAGGCTCCGAAGCCGGCGCTACGTCTGCGCTTCAACCGCTGGCCCGCGCGTGAGCCGTCCCGCCAGCCAAGTTTCCGCCAACAGGAAAATAAGCGCGGCGAGCATCAGCCAGCGCCAGAGTTTTTGGCGGCTCTCCAGTTCGGTGTTCAGCAGGCGCTGTTTCTCTTCAACGGGCCGGGTGACGGAGCGAACCTGGTGTTTGAGCGGCGCGCCGAGGCGTTCGAGTTCTTCGGTCGGCAACGGGGCCGTCTTGCTTTCCTCGGCGGCGAGGTTCACGGCGAATTGTTTCGGCGGCTGGAGCGAGGTGACGGTGTAAATGCCCGGTTGGTCCGTCCCGGAAAATTTCATCTCACCGCCCGGCAACTCAACGGAAGTTCCGTCAGGCTTGCGGATGGTCGCCGGCTGGTTTGTGTTCGCTCCCAGCGCCGCGAGCGCCACGCTTTCGCCGACGAGATACTGCGCCGGAGGCGTCACCGCGCCGCCGCTGCGTTCGAGGATCGAGTAAAGCAGCGGCACGAACTTCGTCGAGAGCGCCAACTGGCTGTCCGCCGGATGCCAACCGCTTGTGAGCACCAGCAGCGCGCCCTTGCCGACGGGCACTTCGAGGAACGCCGCCGAGCCATCGTCAAAGCGCGCGAGCACGCGGGCACCGGGCAGTTGCGCCGCGTCGAGCCGCCGGTGTTTCCAGAAATGAATCTTGGTGAAGTCGCTGAAGCGCGGGTCGGCGAAAGGCGCGAAGAGTGGATGCTTGAAATCAATTTCGCCGAGCATCGCGTAGCCGGTGCTCGCGGCTTCCTCGGCGCTCACGGTGCCGAGATTCAGCAACGCGGCCAGCGTGGGCGCGGCTGCGGCACTCTTCATCGCGAACAGGACGGTCTTCCCGTCGTTCATCAGGCGGCGAAGCATTTTGATCCGGTCCTCGCTCAACGTGTCGGCGGCGATGACGAGCGGCGCGCTTTCGATCTCGCCGGGCGCCAGCGGCGCGTCGCCGGGGCGGGCGATGACCTGCACCACCTGCCGGCGCGTTTGCTGGAAGGCGCGCTGGAGAAAGAACAGCGGCTGCGCGGTGTCCTTCTCCGAATCGTTGCCCAGATAGAGGATGTTGACCCGCGCGGCTTCCGGCGCGATCACGAATACGGTGTTGTCGAAATCCTCGTCGTCGCCCTGCAACGCCAGCCGATCCGCGACCGCTCCCGCCGGCGTGGCGGGCGCGGGCACGACGCGGCTCTGGCCGGGCGGCACGTAAACGTCCACGACCGCGCCCACAAAGCCTTTCTCGCCCGCGCGTGTCCAGCCGAGTTGAAACTGTTCGCGCGCCGCGTCGCCGGAATTGCTGACGCGCACGCGGATGGCGGCGGTCTTTTTGTCCGAGTCGTCCGTGTCGGCGACGAGTTGCAGGCCCGCGTTGGTGGGGCGTTTGGTTTTGACCGGCTCGATGAGCAACTCGATGTTCTTCGGCCACTCGTAAGCCTGGAGCGCGTCGAGGCGGCTGCCTTCCTGGAGATCGCTGATCAAGACGATCTGCCGGCGGCGGGCGTCGTCGGTCTGCTTGTCCTTCGCGCCGGTTTCATCGAGCGCCTCGGCGGCGGTGACGAGCGCGTTGCCCAGATGCGTGTCCGCCCAGGTGGGCGCCGCCTGCGCCAGACGTTCCACGGCGAGCGCGGCACGCTCACCGGCGCTCATAGCGGTCCATTGATCGAAGTTCACCAGCCGGTTGACCGCGCGGTCGAACGTGAACACGGCGACCTCGTCGGCGGGCGTGGTCTTGCGAAACACCTCCTCCGCTTTGGCGCGCGCGTCGGCCCACAAGGTGCCGCGCTTCATGCTGGCGCTGGCGTCCACGAGCACGACGATTTTCCTCCCCGGACCATTGGCCTGATTGTTTGAAATAGCCTGCTGAAAAAATGGCCGCGCAAAACCGAGCGCCAGCAACGCCAGCACCACGCACCGCAGGATGAGCAGAAGAATGTTTTCGAGCCGGCTCCGGCGCGTGACGCGCGGCGGCGTGGGCAGCAGAAACATCAGCGAGCTGAACGGCAGCTTCTCGCGCGAGGTCCGCCGGATGAGATGGAAGACAATCGGCAGCGCAATCGCCGCCGCGCCGACCAGAAAGAGTGGCGACAGAAAGTTCATGCCTGGCTTCTGCCCGCGTAACTACCCGTTCGCTTCACCTTGCGCCCGCGCTGCATCCGCTCGCGCAGAAAGTCGAAGAGCGACAGTTCCAGCGCGTGGTCGGTGGTGAGGCGATGGTAGCCGATGCCGAGCTTCCGGCAGACGGCCTGGGCGGCGGCGGAGTGGCTCTCGAACTTCTTCAGGTAATCGCGCCGCGCGGCGGCCGGATCGATGTAAAGCTCGCGCTCGTCCTCCACGTCACGGAACAGGGCGGCCTTGTCGAAGTTGAAACTCAACTCCGCCGGGTCGAGCACATGGAAGATCACCACTTCATGGCCGCACGCGCAAAGGCTGGTCAGGTTCGCCTCCAACGCCTCGATGGGCGCGAGCAAATCCGAGATGAGCACCATGAGCGCGCGTTTCTTCACGATTTCGACGATGCGCTTGAGCGGCGCGGCCAGGTCGGTGGCGCGGCCGGCGGCGGGTTTCTCCAGCGCCAGCATCAGGTGGCGCAGGTGCCCGGTGCGATGGCGCGCGGGCAGGTAATCGCGGATCTGTTCGTCGAACGTGAGCAGGCCCACGGCGTCGCCTTGCAGGTAGAGAAAATAAGCGAGCGTCGCGGCGAGCGTGTTGGCGTATTGGGCCTTGGTCCAGGCGAGCGAGCCGAAGGTCATCGAGCGGCTGTTGTCCACGAGCAGATGGCAGCGGAGATTCGTCTCGTCCTCGAATTTTTTGATGTAATACCGGTCGCTGCGGGCATAGAGCCGCCAGTCGAGGTAACGCGGATCGTCGCCGGGCGTGTATTGGCGATACTCGGTGAACTCGACGGAGAAGCCGTGATACGGACTGCGGTGCAACCCGCTCCAGAATCCCTCGACGACGACGCGGGCGCGCAGTTCCAGGTTTTTGATCGCCATCAACGTCTGCGGTTCGATGAGCGAGCCGGCGGGCGGCGTTTGCACTGCGGGTTCCTGGGCCATGCGACGCGGTCAGGCTAGGCGAAAACCACCCGGCGGCAAGGGCAAACCAGCCAACTCCCTGCGAAAACTTGCTTAACACGACCTGAAACGAGTCTCGTTTCACCAAAAACTTGTCTGCTTTTCACCGGGACTTGTCTGATCCGGGCGGACACTTGTCTGATCCGCGTGAAAACTTGCTCAGTCTTGATCGAAAGTAAGCAACATTGATTGAAAACTTGTCTGCTTTTGGCTAAAACTGAGCAAGTTTTCATGAAAACGAAGCAACATTTTGCGCGAAGTGAGCAACTTTTCCATCAAACGCGCATCCGCCTCTTGTGCGATAATCGCTCCAAAGCGCTGAAAATGAAGCTAATGCGCCAAGATGCACGGTTCTTCGCTGTTTTTGGTGGTATAGATCCCGGCCTTCTCACCGGGTGTGATTATAAGTGGGTGAAGGCCGGAGCGCCGCAATCCATGCGGCCCGAACCGTCCACTCCAACACGCCGCAAGGATTGCGGCGCTCCGGTTGCGATCGGGTCGGCAACGCGCGCCGCCTTGATTTGCACACGGCCTCCCCCACTTTTAATCACACCCCTTTTCACCCGGCAAGGAACGGCTGGAGCCCCGACCCAGCGATGAATCGCTGGGCTATTTTCTTTCGCCCTTCGGGCGGGCCAGCGTTCCATTCCACTGGAAACAGCGGGGAACCGACAAGCCTCGGAAGAATCTTCCCGGTTCCGACTTCGTTCCCGGCAGAATTTTCCCACGTCCAGTCTTTCCCACACGACAGGCATGCGAGGGAGCGGCCCGTTGGGTGTCGGCACAAGACTCGCTTAATTCCCTGTCCATGACCCTGACGATACTGTCACGAAAGAGCGCCATGACGGAAAAGCGGCGCGAGTCCGGTCCTCCCGCAGAGGCCGAACTCAGCTCATGGGAATACATGTTTCGCATACTCGTGGTTTTCCAGCGCTTCCACGGGCATTGCGAAGTGCCGCCCTCGTCGGTCGAGGGCAGCCTCGGTCATTGGGTGGCACGCCAGCACGAAGCAGCATGGCACGGACAACTCCCATTGGAACAGCAGATCCGGCTTGAGCAACTGGGCGTCGCGTTTGGACGGCAGGAGGCTTTGGACGCCAGTCACGAACGCGGTTGGGATTACATGTTTTCCCAGATGCTCGCCTACAAGGAGGTTCACGGCGATTGCGAAATTCCCACCTGCTATGCGGCTAATCCCCGGCTCGGCACCTGGGTCAACACGCAAAGGCAGTTGCTTGCGCGCGGAACGCTAAGGCCGGAACGACTGACGCTCCTTCGCGAAGCCGGTTTTCCGTTTCGCTCCAAGATTCGTCAGCGCGTCATGGCGAAGCGCTGGGAGGAACATTTCCGCGAGTTGGTGGAGTTCCAGCGCCTGCATGGCCACTGCGATCCGCCGGCGGGATGCCTCCTTTTTTCGTTCGTCCAATATCAGCGCTCGCTGCGGCGCCGCGGGCATCTCAGCGAAGAGCGCATCCGCCGGCTCGATGAAGTCGGCTTCACCTGGCATGGTGAAGAACTGGCACGCCTTTGGGAAAAGCACTTTGCCGAACTGGTTGAATACCGACGCCAGCATGGAGATCGGGCGATTCCCCGGGACCTTCCGGAAACAAAACTCCTGTCCCGTTGGCTGGAATGGCAGCGCAGGTATCTACAGCGTGGAACACTCTCGAAGGACCGCGCCGACCGTCTGCGCGCGCTGGGTGTTGAGGCGGCCGACCCGGATCGCCTTTGGGAAATGCAATACGCCAGGCTCACGGAATTCCATCGCCAGCACGGCCACTGCGTCGTCCCCGGAGGAGACAACCCGTTGCGTTGCCTCTTTGTCTGGGCTAGGCGCCAGGTGAAGCTTCGCGCCGCCGGAAAGCTGACGCCGGCCCAAATCGAACGTCTGGACGCGCTGGGCTTCGACTGGCGCGAGTGCCGCACTCGTACCTGGGATGAACACGTTGCCTGCCTCCAAGAGTTCAAAAATCATCACGGCCACTGCCGCGTCACCAAGAACGATGACCCCGCTTTGCAGAAGTGGCTCGCCTCTCAACGCCATAAGTATGCCGCCGGAGCGCTTTCGTCGGACAAACGCGCACGGCTTGAGTCCATCGCCTTGGAAGGAAAACAGCGGGTCACCCGCTCCTGGGACGATAACTTCACGCGGCTCAAGCAACTCATGGAATCCAATGCCTCATTCCGCGGTCTGCGCCATCGCGATCCTGCGCTGCAAAGTTGGATTCTCCACCAGCGCCAAAGGTTTGCCGCCGGTCAACTCGCGGCCGATCAACGCGCACGCCTTGAATCGTTGGGCTTCGACTGGACGATGGGTCGGGCGGCGGGTCCGCCGCCCGCACCGGAAGCAGCTCCCCGCAGTCAGACGTCCCAGCAGGCTCCGTCAGAAGTCGCGCCGTGAGAGAGCGCCACGTTCTCCGGGCGTTCCGTGTTGGTGCGCCACCAGTTCTTCTTTATCCAGTTCACCACCCAACCCTCCAACATGGCCTTCACCTGATACTGCGAATCGCTTTGACCTTGCACGGCTGCTTCAACAATTCGAGTCCCGCAATGGCGGCGTAGATTTCCCTTCGCCCCCGATGGGGGAGAAGGTGTCCGCAGGACGGTTGAGGTGGTTGGCAGGGCAGGGGCAACCGAAAGCCGCCGCTTATTTCTTTGCGCTTTTTGGGATGCAACAACACCGCGCCATAACCGCCCGCGCCGGGATTCGGTTCGCATCCGCCGTCTGTGTAAATCTCGACTCGTTGTGTGGGTTCTTCATTCATGGAGAGTCCGTCTCGGAATTGCTAATCCGAGTCCAGCGAAGGAAATCCGTAAAGATCCGCCTCGCTGATTCATTCGCTCAAGAACTATTCGTCGCCGATTGTGTTGGAACCGGTGGAGTTATCAAAAAGTCACGCATCCGAAATGCGGCAGAGGAGCCTTGGTCCACCATTGCGTTTAAGATTCGCAACGTTGCCTCGCGGAGGAGTGGATTACCCCGTAGGACAGCGGTCTGACTGAAGACGAGAGGCGTCAGTATCCGCGAGAGACTGAAAAGAGAATTACGATCTCCAATCAATTCAAATGGATTCCCGGTTCGGACCACCTCATCGAGCCATAAGACAGCATCGGGTAGCAAAAAGGCCCCAATGCCATCGAGGAATGGTGTCCACCCGCATGAGAAAAGATCGAGGCCACGACCCGTCGCAGAGATCGCAGGAGGCCTGCCCGCGCGTCGTTATTTTGAAGGTCGCCCGAACCCTCTGTTCGTATAAAAACTCCGTGGCGGGGCGTATAAATCCAGTAAACAGGCTTGACATGGCCGAGGTCGCCGAAAATCGACCTCGATGCATGCACCTCTTGATTCCACCGGCGTGAACGACGCCTTCTTCCAACCCCTCGACGGCTTGGTCGCCACCTCGCCCCACCTCTATCCGTGCCCCGAGTACTCCGATGCCGACTGGCTGCGCCTGGGGATTCAGCGCGTGCTCGAACGGGTGGAGAGCGGCCGGGCCTTCCTTCAGGAACACGGCCCGCGCTTTGAGTATCAACCCACGCGCACCAACTACTTCGCAGCCCTTCAGAGCGAGCGCCGGCTCGACCTGGCCCGCGACGTCAACCGCCGCCTGCTGGCCGCCGCCGTGCTGCCCGACCACCTGGCCCATCTGCCGGAGTTGAAGCGCTACCAGTGCTTCGCCCTCGACGGCCACTGGCATCAGGCCGCCACCCACGACCCCCGGCACGACGGCACCAAGATGGCCGTCGGCCACTTCTACAGCCTGGACCTGCGCGGCCACCAACTCCGCCACCTGACCGTGGGCGAAGGCCTGCACGAACACGACATGAGCGTGCTCAAGCGGATCAAACCCTCCGGCCTGCGCCACGACGTGCCCAAGGGAACACGCGTGCTCATCATCTACGACAAAGCCGGCATCGACTTCGCCTACTGGAAGCGCTGCCAGCGCGAGTGCGCGGTGTATTTCATCAGCCGGGTCAAGGAAGGCATGGTCTACGACTGGCTGGACGACCGCCCCGTGGACCCGCACGACCCGCGCCAGCGCGGCGTCACCGCCGACCGCCACATCATGACCCGCGACGGCCAGCAGATGCGCATCATCGCCTACACCGATCCGGCCACCGGCCAGGCCTATGAATTCCTGACCAACGAAATGGATTTGCCCGCCGGCGTGATCGCCGAACTCTACCGCCGCCGCTGGGACGTGGAAAAAGTCTTCGACCAGATCAAGAACAAGCTGGGCGAGAAGAAGGCGTGGGGTACGAGCCTGACGGCCAAGGCGACGCAAGGGCAACTGGTGGCGCTGACCCACAACCTGCTTTTGATCTACGAAGCGCGACTGGAGCGCGAACACGACGTGAGCAACGAGGCCGAAGACCAGCGACGGCAGGCACGGCACCAAGCACTGAAGCAGGCGACACGGCAGGCGGGGAGCCCGCTCACGACCCTGCGCACAGGCCTGCGGCGGGCCACTCAGCGTTCGGTGAAGTTCATCCGGTGGTTGCGCCAGGCCCTGCGCGAAAAGCTCACGGAAGAAGCTGCACTGCCCCGCCTCACCCTTCTCTATGCCTCCTTGTAGCCATCAGATATGGACACCATTCTTACCGCATGCAGTAAAATTGTGTTTTTTCAGGCTATGAAGATGAGTGGCAAAAAGAGGTTCCTCGCTACTTTCCGTGGCTGGAGGGCTTTGGCATAATGGCCGCCATGATACCTGAAAAAGCCTTTGAGCGATTGTTGGGGCTGGACGAGTGCTGGGAAGTGGGCGGCGCCGAGTATGAGACCGAACCGATGGAGCG
>JANNEF010000150.1:0-9729 GCA_031378375.1 Verrucomicrobiota bacterium | reverse complement strand
AGCCGGACAATGCGCCGCGTTTGCGCGTCGGCTTGGTCGCTAAGGAGGCACTGGATGTCAGCGAACTTGCGAATCGCCGTAATGAGCGCGATGGCGTTGGCCTTTGGGTTGCCCATAGATGTCGCCTCGTGAGCAAGGCGGACAAGGTCATCAATCAGTGCCGCTCGGGCCTTGGAAGGGTCATTGGATTTGCACATACGCGAACGCCGCCTAACAGGTATTCGGCCAAACGTAGGTTTGGCCTAGCACGGCTTGGTTTGGCCGAGCGGGTTTCATTGGTGCGGATTTTAAGCTTGTTTTACCGTGGTTGGCAAGGGTAGATTTGGCCTATCACATGAGCGCGTCTTTGGTTCCCCCCTTCCCGGGGCGACCGGTTGCCCGGTTCCTCCCCAATCCCAAACTGCGCTTTCTGGACCAGTGCCGGGAGGTGCTGCGGTTCAAGCAGATGGCGCAGCGCACGGAGAAGGCGTACGTGGATTGGATCCGCCGCTTCATCGTGTGGAGCGGCAAGCGGCATCCGCGCGAGCTGGGGACGGCGGAGGTGCGGGGTTTTCTCACACATCTGGCGGCGGAGCGCAACGTGGCCGCCGCGACGCAAAACCAGGCGCTCAATGCGCTGGTGTTTTTGTATCGCGAGGTGGTCGGCGGGGAACTGGGTTGGCTGGATGGATTCGAGCCGGCCAAGCGCGGGGCGCGGCTGCCGGATGTGTTGAGCCGGGCGGAAGTGCAGGCGGTGCTCAAGCAGTTGACGGGCACGCAGGGGTTGATCGCGCGGCTGCTTTACGGCACGGGGATGCGGTTGCTGGAGGGGTTGCGGTTGCGGGTGAAGGATGTGGACTTCGCGCGCAACCAAATCGTGGTGCGCGCGGGGAAGGGGGACAAGGACCGGGTGACGATGTTGCCGGAGTCGTTGCGGGAGGATTTGCGGGCGCATCTGCACCGGGTGCGGGAGTTGCATGAGCGGGATGGGCGGGCCGGGTTCGGCTCGGTGTGGCTGCCCAAGGCGCTGGCGGTGAAGTATCCGGGGGCGGCGCGGGAATGGGCGTGGCAGTGGGTGTTTCCAAGCGCGGAGATGAGCATGGACCCGGTGAGCGGGGCGCGGCGGCGGCACCATGTAAGCGACGCCGGGGTGCAGCGGGCGGTGAAGCTGGCGGCGCAAAAGGCCGGGGTGACGCGACGGGTAAGCCCGCATGTGTTGCGGCATTCGTTCGCGACGCATTTGCTGGAGGGCGGGACGGATATTCGGACGTTGCAGGAATTGCTGGGGCACGCGGATGTTTCGACGACGCAGATTTATACGCATGTGATGGCCAAGCCGGGCATCGGGGTGCGCTCGCCGCTGGATGGGTGAGAGCCAGTCGCTGGCGTGCGCGCAGGCGGGGTCGCGTCGGACTTGCCACCGCTCTCCACGCCGCTTCGCGCCGTGCGCCGCGTGCGGCCGCGCGGTCGCGCCGGTGTGGGTCAGGCTTCCAGCCTGACGGTTGGGGCTGATACAGTTGGCACGGTTAGAGCGCCGGTCGGTTGGCACAGGGCGAGGCGGGGGAAAGGTCCGGCGAGTGGTCGGAACGTCGCGGCGAGGTGTGAAAATGGTCCGGCGTGGGTGGGAGATGCCACCGCGAGCGGTGGGAATGCTCCGGCGAGGGATCGGAATGGTCCGGCGAGGGATCGGAACGGTCCGGTGAGCGTCTGGATGGGTCGGGTGATGCTGGGCGCATCTTTTCACCGTGGCCACGGAGCGCGGCTGTGTGCGCGGAGCACCAGCCGCAGCCGGTGGCGGATGCGGGCTCTCCCGGCTTCTGTTTGGCCGCCGTGCTCGTGCTGTGCTGCGGCTGGTCCTCGGCGGACACAGCCGCGCTCCGGCCTCTACGCCACCGCAATGGTTGGCTTCCACCGTGGTGTCCAGATGCGCCCGGTGATGCTGGACCGATGCGGGGTGTCGTGTTTTGGCACTTGCATTGCTATGCAAGACTGCATGGTCAGAGAGTACCTATCTGTATCGAACAGCGCCACCCGCGACGCTCGCAACACTTGCGAAGCGCGGCTGGCAATCCCATCAACCAGCCAACACACAGCATAATATGATTACCTTGCGCAGTGACTCCATCGGCAATCAATTGAACCGTTGCCGCGTCGCCATCCAAAACACGATCAAAAGCCCGGACATCCTCGCGCTGGTCGGTGCCAAGGGCTACCCGCTCTCGGTGATGAACGAGGGGCAGACGTTCTGTAACGCGGCCAACAGCGCCGTCAACGACGCCACGGAAAAGGCGGGCGCACTGTCGCTGGGCAACCAGCACGCCGCCGAGTCCTTCGCCGCCGCCCAGAACGCGTTTCAAGACCTGGCCAAGACCGCCCGCGCGGTGTTCCTGCGCAACGCGGCCGTCCGGTCGCTGCTCGGCCTGGACCAGAAGATGCCGCGCGCCGCCGGCGATTTCACGCGGGCGTTCAACAAGTTGTTCAACACGGGCGCGTACACGCCGGAAATCCGCGCCAAGCTGCTGGCCAAGGGTTACACCGACGCGAAGCTGTCGCTGGACCGCAGCAAACTCAGCGAGTGGGCGTTCGCGGTGGAGAATCAGTCGGCGTGCGACGGCGCGGCGCAGGAGGCCACGGTGGCGCAAACGACGGCGATCAAGGCGCTGGTGGACTGGGTGGCGGAGTATCTGAAGATCGCGCGGGTGGCGCTCAAGCAGCAGCCGCAGTTGCTGGAAAAAATCGGCGTGCTGGTGCGCGCGAACAAGACGAAGGCGCAACGGGCCGCGCCCGCCAAGGCCGCCGCGACGCGCAAACGGAAGCGGCAACAACCGCCGCCCCCGGGGTTGAACGCCATGGCGGCGTAGGCGCCGGGCGTATCGTCGAGGTAGCACTGTGGGCCAGGCTGGAAGTCCACTGCCGTCGAAATAAGGAAACGAGACCGCCTCCTACTCTTCATCCCGGTCTTTCTTTTCAACTTCGGCTCACGCTTCCGCGAGAAACGGGTCTTGGGCGGTCAACAGGGTCTCAAACTCGCGCAGGCTGGGTTGGATTTCGAGCGCGGTGCCGCAGTGGCCTTTCACTTCGTCCACCGCCCACCCTTGGTAACCTTTGAGTCAACTCGGCCAGAACTTTTTCACCCGGTCGCGCGGAGCGAAATCTTGAGTTTCGACGCGTGCGGACGTTAGCCTGCGGCGTGTTTGTTCGACCGCCTACGCAGCGTCGGAACTGGGTGCTCTGGCTCGCTCTCGGCCTGCTGGCTGGTTGTTGGCCACCGCCCGCGACCCGCGACGCAAACGGGCCGGCCGCCGCGCCGTGGTTCGAGGATTTCGGCGCGCGCGCGGGCGTGCGGTTCGTCCACGAAGTCGAAACCAGCGGCAAGTTCAACTTCTCCGAATCCATGGGTTCGGGTGGGGCGTTCCTCGACTTCGACAACGACGGGCGGCTGGATATTTATCTCATTCACAATGTCCATCCCGCCGCAGCGGCCACGAACCGCCTTTTCCGCCAGCAGCCGGACGGGCGGTTCGCGGACGCGACGCCCGGCTCCGGTCTCGACGTGGCCGGTTATGGCAACGGTCTGGCCGTGGGCGACGTGAACAACGACGGCCTCCCCGAGGTGCTCATCACGGAGTACGACCGCGTGCGGCTGTTTCTAAACCGGGGCGGCGGACGGTTCACCGACATCACGACGGCGGCGGGTTTGAGCAACGCCCATTGGTGCATCCCCGCCGCCTTCTTCGACTACGACCGCGACGGCTGGCTGGATCTGGTGCTGGGCAATTATCTCGACGTGGACCCCACGCAACGCTGCCCGGACGCGCGCGGGCAGTTGGATTTCTGCGGCCCGCACGGTTTTCATTCCACCATCACGCGGCTCTACCGCAACCTCGGCGCGGGCGGCGCCGCCACGCCGCGCTTCGAGGACGTGACGGTGCCCTCCGGCCTGTCCCGCGCGCCCGGCAAGGCGATGCAGATCGCGTGCGCGGACTTCGATGGCGATCGCTGGCCGGACATTTTCATCACCGACGACGGACTGCCGAACCGGCTCTTCATCAACCAACGCAACGGCACCTTCCGCGAGGAAGCCGTCGCGCGCGGGCTGGCGTTCACCGGCACGGGCGCGACCGCCGCGAACATGGGCATCGCCCTCGGCGACACCGACGGCGACGGCTGGTTCGACGTGTTTGTGGCGCACCTGGCGGAGGAGCAGCACACGCTGTGGCGGCAGAAACCGCGCGGCGTTTTTCAGGACGCGACGGCGGAAGCGGGCTTGCTGGGCCGCGGCTGGCACACCACGGGATTCGGCGCGGTGTTCGCGGACTTCGATGGCGACGGCGCGCTGGACCTCGCCGTGGCCAACGGCCTGGTGAAGCGCCGCACCGGGCCCGCGCCGGCCCGCATCGTCGCCGGGCTCGCGCCGTTCTGGACGCCATACGCGGAGCCGTCCCAGCTTTTCGCCAACGACGGCGCAGGACGCTTCCGCGAAGTCTCGTCCGCGAATCCGGCCTTCTGCGGCGAAGCCTTCGTCGGGCGCGGCCTCGTGTGTGGCGACGTGGACAACGACGGCGGGCCGGACTTGCTGCTCACCGGCATCGGCGGTCCCGCGCGGCTCTGCCGCAACGTCGCCGCGTCGCGCGGCAACTGGCTGGGCGTGCGCGCCGTGGACCCGGCGCTCGGCGGACGTGATGCCCACGGCGCGGAAGTCAGCATCCGCGCCGGCGGCCAGCGCCAGTGGCGGCTGGCGCAACCGGCCGGCAGCTACGCTTCGAGCCATGACCCGCGCGTGCTGTTCGGCCTGGGCGTGGCGCGGCGCGTGGAGGTCATCGAAGTGCTCTGGCCGGACGGCGCGGTGGAATTTTTCCCCGGCGTTGCCGCCGGCCAATACGTCACGCTCCGCAAAGGGTCGGGCAAAACCACTCCGCCATGAGCGCGCAAACAAAGCCGGCGCCACGGCGTCATCGGAGAATCGGCTTCACGCTGGCGCTGGCGCTGATCGCTGGCGTGTTGGTGCTCGCGCTCTGGCGGAAGAATTCCGTTCCGCCGCCCGCCGTCTCCACCGCTGGACTCGATCCCGCCGTGGCGCAGCTCATCCAGAGCAACCTGGCCGTCGTGCGCCACTCACCGCGCTCCGGCGATGCGTGGGGCCGGCTCGGTTCCACGCTGATGCACTATGAATTCGCGGATGAAGCCCGGCAGTGCTTCGCTCGCGCGCAGGCGCTCGCGCCATCCGACGCCCGCTGGCCGTGCCTGCAAGGAGTTCTCATGCTTCAGCGCGATCCCCGCGCGGCGCTCGTCCCGCTGCGCCGCGCGACGGAGCTTTCTGGCAGCCAACCGGACGCGCCGCGTTTGCGGCTGGCGCAGGTGCTCGCGGAACTCGGTGAACACGCGGAAGCCGAAGCGCAATTCCAGGCGCTGCTGCGCGCCGCCCCCGGCCACCCGCCGGCGCAACTCGGTCTGGCGCGACTCCGTCAGGCGCAAGGACAATCCGCCGCGAGCACCAACCTCCTGCCTGGCTGCCTGGCGGACCCGCACACCGCGAAGGCCGCCGCCGCACTGCTCGCCGCCACGCTGCACTCGCTGGGCGACACCACCGGCGCGCGGGCCGCCGCCCGCCGCAGCGCCGACGCGCCGGCGGACGCGCCGTGGCCCGATCCCTTTTGGACGGAGGCGCTGGCGTTTCGCGTGGGACGGCGCGCGTTGATCGAAGATGCCAGCGCGTTGCTGGATCAAGGCCGCCCCGACGAATCGCTGCGGACGCTGGCGGCGGTGACGCGCGACTACCCGGAGGATGGCGAGGGCTGGTATCTGACCGGCTGGGCGTGGAACCAGATGCGCCGCAGCGCGGAGGCCGAGCGCGCCCTGCGCGAGCACCTGCGCCGCGAGCCGCAGTCGCCCAAGGGCCATTCGCAACTCGCCATCGCGCTGCTGGGCCAGCGCCGGACGGCGGAGGCGGTTGAAATTCTGGAAGCCGCGTTGAAGTTGAAACCCACCTGGCGCGAACTGCATTTCAACCTCGGCTACGCCCGTGTGCAACTGGGCCGCGACGCCGAGGCGCTCGCGGCCTTGCGCGCCGCGCTGGCACTGGACCCGAACCACGTCCCGACCTACACCGCCCTGGCCGAAGTGCTGGCCCGCCGCGGCGACCGGGAGGAAGCGCTCCGGCTGGCGCGACAGGCGGAGGAGTTAAGCCCGGGCGATCCGCGCGTGGCCGCCCTGCGGCAACGGCTCGGCCCGGCGCGGTGACGGCTTTCTATTTCTCCACGATCCACACGTTCCGGTAGAACACCGGGTTGCCGTGGCCCTGAAGTTGGATCGCGCCGCCCTGCGGGTTCTCCGGCTTGCCGCCGCCGGTGGTGCCGTTGATCTCCAGTTGGTCATGGATGACCACGCCGTTGTGTTTGATGGTCGCCACGGCGTGCTTGCTCTTCTTGCCGTCGTCGCCGTATTTCGCCGCCGTGAAATCAACGTCGTAGGTCTGCCACGTCAGCGGCGGGAAGCACATGTTCACGGCGGGCTTCGCCTTGGTGTAGATGCCGCCGCACTCGTTGTCCTCGCCCTTCAGCCCGAACGAGTCCAGCACCTGCAACTCGTAGCGGTCCTGGAGATACACGCCGCTGTTGCCGCGATCCTGCCCGCGCCCCAGCGGCTTGAACGGCAGCAGGAACTCCGCGTGCAGCGTGAAGTTCGTGTAGCCGCGCTTGGTCTTGCAACCGGCGGCGAGGAGCTTCCGCTCGTCCAGGTGCGCGCCCACCCAGGCGTCCGCGTTCGAGCCGTCGAACAGCACGGTCGCGCCCGCCGACGGTTTCGCGCCCATGGTCGGACTGGTGCGCGCCGTCTTCTTCATCTTGTAAGTGTCGCCGCCGTCGCTGACGGTCGTGAGCACGCCGCCCGCGAGCGAGTGTTTGAAACCATTCGGCGCGGTGGCGAAGACGATCTTGTCGCCGTCGCGTTTGCCTTCCAGTTCGGTCTTGGGCGACTTGTCCCAGCCCGCTCCGGGCAGCCCGCCCTTGTGCATGACGAGCCGGAAACGGTTTTCGCCGAGTGCGATCACCTGCGCGCCGCCCCAGTCATTGGCGTATTCGCCCTGGTCGGCGTAATCCGGGCCGGCCGTCTCGATGGTGAGGAAAGTGGGCGCGGGCGGCTTGGGCGGGGGCTTGGGTTTGGCCGCGGCGGGCGCGGGTTTGTCAGTGGCGGCGGGCTTGGGTGCCTCCGCCGCGTGGAGTGAAAGGCCCGCCGCGAGACACAGGCTGGCCGCGAGGATTGGGAATGTTTTCATAAAGATATTTTGGCGATAATGGTTCGTCGAACACTGACGCTGGGGGGTGGGGATTATTCAGGGCCAACGCTCTTGGTGCGGCATGGCCAGTCCCGCGCTTAAAACGTAAGGACCCAAGTTCAGCGACCGGTCGCGAGGGGCACGCTTGCAACCGGAGTGCGAGGGCCGGATTAGAAGCTGCAAGCGCATGGAGGCGGCATTAACGGTGACATACTCGCTTCCTCCACCGACGCAATCCCCATCCTGCTACGCCTCCGATAATCATTGGGCTGGCTGAGAAGATGAAGCCGATCTCGAAATGAACGAGCCAGGAAATAGCAGCCGATCCGTCCTTGTCGGCGAGGATGGCTTTCAAATTGAAGTCGGACCAGTCGCTCATGCACAGGAAGGCAGTGAAGCCTGACAGCGCGCAGAGCAAAGCTAACCAAAGGACGTGCCATCGCCAAAACAAACCGACGAAGAGCGCCACCAGGAACAGAACCAGCATTATGAGGAATAGATACATGCGCGGTGCCGCTAGACCCAAACTCAACGACGGCGGCCACGAGGGCGCCGATTGCAACCGCGCCGGCCCGCCGCCGTTCGCTGCAGCTCAGGAGCCGACACTGTCATACTCTCAACAGGCTGTCCTCATCCAAGCCCTCTGGCAACTCTCCGTCAGAGACGTAACGAAAACCCGCACCAACTCCGAACGCAGGTATGCCGAGAACACGAGCAAGGTCGGTGTGTCGCTCGACGGCAAACGTGTAGCCGCCCTCATCGAACGACGACTTGCGAAGGACTCTCTCCACCTCCCCGACGGCACTCGCTCCAAACGCGCTGCAAAGTTTCTGCGCGTCCCCGCCTGCCGGAGCGGACGGCTCGGCTGACGGGTCGAAGTAACCCGGCGATGAATCATACTCGTCAGCCAACTCGCCGCTCAGGTAGAGCTGATACCAGAAAATGTCGTCGTCGTGGTTGAGGACGGCCAGCACGGGACAGCGCAACTCGCGTGACAGGCGCGAGGCAAGCTCGGTGATGACCGCCGAATCCTGGTCATCGGACTGCTCATCGAAGACGACAACGCAGCCATCCTGCGCTGGCGTGACAATGGCAGAGCGCCCGGCCAACGCAGCGGCAACGGCCTGCTGACTCGGTCCTCTCAGTGTGTAGTTGGTGTAGAAGTTTCCCATAAGCGTAGTGCCGCCTAACTTGTCTGTGAGCCGCGAGTAGTTTCCTGTTTTATGCGGTGAATTTGACGGCTAAACTTTTTAGTGCAGCAAACTGGACGTGTATTCCGGTGCAAGCCTCGCCACGTTGCGCCGGCCCCCGCCCCGCGTCAACCGCGTTTTCCGGGCGGGTTCCGGCGTGTCATCACCCGCCCGTCCCGCGCGGCTGCCGGGCAATCCCAACGGGATTGCAGCACTCAGCCCAGGGTTGCGAGTCGGCGAGCTACCCTGGGTGGGGTGGGGATAGAAATTCACAACCCTGAAAGGGTTGCAGCACCCGCGCCGGAACGAAAGGATGCAACCCCGTTGGGGTTGAAAATCATTTTGCACCACGCACCCAGGGTAGGCGCCAAGCGCGCCAACCCTGGGCTGAGTGACGGAATCCCGTTGGGATTCTCCGACGGCGGGCGCGCGGGCAACGAACGGGCGGCGAGTGGCTGTTGCAGAGGCTTCCATTCGACCGGTAAGGGTGACGAGTGTCTCATTCATGCGCCTCCGTGGCACCGGTAAGGCATCCCGTGGCACGATCATGCGCCTCCGTGGCATCGGTAGGGCACTCCGTGACACCGGTAAGGCACTCCGTGACAGCGGTAAGGCACTCCATCGCACCGGTAGGGCACTCCGTGACACCGGTAAGGCCCACCATTTCTCGATCATGGGCCTCACTTGCGGAGGTTTTGTAAAATTTTGGGACAGCAGTGTCCTGGGAGTGTCCCGTTTTGAGACGTTTTGCCCAAACAGGCCCCGCTGCACCCGCATTCGGAGGCATTACGGACGGATCGGTCGGCGGTTGACCGGCTAAATGTGCTCCGCCAGCCGGTTGGCCAGGCGCGTCAGCGCGGGCGAACGGTCGTGCGGGTCGAGGCGGACTTCGAGCAGGCAGAAACTTTCCGTGTGCCGCTCCGCCGCCGCGAGCGCGGTTTCCAATTCAGCCTCGGTGTTCACCACGAAGCCCCGGCCCGCGCCGAGCACGTCGGGCACGCGGTGGTATTGCCAGGCGGCGACGTCGTTGTAGGGGCCGTCCTGCATCTGGCGCTCGGTGCCGAAGCCGGAGTTGTTCAGCACGATGACGACGGGGTTCAGCCCGTAGCGGGCGGCGGTGGCCAGTTCCATGCCGGTCATCTGAAACGCGCCGTCACCCACGAGCACGAGCGGGCGCAGTTTGGGATTCGCAAGCTGGGCGCCGATGCTCGCCGGCACGGCGAAGCCCATCGAGGTGTAATAAGCCGGCGCGAGAAACTCCGTCCGTTCGCGGATGAACAAATCCGC
>JANNEF010000078.1:0-2411 GCA_031378375.1 Verrucomicrobiota bacterium | reverse complement strand
GCAAGTGCGCGCGTACGCCCTGGTAAAATGCCCTCGTGTGGGAGGATTTTCACGCATCGGAGGCCGGTGGACGGGTGCAACGACGGGATGGAGGCGGCGAAAGCCGGGATTTTGTCATCAAACACTGGGAAAGTGTCCTGCGTGCGCGGGAAAGTGTCCTGCGGTGGGACACTTGTGGACACCGATCGCCGGGTTTCACGCTCAAATCACCGGCGGCACACCCGCTGCCAAAGGATTGGCGGGTGGTGAGCGTGGGTGGCGGTGCAATCCGCCTCGCCGCACCCGGTCGGTGGCTGGCGGCCATACTGTATATGGAGCGCCGGCGGCCGCCCGTCATGGATGGACTTAATCCCGGCCTGGGTTTCCTGGGCGACCCGGTCGGGGCAAGCGCCAGGGCAAGCGCAGCAACTACACGCCTTCGTCGCCCGCCAGCTTGCGGTAGAGAGTCGCCAGGCTGATCTGCAATAGCCCCGCCGCCTTATCCTTGTCGCCGCCTGCCTGCGCCAGCGCACGCTGAAGATAAGCCACCTCCTGCTCGCGCAAAAATGTCTTGAGCGAGCCGGCCCCGGTCAGGGCAGGGGATGTGGGCGGCGCTTTTTCCGGGGCGGCTTCCGGGTACAGCGGAAACAGGGAGCCGGCCACGACGGGCGCCTTGGGCGCGGCGACGACGGGGGCCGGCAGCGGAGCGACGACCGGATCGGCCGTCTCGGTGACCGGCGCGCACGCCCGCACGGCGGCGGGGAGATCGTTGAGCCGGATCACGTTGCCCTCGCACAAGGCGCAGCCGCGTTCGAGCGCGTTTTCCAGTTCGCGCACGTTGCCCGGCCAGGCGTAGGCGCACAGCGCGGCCATGACGGGGCGCGTCACTTGAAAGGCCTGCCCGGTGCGCGCATGGATGCGGCGTTGGAGAAAGTTGGCGGCAATCAGGGGGATGTCCTCATGCCGTTCGCGCAAGGTGGGGAGCGCGATCGGGATCACGTTGAGCCGGTAATAGAGATCCTCGCGAAAGGTGCCGGCCTTGATGCGGGCTTCGAGCGGTTCATTGGTCGCCGCGATGACGCGGACGTTCACGTAGGTCGCAGTGTTGTCGCCCACGCGCCGCACTTCGCGGTCCTGCAACACGCGCAGGAGCCGGCTCTGCAAGAGCAGGGGCATGGAGCTGATCTCGTCGAGGAAGATGGTGCCGCCATCGGCTTCGTGGAACAGCCCCTTCTTGTCGTTGACGGCGCCGGTGAAGGAGCCTTTGCGGTGGCCGAAGAGTTCGGACTCCAGCAGATTTTCCGGCAGCGCGCTGCAATTGACGGGCACAAAGGGCGCGGCCTGCCGCCGGCTGTTGAAGTGCAGCGCACGCGCGACCAGTTCCTTGCCCGTGCCGCTCTGACCCGTGACCAGGATCGTGCTGTCGGTGTCCGCCACGCGCTCGATCAGCTTGAAGACTTCCTGCATCGGCGGCGAGGTGCCGATGATGCGGCTCATCTGATATTTGTCGTTGAGCTGCTTGCGGAGGTACACGTTTTCCGAGACGGCGTTGTTGTAGTCCAGCGCGCGGCGCACGCATTGTTTGAACTCATCCACCTTGAACGGCTTCTCCAGGTAATCGTAGGCGCCCTTCTTCATCGCGGCGACGGCGGTGCTGACGGTGGCGAAACCGGTGATGACGATGACCACCGCCGGCGGGTGCAGCGTGCGGGCCTTCTGCAAAATATCCAGGCCCTGCGTGCGGGATTTCTCCAGGCTCAGGTCGGTGATGACGATCTCGGGGCCGATGCTTTCGATGGCTTCGAGGGCGGCGTTGCCGTTGGAGAAGGGCGAAACCTCGTGGCCTTCGCCGCGCAACATTTCGGACACCATTTGAACCATGGTCACTTCGTCATCCACTACCATCACTTTGGCCATGCGCCGATTAAAGGCGAACCCGCGGCGTGGCGCAAGGGGCATCGCGCCAGGGCAGACGCATCAACACATTCCCAGCAGCCGAGCCAATGAGGTAGGGACATTGCGCCGCGATGGCCCCGCCCGCGTCCAGCGGGCGGAACGAACTCGCGGGAAAGTGGCGCATCGGGCAAGCGCATTGCGCCGCTGGACGCAGCGCGGTCGGCGCGGCGCGCCGACCCTGCCACAAAATGAGCTGCGTCTGCCCTGAGCATCGCGCCGCCGGTCCGCCATTCCGCCATTTGGGCTTTGAACTCGGCGGTGTGCTTTGGCATAACAACGCGCCATGCATGATTTTCGCTACGTCGGCAACCAGTTGTTCTGTGATCGCGTGTCGGTCGAATCGCTGGTAAAAAAGTTCGGCACGCCGCTCTACGTGTATTCGCAGCGCACGTTGACGGATCATTTTCAAAAGCTCGATGCCGCGCTCGCGCCGCTGGACCACCTGATCTGCTACGCGATGAAGGCCAACTCCAACG
>JANNEF010000441.1:0-1565 GCA_031378375.1 Verrucomicrobiota bacterium | reverse complement strand
CCGCGAAGCCACTTCCGGTTGCGACGTCGCGAGGTTCTTCGTTTCCAAGGGATCGGTTTCGTAATCGTAAAGTTCGAGTTCAGCCGAGTCAGCGGCGGCACCGGGAACCTTCCATTCCACGAGACGATGGCGGGCGGTGCGGACGGCGCGGCCAATGCGTTCGCCGCGCGGATAGACGTGGAAGATGTGACTCTTCGGGGCGAACGCCGGGTCACGCAGCGCGGCCACGAAGCTCTTGCCCTCGATCCCTTGCGGCACTTGCGGCGCAGGCAGGCCGGCGAGTTCGGCCAGCGTCGGATAAATATCCACCGTCTCGACCAGCGCATTCGTGGCGTGCGCCCCGGGTTTGCTCAGGCCGGGCGCGGAGACGATGAGCGGGATGCGCGTGGCCTGCTCGTAGTTGGAATGCTTGCACCACATCCCGTGGTCGCCGAGATGCCAGCCATGATCGCCCCACAGCACGATGATGGTGTTCGTGGTGAGCGCGAGCCGGTCGAGTTCATCCAGCACGCGACCGAACTGCGCATCCATGTAACTGATCGCCGCGTGATAGCCGTGGAGGAGCGCGCGCGCCTGCTCGTCGGTCACGGGACCGTTGGTCGGCATGTCGCTGTACTGGCGCAGCTCGCCCCAGCCCGTCGGCGCGTATTTCGGCGCGCCTTCCGGCGGCGTGCGCAGCGACGGCACGGTGAACGTCGCGCGGTCGTAGAGATCCCAATACTTCTTCGGCGCGCAGAACGGCAGGTGCGGTTTGAGAAAACCCACGGCGAGGAAGAACGGCTCGCTGGGTTTCGCTTTCGCGCCTTGCAAGCGACGGATGGCTTCATCGGCGATCTTGCCATCGGGATACTCGTTGTCCGCCACGGCGGCGGATTCGTACGCGGCTCCGCGGGGGAGCTTGCCCGCGTTCTGATTGGCGAACAGCGCCTCCTCGCGCGTGAGTGACTGATTCGCGCGGCTCTCCGGCAGCATGTAAGCGATCGATTGCGACTGAAAGTGCGGCACGCTCCACGACGCCGGGTCTTCGTGATTGCCATGGCCGACGTGAAAGATTTTCCCCAGCGCCTCGGCCCGATAGCCGTGCTTCATAAAATACTGCGACATGGTCACGGCATTCGAGGAGGCGAGGCGGAAGTTCGTCCCCAAATCGTAAATGCCCAGCGTCGTCGGGCGCACCCCGGTCATCAGCGAATTGCGCGACGGCGCGCACACCGCCTGATTGCAATACGCGCGTTCAAACACCACGCCCCGCGCCGCCAGCCGATCGATGTTCGGCGACTTGACCATCTTGTCGCCGTAACACCCGAGCACCGGCTTCAGATCATCCACGGCGATAAAGAGGACGTTGGGCCGAGCCGTCGGTTCCGCCGCGAAGGCATGGCCGCAAAAGAACGCCAGGAGCGCAAAGCAGGCGGCGGTGAATTTCATGCCCGCAGCTTGAACGCCCCGCCCGGCGAAGACGAGACAACTTCACGCGGCGGGCGCGTCTGGTTAGCTCCAACGACGGGAGACTGGAAAATCTCCCGACCTGCCGGCTGGAAAGCCGGCGTTACGCCGTAGCGCCG
>JANNEF010000343.1:0-7764 GCA_031378375.1 Verrucomicrobiota bacterium | reverse complement strand
AGTCCAGCGGGCGCCCCGCCTGGAGCAAGCGCAGCGGGCGGGGCGCCCGCTGGACCATGGCAGGCGGGGGCACCTGCCCCACTGAGTGTTTTCAAACTGGTACTCAAACTATTTCTTCTTCGCGCCGGCGAGCACCTTGATGCGAATCGGCGCGGAGTAAACGGTGAGGTTCACGTCTTTGGGTTTTTCTTTGTCGAGCGCGGTCTTGGCGTTCTTCGCGGCTTCGACCTTTTTGGTCTCGGCATCCCTGGCTTTGGCGGCGGCTTCGAGGGCGGCCTTTTCGGCGGCGGCGTGGGCGTCCGCGGCGGCTTTGGCTTTCGCAGCGGCGGCGTGGGCGTCCGGTGCCACCGCCTCGCTGGCCGCGACCAAATCCGGATCTCCGGGGGTCTGCTCCACGGCGCGCCTGGCGGCGGCGACCAGATCGGCGGCGGCTTTGGCCACGGCCTCGGCTTGCGCAAATACTTTCGCAGCCACATTCGTCGCCTCGCCCGCTTGCTTCGCCGCACCCACGAGATCCGCGGCGAGTTTCTCGGCGGCCTTGGCGGCGGCCTCGGCGGCTTTCACTTCCGCGTAATCCTTGCGGTATTTGCCCTGCGTGAGCGCCTGCAAATGAAAGCTGTGCGTGCCCGGCGGAACCTTCTGCGCAGCCAGATCAATCTCCAGCACCGCGCTGTTCGTCTTCCCATCCACGGTGAACTCCTTCAGCGAATCCAGCGCGCTCAGGCCGACGGGTTTCAAACCCAGGTTGGCGGTGAAGTCGAGCCGGCGAGTGACCTTGAGGGGAATCTTGAGTTTGGCGTCCGCCAACGCTTCCCAAACTTTGTTCTCCGCCGCCTCAATCGAGAGCGGCGCGATCTCGCGTCCGCTCACGGCGAGGACGAAATCGCGGGTCGTACGCGAGGGGACGGGCTCGTTGGCCGGGTCCGGCACGCTCCACGTCACCATGCCGCCGCACGCATCGCGCGTCAGCTCCAGGTCGCTGGCTTTGGCTTTGCCGGTGATGCGGATGGGGCCGACCCAGTTGGCGGCGTCCTCCGTCGCGGTCAGGAACAGCAGCGCGGAATTCTTGCCCGCTTCGATTCGGGTCGGGCCGCCGGAGACGCCGGCGGGCAGCCCATCCACCGTCAGTTGAATCTCCCCCGCGAAGTTGTCCCGGCGAATGGCAAGCACCTTGATCGGCATCGTCTCGCCCCGCCGCAGAAACGGCGTGCTAACGGAAACATCCTTCGCATCCTTTTTGGCCAGCGGCGGCGGCAACGCGAGTGCCACGAGCCGGAAGTCGGGCGTCTCGCGGCGCACGGACAAACGATAGACGTGGCGAGGGCTGCCCTGCGTACGGTTGAAAAGATCGCGCACTTGCAGACGGTGCGCGCCGTCCGCCTTCGCCTCAAAGCGCGCCGCCGGATCACGCGAACGGGTGTTGAATTCGTTGCCGCCGACATTCGCGTCCGACTCGTACAATTCCTGCACGTCGGCGGCCTGTTCCTCGCCCTGGTCGTTTTTCGTCACGCGCTGGACGAGCAGGAACGGCGACGTGGGCAAACCGAGGCGTTGCGAAAAGACCTCCAGCCAGTAAACGTCCCCCTTCTTCGCATCGAACGTGAACCAGTCCACGTCGCCCGCCGGATAAAAATGGCCGGCCACCTCGCACGGCGGGGAAATTTTCTGCGCCCGACCCGACACGCTGTTTGGCTCCTGCTCCACGACCACCGGCACGGTGGCGAAACTCAGCAGCACGGGATTGGACTTTCCCGGTGGCGCCGCCAGCCGGTACTCAATCGCGTCCAGAACCGCCGACGAAGGCATCCCGGATGGGCGCGCCGCAGCCTTCGCATCGGCCGGCATCGCGATTTCCACCGTGAGTTGTTCCAGCAATGCGCCGTCGCTGATCAAATCCTTTGCGGGCTGACCGCCAGGCAGGTTGCGACCATAGACGACAAGCCGGCCCTTCGTGCCAGCCACGCCCGCAGGCGGGAAAATGAAATCCAGATACGGAGCGACGCTGACGCTGAGGCGATAAAAATATTCCTCGCCACCGCGATAGAGGAAGTCGTGAACCGTGAGCAGATACTGACCTTCGGCGGGCGCAGTGAAATCCAGCAGTCCTCCGCGACGGTTGTGCGCGACCTCGCGCCCGACGCTGTCCGCGAGCACGAGCACGGCGTCCATGCGCGAATCAATGGTCCGGGTCTGGCAGTCCACGAGGATTCGCTGGCCCGGCTTGGCGGTGAATTTGAAATGATCGATCGCGTTGGCGGCAGCACGCCCGTTCACCAGACTCCCCAGGGCGATCTCGAGCGCGGACGCGGTGGCGGTGTTGGTTGCCGCTTCGGTGGTCTCCGGCAAATCGCCGACGGCGAACGCGCGCGGATTGGAAACGCCGTAACGCCCCGCGACGCGCGCTTCATAAGCACCCGGGGGCACGTCGGCGGCGATGGTCACGGTGAATTTGTTCGCCTCCTTCAGTTTGCCGGCGATGCCCGCGTGGGAGAAGTGAAGTGCGGTGGTTTCGTCCAAATCCGCGCCCGACACGGTGACTTCAACGGCACTTCCCGCCTTGCCACCAGGCGGGAAAATGGTGGAGAGCCGGGCGACGGGCAGTTGCGCACACAGAGTGCCCGCCGCCAAAGCGAGCAGGACACCCAGCGTGAGCGAAAGTTTCATAGCGTATGCCGACGAAGTTTCGCGGACCGAATTCAAAAGGGAAGTGGAAAATCCGCCGGCACCGACCGCGCGCTTCAAAACCATTCCTCAATCGGCCCTGCCGATCGGCCGCACGAGCCGACGCCGCCAGCTTGATGGCAACGGTTCAATGGTTGAACAAAAACTCCTTCGTGTTGATCAGCGCCCACAAGATGTCCTCGTAAGCCTGGCGCCGGTTCAACTGCACGGTTTGCTTCTCGTCCGCGGTGGCGGCGGATTTGCCGTCGAGATGTTTCCTCGCCTGCGCCAGTTCGTCGGGTTGCGGCTCGCGCGAGTAAACCAGCCGGTAGAGATCGCGGACTTTTTCCTCGTCGCTCCGTTTGTCGTCGGTGGCCAGGAGCGCGGCGCGACCGGAGTCGGCGGTGAGTTTCTCCTGGATGTCCTTCGCATTGATGAGGTGCAGGCTTTGCGCGAGGCTGGCGTCACCGGAGCGCTCGCACTCGCACGAACTGGACATGTCGGGACGGCCAAACACCGTGAGGAAATAGGAACTCGCGTTGAAGCTGTTGTCCGGCAGACAAACCGCGCGCGTGCCGGGCGGCAAGCCCTCGAACTTGCTCTCGGACTTCGTCACCGCGTTGACGGCGTCAAACAGCACTTCGGCGGTGAGACGCTTGGGGTAATAGCGCGAGAAGTTCTGCTTGTCGCGCGCGTTGTGTTCGTTGGGCAGCGCGCTTAACTGATACACTTGCGACCGGCAGATCGTCCGAACTAGGTCCTTCAAATCGTAGCCGCTCTCGACGAAGTGTCTCCCCAGCGCGTCGAGCAGTTCGGGGTTCGTCGGTGGATTGGTGTCGCGCATGTCGTCCTCCGGGTCCACCAGGCCGCGATTGAAGAAATGTTTCCAGTAACGATTGGCCAGTGACCGCGCGAAGAAGCGGTTGTCCTTCGTCGTCATCCAGTCCGCCAGCGACAGGCGCGGGTCGTCGTCGGGCGAGAGGCTGGGGGCCGGCGCGCCGAGACCGGCGGGCTTCACCGGCAATTTGGTTTTCTTGTTCGTGGCCGTCGAGACGCCGCGTTTGTGGTAGATGATTTCCTCGCCCGGCTGCGTGCCGGCCTTCCGGCTGACCTGGGTGAAGAACGCCGCGAAGCCGTAGTAATCCTGCTGGCTCCACTTCTCGTACGGATGATGATGGCACTGCGCGCACTGGAGCCGCTGGCCGAGGAAGAGTTGCGCCGTGTCCTCCAGTTGCACCGTCGTGTCCTTTGCCTGGCGATACCACGCGACCGGCGGATTCTGCCCGATCTCGCCGGACGCGGCGATGATCTCGCGCACGAACTGGTCGTAGGGTTTGTTCTCCAGGAAACTGTCGCGAATCCAGCCGTGAAAGGCGTACGTGCCGCGAACATGCTTGGGGTCGGCGCGTTTGTTGCGCAAGAGCCCGCTCCATTTGTTCGCAAAATAATCCGCGTAGTCCGGCAGTTCCAGCAGGTAATCGATCCACGCGTCGCGCTTGGCGGGGTTTTGATCCGCGATAAACTTCGCCGCTTCCGCCGGCGACGGCAGCCGCCCGGCGATGTCAATGGCCGAGCGCCGCAGGAACGTCGCGTCATCACAACGCTCCGACGGCGGCATCCCGATCGCCTGGAGCTTCTTGAACACCAGTTCATCAATGAAATTCTTCGCGGCCGGCAGGTTGGTCACCGGCGCGCCCAGCGGGATGGTGGCATTGAACACCGCGACCCGCGCCTGGTAACGCACCATCACCGCCACGTCGCCGGGTTGCTCGAAGAGTTTCACGCGACCGGACTCCTCGGTGCGCGCCATCTCCTTGTCGTTCGGTTCGTAGAGTGCGCTGCGGGTCACGTCCTCGACCACGCCGTCGGTGTAATGAGCCAGCACGATCAGTTGCTGCTCACCGTTGAACGCCATCGTGCGCTCCTTGGGAAAAACTTCGATGCGCGCCACGGTCGGGTCGCCCGGCTTGCCGTAAGGCATCCCCTGGGCGATCCAGCGCACGATCAGTTTGTAGTCGTCCGACCCGGGTTCCAGCCGTTTGCCCCCGCCGTGCGGCAACGTCGCCGCGCCCTTGAGCAGCAGCAGGCTGTGCTCCGGCGACGCGGGGAACAGCCGCCGCCCGCGCGCCTCCTTGACCAGATGCTCGTAGTCCTCCGCCGGCTCGAAG
This sequence comes from Verrucomicrobiota bacterium, assembly GCA_031378375.1. Classification (GTDB taxonomy): domain Bacteria; phylum Verrucomicrobiota; class Verrucomicrobiia; order Limisphaerales; family JANNEF01; genus JANNEF01. Next base: position 2,935 of record JANNEF010000343.1, on the reverse strand, counting down.
CCGAGCAGCGACAGTCTGAACCCGTTTTGTCCGCTCGACTTGCCGTGGCAACCGCCGCCGTTGCAACCCGCCTTGGTGAAGATGGGCACGATCTGGTTCGCGAAGTTGATCGGGTGAACGCGTTTGAACCCCTCGACCGCGAGCGCCATCGTCGCCGTCAAACCCTCCTTGCTCTTCGCCGTGATGGTCGCCAAGCCATCCGCCAGGGGCGTCACCAAGCCGTTCGTATCCACCTGCGCCACCGTCGCCGGCGAAACCCGGAAGACGACCTGCCGGGTGTAATCGCGCTCCACCCCGTTCGCAAACTTCGCCGTGACGAGCACCTGCTGGCGCGCGTCGCCACCGCGCAAACGGAGCGACTCATCGGGACCGGTGCCGCGGACATGGATTTGCAACGTCGTCGGCCTGGCCGCGCCAGCCTCCGCTTGATTGCCGCCACGCGCGACGACCCCGCTCATCCCCAGCAACGTCAGCGTCGCGATCCAGATCAATATAGTGTTCTTCATGTGTCAGGGCCGAGTTACTGACGCCAGCCGCCGCGCAAAGCTTCGATTTGGTTCGACCTTCCCGCGCCCGCGCACCGGAGCGCGACCAGTTCCGGCGGCGCGTGCGTCCGCCGTCCCGTTCCGTGCGCTGGCTCGAGACTGTCACCATGGCCAGTCAGCTTGTATCAGCCCGGCGGCGGCAGGCAATGCGGAAACACGAGGAATCGTGGTTCCGCGCGACCGGTAGCGAAGGCCCGTCCGCCGTCGCTCCGGCCAAACGAAGTCCGGCGTGTCCTATTCCGCGTCCAGCGCTTCGCGCACGGCGCGGACCAGTTCCTGATTCTGAAAGGGCTTCTGCAAAAACCGCGCGCCCTCCATCGTCCCCGGCGGTTCATGCTCCTGGTCATTCAAACCGCCGCTCAACAGGATCGCCTTGATGCGGGGATTGTGTTCCCGCATCCGCTGGAGCGCGTCGCGTCCGTTCAAGCGCGGCAGATGCACGTCCATCAGCACCAGATCAAACGGCGGGGACGCGGCGGCGTATTTCCCCAGCGCCTCCTCGCCGTCCCCGGCTTCGACGATCTGGTAGCCGCGAAAGGCCAGCACCGCGCGCATGACCACGCGCACCGGTTCCTCGTCGTCCACGATCAGGATGCGCTCGCGGCCTTCCATCCTCCGGGTGTCCGCAACGAGGGCGTCCGGGGCTGCCGGAGCGACGGCCGGCTCGCGGGTGCGCGGGAGAAAAACATGGAACTGCGTGCCGTGGCCCAGGCGGCTTTCCACTTCCATCCAGCCGCCGTGTTCGGCGACGACGCTGAAGGTGATGGACAGGCCCAGCCCCGGCCCTTTGCTCACGTCCTTGGTGGTGAAGTATGGCTCAAACAACCGCGCCATCGCCTCGGGGGACATGCCGCGACCGGTGTCGGCGACGGTCAGTTGCACAAAATCACCGGCCTGCCGCGGCGCGCGCGCGTCGGCGGGGGCGAGGCTGAGGTTGGCCAGTTGGATGTGGAGCCAGCCGCCATCCGGCATCGCGTCGCGCGCATTGAGGCCGAGGTTCACCAGCGCGTGCATGATCTGGCCGGCATCGGCGCGGACCAGCCAGGGGCGGGCGGCGGGCGGGACGTATTTGATCGTGACGCGCGGATCAATGCTGCGCCGGAGGACGAAGACGACTTGCTCGATGACTTCGGTGAGATTCAGCGGTCCGAACTTGGGCTTGGTCTGGCGGCTGAACTGTTGGAGTTTGTGTACGAGCTCCGCGCCGCGCCGGGCGCTGGCCTGCGCGTAATTCAGGTGGTCCCGCAAGGATACCGGACAGTCGGGGCCGTGCAGCGCCAGGTCGATCTGGGAGATGACTGCGGTGAGGATGTTGTTGAAGTCATGCGCGATGCCGCTGGCCAGCGCGCCGATGGCCTGGTGTTTGCGCGCCTGGTAAACGGCGGCCTCCATCTGTTGCTGGAGGAAAATGTCGCGGATGACGGCGGTGACAATTTTTTTCCCATTCACCACGGCGCCACTGAGCATGGCCTCCAGTGGCGTGGGATCGGCGTCCGTCCGGCGGCGTTGAATCCGGCGAACGGCGCGCGGCACCGCCTCAGACAGTGGCGCCCCGTCCAGATTCAACTGCCGCCAGGCGTCGGTCAGTTCCGGGAATTGCGCGAGCGGCTGGCCGGCGGCGTGCGACCGCTCGCAACGGAACAGCCGCGCCGCCGGCTCGTTCAGGAAAACGACGCGCTGCTCCTCGTCCACGCTGATGATGGCGTCGTCCACCGAGTTGATGATGGCTTCGAGTCGCAAGTCCATGGGCGCACCGTAGAGTTTCGTTGACAGATTTGAAATGCAAAAGCGATAGTTGCGACACGGTTGAACGAAACGCGATGGCAATGATGACTTTGGTTTTGCACCCCGGGACTTTGGACGCGGATCAACTCCAGAACGGTTTCTTACGCGCATGACCCCCACCACCACGACCCCGAACCAACTTCCCGCTGCCGCGCGGATGCCGGACAGTCTGCTGGCCCACTGGCCGGGAGTCTATTTCCGGCAACGTCCGGATTTCACGTTCGAGTTCATCAGCGACGGCATTGAGCAATTGACCGGCGTGCCGCCGTCCACCTGGCAGAGCCAGCCGAAACTGTTCTGGCAGGTGGTGCATGAACTCGATGCCGACGAACTCCGCCAGCAGATCAAACGTCTGCCCCCGCCGCCCGATGGCGCCACGCTCACTTATCGCGTCCGCAATCTGCGCACGAGCCGCGTCGCCTACATCTCCGAGTTCCGCCGCGCGCGGACGGAGCGTGGCGACGCGCTCGCCGGTTACGAAGGCTTCTGGCAGGACGTCACGCGGCAGACCATCGCCGAGATGCGCCTGGCGGCCGCCGCATGGAAGGAAACGCTGGCGGTGATCACGATGGGCCTGGCGCACGACTTCAACAACGTGATGGCCG
>JANNEF010000327.1:0-6345 GCA_031378375.1 Verrucomicrobiota bacterium | reverse complement strand
AGGGTTCGGGCGACCCGCCGGACAACGACGCGCGGGCGGGCCTCCTGCGATCGCTGCGCCGGGTCGTGGCCTCGATACTTTCTCATGCGAGTGAACACCGTTCCCTTGGAGGTTTTGAGGCTGACGAACGTCATGACGCAGAATTCAGACACGCTCGTGGGACAGTATGTGCGAACTCTCTCAGCACCCACCAATCTGGTGTTGGGTACTGTGCCCGTAGGTCAGTGGATTCCGTTGCCCCTCACTAATTCCAACCGCAGGCTCGATCCGGGGGAAGTGTTGCGTTTGGTGTCGCGCAGTAATGTGACTACCAATACTGCAAACATGTTTCTGAAAGCAGAAGCGATCGTTCGCGATGTGCGTTAGCTCCGGACTCATCATGCACTCCAGAAAACTCATCTGTGCCTTGTTTCAAGCTTTTGGGCTTGCGCTGTCGCCCGTCTTCAGCCAGGCACAGACTCATCTTAGCCTCGACTGGTCGCTTGTGGATGGCGTCGGCGGTATTTCGGCGTATGGCGACTTAGCCGTGGTTGGCACCATCAGCCCTGAAGATTCCGGGCTGCTGGCCAGCGGGCCATTCTCGATTCACAGCGTGTTCGACCCCTGGCCGGGAAACTTCACACCCTTCATGCCGCCGACCCTGCGCATTTCCCTCGCGACCAACGATGTAATCATTCGCTGGTCCGATCGCTATCCCCGCCTCCAGCTCGAACAGACGACCACGCTCAACGAACCGGCCACAAACTGGACGGACGTTTCGGAGACAGCGGTGCTGTCGAGTTTCGAGTGGCACGTCACTGTCCCGGCCACCAACCGCTCCCGTTTCTTTCGGCTTCGCCTATTCTCCGACTAACCGGCAACCGAGACAGAGGTTTTTCGCCATCGCTTTCACCGTTCCATCCATCATGGTTGAACGTTGGTGGTGGGATGGTTGAACGTTGGTGGTGGGAGTTGCGGCCCATCACCGGGTTTCGCGCCGCAGGAAAGGGCTGAGGTCGGTCAGGGAGATGGTCTGGACGAACTGCTCGTCCAGCCGACTCAGCGGCCCGACTTCCTCAGTGAGGGCGGGGAAGAGTTGGCGTTGGAGGTGTTGCCAGAGATCCGGCAGCGTGAGCGACAGAACGATCCGATCAAAATGGATCGAAAATGTTCAAAATAACCCAAGACTTTCGGGGTTTTGAAAGAGGATGCCCGAAGGGCGGGTGAGGGTGCGCGGCGCGCGGGAAGGACGGCAGAAACTGCCCCGCTACGGCTGGCGGACGCGGTAGAACTTTTGCGGCTTCTCGGCGAGCTTCACGTCGAAATCCACGTAGTCAAAGGGCATGGCGGGGACGTTGGTGGTGAGGAGCGGCGTCCAGGGATTGGAACCACGGAGGTCGGTGGCGGCTTCGAGGGTGAATGGCGTGCCGGGCGTGGCGTCCACCCGGACGGTGAATTGCACATTGGCCAGCGTGGGCAGCACCAGCAGACCCTGCTCCGAAGCGGCCACGAAAATCCGGCCGGCGACCACCGCAACGACGCGCGCAAACACGCTGGAGGCAAGTCTGACCACGCGCAAGCAGTTGCCGGGATCGCTCACGTCAATCACCTGCAAGCCCCCGTCCAGATTCGCCACGTAAGCGTAGTTGCCCGCCACCGCCACGGCGTAAGCCTGCCCGGTGGTGCGATAGCCGTCCGTGCGCATGTAGTTGGGTGGGTTGCTGGTGTCAATCACCTGCAAGCCGGAATTTTGATCCACCACGTAGGCGTAGCTGCCCACCACCGCCACGCTGGCGGCAGATCCGCTGAGGACGTAACCGCCCACGCGCACGCAGTTGGTGGGATCGCTCACGTCAATCACCTGCAAACCCTCATAGTCATCCGTCACGTAGGCGTAGTTGCCCGCCACCGCCACGCCGTAGGCATACCCGCTCGTGGCATGGCCGCCCACGCGCACGCAGTTGGTGGGATTGCTCACGTCAATCACCTGCAAGCCCGCGTTTTGATCCGCCACGTAGGCATGGTTCCCGGACACGGCCACGCCGTTGGCCGACCCGCCGGTGAGATAGCCGCCCACGCGCACGCAGTTGGCGGGGTCGCTCACGTCAATCACCTGCAAGCCCGAATACTCATCCGCCACGTAGGCGTAGTTGCCCGCCACCGCCACGCCGAGGGCATACCCGCTGGTGTCATAGCCGCCCACGCGCACGCAATTGGCCGGGTTGCGCACGTCAATCACCTGCAAGCCCGCACTGTAATCCGCCACGTAGGCATGGTTGCCCGACACCGCCACGCCCCGGGCATCCCCGCCGGTGATGTAGCCGCCCGCGCGCGTGCAGTTGGCGGGATTGCTCACATCAATCATCTGCAAGCCCGCGTCCAGATCCGCCACGTAGGCGTAATTCCCGGACACCGCCACATCCCAACTGGTCCCGCTGGTGGGATGACCGCCCACGCGCACGCAGTTGGTGGGATTGCTCACGTCAATCACCTGCAAGCCCGCGTTACGATCCGCCACGTAGGCGTGGTTCCCGGACACGGCCACGCCATTGGCCGTCCCGCCCGTGTTAAAGCCGCCCACTCGCACGCAGTTGGTCGGATTGCTCACATCAATCACCTGCAAGCCGGAGATTCCATCCGCCACGTAGGCGCGGCTGCCCGACACCGCCACATCGTAGGCGGTTCCGCTCGTGTTATTGCCGCCCACCCGCACGCAGTTGGCCGGGTTGCGCACGTCAATGACCTGCAAGCCCGCGAAGTAATCCGCCACATAGGCATGGCTCCCCGCCACCGCCACGCCCACGGCATAACCGCTGGTGTCAAAGCCGCCCACCCGCACGCAGTTGGCCGGGTTGCTCACATCAATCACCTGCAAGCCCGCCTCGGCATCCGCCACGTAGGCGAAGTTGCCCGCCACCGCCACGCCGAGGGCAATCCCGCTGGTGACATAACCGCCCACCCGCACGCAGTTGGTGGGATTGCTCACATCAATCACCTGCAAGCCCGAATATTCATCCGCCACGTAGGCATGGTTCCCCGCCACCGCCACGCCCACCGCATAACCGGTGGTGTCCAGGCCGCCGACTTGCATGCAATGAGCCGGGTCGCTCACGTCAAACACCCCCAGGCCGGCTTCGCCGAGCGCGACGAAGGCATGGCCGCCCGCCACCACGACATCGCGGGCAAAGTCGCGCGGCCACGCGGGCCATTTGCCTTGCGGGAGCGGTTGCACGCTGAGGGGCGCCGCGGACGCCGCCGCCAGGCTCGCGGCGAAACCGCCGGCGAACAGCAGGGACTTCAGACCGACGCGAAGGGATGAGTATTTCATAGAATGGAAGGTTGTGTTGCTCATTTTGGAAACGGCTGGGTGGCACCGGCCCACGGACGGATGCCGCCGGGCGGCTCACCTCGTCCGGCGGACCGCCCGTGCCGGCCGGTTTCGATGCGGCGGCCTGAATGACCAATCGCAACGGGGCGCTGCGGGCGGGCGGGCGGGGTCTGCGGTGCGGTTCATAGGGGACTATAAGTAAGAAAAACGGGCCTTTCCCACAATGGGGTGAACACCCCATCCGCCACGCCGGGCGTTGGGCAATGGACGAATCGGCGGAACGTGGGGGCGTTGTTCCCGCCCTTGTCCATGCGTTCCCGGAAGCCGGCATAGTGGAGGGCGCGGCACCGGCGCGGCACCGCCACGCGCGGGAAGGACGGCGGAAACTGCTCCGCTGCGGCTGGCGGGCGCGGCAGAACTTTTGCGGCCGGTCGGCGGGCTGCACGGCGAAGTCCACGCAGTCGAAGGGCATGGCGGGCGGATTGGTGGACCAAAGTGGCGACCTCGACGGTGTAGGGTGTTGCCCAGCGTCGGCAAGGTGGGCATTCTCGATGGCGGTGGTTTCCGACGACGTGGGGAGCGAGACTTTCTGCGGAGGGCCTGGGCCGCGACGGGGTCGTTCGCCTTGTCCATCGCGGTTGTGTTGCCCGGCGACGCGGGGGACCGTGCCAGGTCGGTCGATTCAACGCGGTCCAAAATAGGGGAGCCGCGGTCTGTTTACAGACCGGGATTGCGGACTTTGAACTTGGAGTTCAAGCCCCTTCCCGGCGATTGTGCCAATCCGTCGGTGCGACCACCGCCGGAATTGATTTTCCTGTTCACTTGCAACTGTCCTTCGGGTAGTTTGCGCGCGCTTCAGCGAAGTTCGCCGATGCGTGCAGATGAAAGATTGCACCTGGTCGCAATGCGACGTTGAGCGAACTCATTTTTTGAGAAGACAAATGGCGATCTCTTTGGCTCACGGATGACACTCGAACAATTTCCCTGGCTGATTCTGTTTCTCCCGCTGCTCGCGGCGGTGGTCATCACGCTGTTTACGCAGCGCGATGGCAGGTTCAGCGCGCAACTCTCCATCGCCGCCGTGGCGCTCTCCTTTGCGATCAGCTTGCTCACTTTTTTCCTGTTTCGAGAAACCACGAAGGCCGCCGAGACCAGCGTGGAATGGCTCTCCGTCGGTTCGCTCAAGATCGAACTTGGCCTGCGGCTCGATCCCCTGAGCCTGTTGATGCTGCTCATCGTCACGGGCGTCGGCGGGCTGATTCACATTTATTCCTACGGCTACATGCGCGAAGACCGCAGTGTGGGCCGATACTTCGCCAGCCTGAGCCTGTTCACCTTTTCGATGCTCGGCATCGTGCTGGCGAACAACTTCGTGATGATGTTCCTCTTCTGGGAACTGGTCGGCCTCTCCAGCTATCTGCTCATCGGCTTCTGGTATGAACGCGCGTCCGCGGCGGAGGCGTGCAAGAAGGCGTTCCTCACCAACCGTCTCGGCGACTTCGGCTTCATCCTCGGCATCCTCGTCGTCTGGGCCGCGACCAACGAAGTGAAGTTCGACGCCGTGCAATCGCGCCTGTTGAAAAGCCCCGAAGTGTTCGGCGCGCTGGCCTCGCTCGCTGGCTTGTTGATCTTCTGCGGCGCGATGGGCAAGTCCGCGCAATTCCCGCTCCACGTCTGGCTGCCGGACGCGATGGAAGGCCCCACGCCCGTCAGCGCGCTCATCCACGCCGCGACGATGGTGGCCGCCGGCGTCTATATGCTGTGCCGCGTGTTCTTCCTGTTCAACGTGCCGCAAGCCTGGCCGGAACAACTCTCGGTCCTGCAAGGCGTCTCCGCGCTCGACATCATCGCATGGATTGGCGGCTTTACCGCCTTGCTCGCCGCGCTGATGGCCGCTCAACAAAACGACATCAAACGCATTCTCGCCTACTCCACGCTCTCGCAGCTCGGTTACATGGTGATGGCGGTCGGACTGCACGGCCCGACGCCCGCGATGTATCACCTGACCACCCACGCGTTCTTCAAGGCGCTGCTGTTTCTCGGTGCCGGCTCGGTGATCCACGCGCTGCATCACGAGCAGGACATCTGGAAGATGGGCGGATTGAAACAGAAGCTGCCGACGACCTATTGGACGTTCCTCGCCGGCACACTGGCGCTGTGCGGTGTGCCGCCGTTCAGCGGCTTCTACAGCAAGGACAGCATCCTGGCCGCGGCGGCGGAACACAACTTCGTGCTGTTCATCGTGGCCGTGCTCGTGGCGGCGCTGACGACCTTCTACATGTTCCGGCTCGTGTTCGTGGCGTTCCTTGGCGCGCCCCGGGCTCACGGCGTCGAGCACGCGCACGAATCGCCGCCGGTGATGACGTGGCCGCTGCGCTTGCTGGCCGTGCCGTCGGTACTCGCGGGCTTCTGGGGCATCGAGACGTTCATCAACAAGGCATTCCCCGGCGCAACCGAAGGGCACGCGCTGGCGTGGTATGAGGAATTGCTCGCGCCGTTCGGACACGCGCCGCTGGCGGCGATGTTCGGCCTGTTTGCCACGCTCATCGGTTTCAGCGCGGCCTACGCGCTGTATGCAAACGCCGCCAGGGATCCGCTGCCGGAAAAACTCGGCTGGTTCGCCCGCGCCATGCGCCACCGGTTCTACTTCGACGAGATTTACGACAAGCTCATCGCCCTCACGCACGAGGCGCTTTCCCGGCTGGCCGGTTGGATCGACCGCTGGCTCGTCGCCGGCCTGCTGGTGCGCGGCACACACGGCACGACGGAGATTCTGGGCCGCGCGCTGCGTCTGGCGCAGACGGGGAATGTGCAGACCTACGCGTTCATCTTCGTGGCGAGTGTGGCGGTGGTGCTCTTTTTCGTTCTGAAATAACCAGAGAGCATTTTTGAACTATGGGCGTCGTCATCACTTACGAAAAACCACGGAAGGAAAAGAAACTCCCGCCACCGAGGATTCGTGCTGGCTACTTGGCTGACTTGATCAAGCGCATGGACAGCGAGAAGGAACTGCCAGTAGCGAAGGGACAGAGCCGAAG
>JANNEF010000166.1:0-43975 GCA_031378375.1 Verrucomicrobiota bacterium | reverse complement strand
TTTTTTTTCGCGAGTGGCGTGGCGGGGTGATGTGGGGCAGACATCCTGTCTGCCGGTTCTGGCAGCATCCTGCTGCCAGTTCCAAGGCCGCGCGGACATGGGAACGCGGGGCAGGGATGCCCCGCCAACCGTCAGGCTGGAAGCCTGACCCACTCACCTGATCCCACCTTGCAAGAAACTGAGATGCGCCCGCCGTCCACGTTTCGCAAATTCGCATTTGCAGAGCCGGCCGGGTTCAGGAGTAATGGGCCACCACAAAGGCACTGCATGAAACTGAACTTCGCATTCCCACTCTCGGTGGCGTCGCTGCTGCTGGCCGCCGGTTTCATCGGTGCCGCCGCCGACGCGCCCCGGGAGGTGCTCGTGCGGCCCGGCAAGTTTCAATCGCTCACCGAGCCGCCCTGCTCGTATTGCTCGACGCAGCATCGCAAGAGTTTCATCCGCGCGGATGACCGCGTGCTCGCGTGGATTCGCGGCGCGCACAACGGCGGGGCGATTCCGCTGCGGCATTTCCTGGCCGCGCCGCGCGTCATCAATGATACTTACGGTTTGTTTTTCTACGACGCGGACGGCGGCTATGTGAGCGCGTTCCAGAAGGATTACGGTTACGAGTTCCACGGCTGGCGCGGCGGCGTGATGGTGGTGAAGGGCCGCGACGGCACGTTGTGGAGCGCGCTGACGGGCGTCGCGTTCGACGGCCCGCAGAAGGGCAAACGGCTCACGCGCCTGCCGAGCCTGGTCACGGATTGGGGTCACTGGCTGATGTTGCATCCGGAATCCACCGCGTACGATTTGTTCGACGGGAAGAAGTATCCCCTCGCCGAACTGCCGACCGAGCTGAGCGCGGACGCCAAAGCCAACATGGGCGCGGTGGACCCGCGGCTCGAACCGCTCGCGCTCGTGATGGGCGTCGAGGCCGGCGGCGCGACGAAGGCTTTCCCCATCGCGACGGCGAAGGAGCGCGCGTGTGACACGGGCACGGTGGGCGGTGAGCCGGTCGCGGTGTTCTGGTACGGGCCGACGCGCAGCGCGGTCGCGTTCAGCGCGAAGCTGGACGGGCGCACGTTGACGTTTCGCGCGGACAACATTTCCCCGGAGACGGCGCCGTTCAAGGACAAGGAGACGGGCACGCGCTGGACGCTGGCCGGCCGCGGCGTGGACGGGCCGTTGCGCGGCAAGGAGCTTACGTGGGTGAACAGTGTGCAATGCCGCTGGTACGCGTGGGCGGCGGAATATCCGGGGACGGAACTGCACGCGTCCACGAAGTGACCGACGACCTCACTGGAATCATGAACATGAACCGACGATCTTTCCTCACCACGACTGCGGGCGCTTCGCTCGCACTGGGAACCGCGAGCCTGCCATTGAATGCCGCGCCCAAGGCGCCCGCGAAGAAGCGCATCAAGCTGGGCATCTCGACGTATTCGTACTGGCACTTCAAGACGGCGCGGGTGCCGATTGAAACGGTCATTGATAAGACCGCCGAGCTGGGCGTCGAGGGCGTGGACATCCTGCACCGGCAGATGGACCTCGGCGAGAAGGAGCCGCTGACGCCCGCGCACCGGGCGTATTTGCAGAAGCTCAAGCGGCACGCCTTCACCAGCGGCGTGGACTTGATTTGCCTGTCGATCCATCAGGATTTCGTGGACCCGAGCGCGGAGTATCGCGAGAAACAAATCGAGCACACGCTCAAGTGCATCGAGATCGCCTATCAACTCGGCGTGCCGTGCATCCGCCTGAACTCGGGCCGGTGGAATACCATCGCGTCGTTCGACGATCTGATGAAGGCGCGCGGCGAGGAGCCGATTCTCCCCGGCCACACGGAGGACGAGGGTTTCAAATGGTGCGTGGATTGCATCGAGAAGTGTCTGCCGAAGGCCGGCGAGTGCGGCGTGGTGCTGGCGTTGGAGAATCACTGGGGCCTGACGCGCACGCCGGCGGGGTTGTTGCGCGTGCTCAACGCCGTGCCCTCGCCGTGGCTCGGCGGGTTGATGGACACGGGGAACTTTCTGGAAGATCCGTATGCGAAGCTGGAGGCCATCGCGCCCAAGACGGTGTTCGTGCAGGCGAAGACGTACCACGGCGGCGGCGAATGGTACACGCTCGACCTGGATTACCCGCGCATCGCGAAGATTCTGGCCGCTGTGAACTACACCGGCTACATCTCGCTGGAGATGGAGGGCAAGGAAAACCCCGACACGGCGGTGCCCAAGAGCATTGCGCTGTTGCGAAAAGCCTTTGGCGCCTGAAGGCCGCGCATGAAGAGGTTGACTCATCTCGACGACCGGGGCGAAGCGAGCATGGTGGATGTTTCCGCCAAGCCGCCGCTCCTGCGCGTCGCCATCGCGCGCGGGGAGATTCGGCTGAAGAAATCCACGCTGGCGATGGTCACGGACAATCTGATCGCGAAGGGAAATGTGCTGGCCGTGGCGCGCGTCGCGGGCATCCAGGCGGCGAAGAAGACGGGCGAGTTGATTCCCCTGTGCCACCCGCTGCCCATCACGCATTGCGAGGTGAATTTTGAGTTTCCCGCCTCGCTGGACCGCATTGTCATCACCGCGTCCGCGCGCATCACCGCCGCCACGGGCGTCGAGATGGAGGCGTTGACGGCGGTGAGTGTCGCCGCCCTGACCATCTACGACATGTGCAAGGCCGTGGACAAGGCGATGGTGATCTCGGAAGTGAAATTGGTGTCGAAGACCAAGCGGCCGGCCGGCCGTTGAGCCAGCGGCCGACTGGACTTGGGCGCGCATCACTCTGTGCTTTCCCACATTCCTCCCGGCGCTAGAATCCACGCCATGCAAATTCCAACCGGCATCATCACGATTTCCGACCGCGCCTCGCGCGGCCTCTACGACGACCTCGGTGGTCCCGCGCTCAAGCAGGCCGCCATCGGCCATGGCTGGAACGTGCTCGCCGAGGCGCTCGTGCCCGATGAGAAACGCGACATCCAGCGCGCCATCCGCGAGCAGATCGCCCGGGGATGCCACCTCATTCTCACCACCGGCGGCACGGGCGTCGCATTGCGCGACGTGACGCCGGAGGCGGTGCACGAGATCGCCGTGCGCGAATTGCCCGGCTTCGGCGAAGTGATGCGGATGGAGTCCATGAAGATTACCAGGAACGCCATCCTTTCACGCAACCTCGCCGCCGTGGTGGACCAGACGCTGGTGGTCTGCCTGCCGGGGAAGCCGAGCGGGGCCGTCGAGTGTCTGGGCTTTGTGGTCGGCGCGATTCCGCATTGCGTCGAAGTGTTGCAAGAAGTACCGACGAGTTGTTGAGGTGCCGCATGAAAAATGTTTTGTTCGCCGTCTGGTTGGTGCTCTTCGCGCTCCCGGCCTGCAAGTCCAAGCCGTCTGTCGCGCAACAACAAGCCGAGTTTTTCGCACGGCAGGAGGCCCTCGGACTGGCGCCGCAACGGCCGGCCACGATTTTCATCTCCGGCGAGGTCCGCCATCCGGTCGTTGAATGGACCGAGGGCCTCACGCTCTCCGCCGCCCTCGTGCAGGCGGATTATCGCGGCCTGCGCGACCCACGGGCAATAATGGTCACCCGCCAGGGGCGGAAACATCCCGTCAATCCCAAGGCCCTGTTGCGCGGCGAGGATGTGCTGTTGGAGGCAGGTGATCTGGTGGAATTAGAGCGGTAGTGCCGACCACTTCGCCATCAACCACATACGCGCCGGAACGGCTGGCGACCCGTCACAAGTGAGATTTCGCTGTCGAAACCGCCCAGTCGGAAAACTCCTGATAGACGCTGGCACGCCACGCGCTAACATCGCAGTTGTGATTAGTCATCCGTCAATGATGAGCGAGCGCAAAAAGCAGTCAGCCTTCCTCCAGGCGCTGATGATGCAGGAGGAATCCGAGCCGCGGCGGGAATTGCAGACCCGGATGGCCAAGGCGGAACGCCATGAGTGGTGCATGGGGCTGGCCCTGTGCCTCGTGGGGTTGCTGGTGGCGTTCTCAATCCTCGGGCTGGGTTACTCGGCAGTGCTGGCGGAGGGTTTTTTCCGCGAGCCATCGCACCTCTCCCGCGTAGTCTTCGGAGTGCTGGGTTTGGGATCGGTAATCTGTTTTGTTACCTTCATGGCCTTCTGGTTCTGGTATCGCCATTTGTCGAACCAGGCTAACGAGGAGTGCCGTCGTTTCCTGCTGGCGGCCATGCGATCACAACCGAGGGCGCGCTCCACTTCATCTGCCTCGCCCGCTCCGCAGGAGATTACAGTTTCACGCACTGTCCCGGGACCGAACCCCAAAGTGCTACCATTGCCGACACAGCCGGGCACCGACACAAACGGACCGCTGGCCAAAGCCTCCTGACGAAGTTGGAGTCATCCATCCTCGACATCCTCGACTCGCCAGACTTTCTGCGTGACGAAAAACGGGCGCGCAGGAACGCCCCGGCCTGCTTGCGTGAATCCCGCCGCCCCGCTACTGTCCGTGCCATGAAACGAATGCTGTTGGTCTTTCTTCTGGGAGCGGCGACGGGTGCCGGCGGCTACTGGTATTTCACGGAAAATGTCAGCCAATACGACCTCTGGCAGGCCAAGCGAAAAGTCACCGCCACCGCCGAAAGCGCGACGGAAACCATCAAGGGGAAAGTCGCCGAGATTCCATCCGAAAAAATCCGTGAAGAACTGACCCACGCTGGGGTCGTCGTGCGCGAGAAAGCCCGGCAGGCTGGCAATATATTCGCCGATGCCGCCGCCAACGCGCGCACCACCGCTTCAATCAAAGGCAAACTGATCGCCGAACCGGGCCTCTCCGCCTTGAGCATCAATGTGGATACCACCGACGGCCTCGTAACGCTTTCCGGGACCGCCGCCAACCATGAACAAATTGCCAAGGCGGTGCGGCTCGCCTTGGAAACCGACGGCGTGATCAAGGTGATCTCCACGCTGCAAGTGAAGCCCGTGAAGTAGGTGGTACGAATCCCGGAGCGCCTTCCCGTTACGGGCGGCGCAAACGGTAGAACTCCGTCGCGTTTGTCGAGTCCAGGGTCACGGTCTTCCATTGCCCCACGACGGCTGGCGTATTCGTCACCGTGCTCCAGACGTGGCCGACGTTCAGCGTCATCGTCCGCTCCAGAATGAAACCCATGGAGGGGTTGGGCCAGGAAAGCACGACCGCATTGGGAACGCGCTCGACATTGAGCGTCGGCAATTCCACCAGCCCCAGCGTGACGCTGAAGCTGCGCGTAAAGGTGTTCACCCCGCCGTTGAGCATGCCGCCATCGTCCTGCACGGTCACCGTGATCACCGCGCTGCCGTTGGTGTTGGCCACAGGAGCCAAGGACAGCATGCCGGCGGTGCCGGGACTGACGTAGTTCACGGTCGGATGGGGAATCACGCCGGGGTCACTCGAGCTCGCAGTCACCGTCAGTGTTTGGCTTTCGTTGGGCGCCCCGGAACTGATGCCCGACAAGTTCACGCTTTGCGCAGGGGCGTTCTCATCCAAAACCAACCCCGCTATCGCATCCAAAGTCGGCGCGTCGTTCATGGCGATTACCGTGAGAATGAATCTTTCGAGAGCCATCCCACCCAGTTCATCCATGACCATTATGGTGATGACCGCCGTGCCAGTGAGGTTCGACACAGGCGTCACGGTCACACTGCGATTGGCTCCACCGCCACCCAAGACCACGTTTGCTTCCGGCACCAAAGCCGGATTGGAAGAATTGGCCGACACGATGAGGTTGCCCGGCGCGGTTTCGGCGCTGTCCACAACGAACGGAATCGGCCCGGCCGGATCGTCATCCCCAGTCGTAACGTCGGCTATCACGGAAATCACGGGCAGGTCGTAATCATCAATCACCGTGAGTTGGAAGCTATTGGTGGCGGTGTTGCCATCGGCGTCCAGGACGACAATTGTGATGATGGAGACACCATCTTGATTGGGTGTTGGCAGGACGTTCACTGTGCGATTGCCGCCCGAGCCAGCGAACTGAATGTTGGCATTCGGAACCAGCGCTGGATTGGACGAACTGCCACTCACCGTGAGTGTCCCCGCCGGCGTCTCCGCATCGCTAATCGTAAAAGGTATCGCGCCCGTAGGCTGGTCCTCAAACGTGCTCCGGTCGGCAATCGGCGTAATGACCGGCGAATCGTTCAACGGGTTAATCGTCACCGTGAAACTCCGGGTTACGCTGCGGTTGACGCTCTGCCCGTCGTCCACACGAACCGTGATGGTCGCCACGCCGGTCGCATTGGAAACCACGCGGAAGGTCAACGACCCGTTGGTGCCCGGGCTGGTGTAGTTCACCGTCAGGTCGGAAATCATGGCGGCGTCCGTGGTCGCCGCCGTTACGGAGAGATTCTGGTTTTCGTTGGTCGCGCCGCACGTGATGCCCGTGAGGTTGACAGTTTGCAGGCCAGCGTCTTCGTTGACGGTCAGGTCGGCTGGCACCGCGATGGTCGGGGCGTCGTTCACCGGATTGACCGTGAGCACAAAGCTGTCGCTCGCGCTGCCGGTGTTCGCGTCGGTAACGGTAATCATGATGGTCGCCGTGCCGAACTGGTTGGTCAGCGGGGTAATCGTCGCGGTGCGGTTGCTGCCGCTGCCGGAGAAGGTGATGTTCGCGTTCGGCACGAGCGCCGGGTTGGAGGAAGTCGCCGATGGCGTTAGGCTCGTCGCCGCCGTCTCCACGTCTCCGGTCGTGAAGTTCACCGCGATGGCCGTGTCCTCGTTCGTAGATTGGTCCGCGATGTCGGAAATCACGGGCGCGTCGTTCATCGCGGTGACCGTGAGCACGAACGTGTCATTTGCGGTGCCGGTGCCATCGCTGACAGTCACGGTTATCGTCGCGCTACCGCTCTGGTTGGTCGCAGGCGTGACTGTCACAGCGCGGTTGGTGCCGCTGCCGCTGAGAACAATGTTACCGTTGGGCACGAGCGTCGGGTTGGAGGAACTGCCGGTCACGGTCAACAAACCCGCGACCGTCTCCGCGTCGCCCACGGTGAAGGCGAACGGCCCGGCCGACGCGTCCTCGGCGGTCGTCTGATTTGTAATATCCGAGATTACCGGCAAATCGTTGGCGGCGGTGACCGTGACCGTGAAGGTGCGCGTCAGCGAATGATTCTGCGTCTGGCCGTCATCCACCGTCACGGTGATGGTCGCCAAGCCGCTGGCGTTCGCCACCGGAGCCAGGCTCAAGCTGCCGGTGGCGTTTGGACTGGTGTAGGTGACACTCGGATTCGGAACCACGCTCGGGTTGCTGGAAACCGCCGTCACCACCAGCGGCTGACTCTCATTCGCACCCGCACCAATCCCGGTCAGGCTGACGGTTTGCGTGGTGGCGTCTTCGGCAATCGTAATATTGGCGGGGGCGGAAATTGTCGGCGGGTCATTCACGGGCGCGACCGTCACCAGGAACGTGTCACTGACGGATGCCCCGCCCGCGTCGGTCACGGTAATCGTGAGGATCGTGGCACCGGACAGGTCCGCGACCGGCGTGACGGTGACTGTTCGGCTGGCACCCGCGCCGCCAAGGACAACATTCGCGCTGGGCACCAGCGCGGTGTTCGATGAACCCGTTGCCACAGTCAAACTACCCGCCGCCGTTTCCGCGTCGCCAACCGTGAAGGCAATCGCTCCGCTCGCGGTATCCTCGTTGAGCGTGCGGTCGGCAAGGTCCGAAATGGTCGGCGTTCCGTTAACCGTGACGGTGAAGGTTCCCACCGTCAGGTTGCTCTGGCTCTGACCGTCATTGACCGTGACCGTGATGGTGACCACGCCATTGGTTCCCGCGAGGGGCACCACTGACAACGTACCGGTCCCGTTCGGACTGGTGTAGTTGACCAGCGGATGAGGAACAATATTCGGGTCGCTGGAAAGCGCTGATACCGACAAGGACTGACCTTCGGACGCTCCAGCGCTGATGCCTGTCAGGTTCAAGGATTGTGATCCCGCATTCGCTGCAATCGTGATGTTGACTGGAACGGTGAGCGTCGGTGGATCGTTCACCGGGTTTACCGTCAGCAGGAACGTGTCGCTGGCCGTGCCGCCGTTGCCATCGGTGACGGTCACGGTGATCGTCGCCGTGCCGGACTGGTTGGCGACGGGCGTGACGGCCACGGTGCGGCTGCTGCCGCTGCCGCCGAATGCAATGCCGCCGTTCATGACCAGGTTGGTGTTCGATGAACTGGCGCTCATCGTCAGGCTGGCCGCCGCCGTCTCCACATCGCTGATCGTGATGGCGAGCGCCGCCGTGGCGCTGTCTTCGTTGATCGTCTGATCCGCGATGTCGGAGATCACCGGGGCATCGTTGGTCGAGTTGACCGTCACCACGAAGGTGCGATTGGTCGAGCCACCGTTGGGATCGGTGGCCGTGATGGTGATGGTGGAAGCGCCCGTCTGATTGACCGCTGGCGTGATGGTCACGGCGCGATTGGTGCCACTGCCGCCCAGAACCACATTGGCATTGGGCACGAGCGTCGGGTTGGACGAACTGGCGGTGACCGTCAAGCTGCCCGCCGGCGTTTCCACGTCGCTCACCGTGAAGGGAATCGGCCCGGTCGAGCCGTCTTCATCGATCGTTTGATTCGAGATGGAGGAAAGGTTCGGCACGTCGTTCACTGAATTGACGGTGAGCGTGAAGTTCGTGAAGACCATGCCAAAGTTGGTGTCGGTGCAGCGGACGGTGATAACGGCGCTGCCGAACTGATTCGTCGCGGGCGTCACCGTTACCGTGCGATTGCTGGTGGTGCCGCTGAACACGATGCTGGCATTGGGCACCAGATTGCTGTTCGACGAAAAGCCCGCCAGCACCAGCAGGTTTGTGGGCGTACCGGAATCACCAATGGTGAATGGGATCCCCGTCACGGGCGTGTCCTCATTGGTCACGCGGTTGGTGATGGCGGAGATCACGGGGTTGACGTTGCCGGCGGCGCGAACGAACACGTAGAACATCTGGCTGAAGGTGTTGCTGGGGCTGCCGTTGTCCAGAACCGTCACGGTCATGCGGGTCATGCCGGCGACAGCGGTGGGTTTGACCTTGATGGAGCCGGTGCTGGCGGGACTGGTATAGGTGGACGCCTGCGCGACGACGATGCCGGAATTGCTGGAACCGTTGGTCACCGCGAGCGCCTGGCTCTCGTTGGTCGCGCCGGAGGTGATGCCTGTCAGATTGACCGTCACCTGCGCCGCGCTCACCACCATGGACATATCCGGCAGTGGATCGAGCGTGGGCGCGTCGTTCACCGAAAGCACCGTCAACACAAAGGTGTCGCTGGCGCTGGACGTGCCGTCGCTCACGGTCAGCGTAATCAACGTCGTCCCGGTCTGGTTGAGCGTGGGCACGATACAAACTTTGCGGACGGAACCACTGCCGTCGAACACGATGTTCGTGGCGGCGACCAGGGCCGTGTTGGTCGAAGCGCCGGTCATCGTCAACGCCGCCACGGGTGTTTCGGTGTCAGCGACGGTCACGTTCAGCAGGAGCGCCACGTCTTCGCTGGTGGTTTGATTGGTGGTGTCCGAAATCGTCGGCGCGTCGTTCGTCGGGTTCACCGTCACGGTGAAGTTGCGCGTCGCGATGTTGTTGGAACTCCCCCCGTCGTTCACCGTCACCGCAATCGTGGCCACGCCGCTCGCGTTCGCGACGGGCGTGAACGTCAGCGTGCCGGTGGCGGCGGGACTGGTGTAGTTGATGGCCGGATTGGGAACCAACGCCGGGTTGCTCGAAACGGCGCTTATCAGCAGCGTCTGCACCTCGTTAGTCGCACCCGTTCCGATGCCGCTCAAGTTTACCGTCTGCAACGGAGCGTCTTCGTTGATCGTCACGTTGCCAACCGGCGCGAGCGTCGGCGCGTCGTTCACGGACAACACGGTCAGCAAGAACGTGTCGCTCGCGGTGGTCGCACCGTCGTTCACCGTCACCGTGATCGTCGCCGCGCCGGATTGGCCGGCCAGCGGCGTGATCGTGAGCCACCGGTTGGCCCCGCTGCCGTTGGTGACGAGGTTGGCGCTGGGCACAAGAGCCGGATTGGACGAACTGACCGTGACCGTCAGGCTGCCGGCCGCCGTCTCCAAATCGGAAACCGTGAACGCCACGGACGCGACGGCACCCTCGTTGATGGTTTGATTCAGAATGTCCGAAATCGCCGGCGGGTCGTTGGTCGCGCCGACCGTCAGCACAAATGTGTCGGTCGCGGTGGCCGCCCCGTCGCTGACGCTGATCGTGATGGTGGCCGTGCCGGTCTGGTTGGTCACGGGTGTGATCGTGACCGTGCGGTTGCTCACACTGCCGCCAAACTGGATGCTCGCGTTCGGTACCAGGGTCGGGTTGGAGGAAAGACCGCTGACCATCAAACCCGCCGCCGCGTTGTCCACGTCGCCGATGGTGAAGACAATCGCGCCCGTCGGCGTGTCCTCCAAAGTGGACTGGTTGGCGATGTCGGAGATCACCGGCGCGTCATTCACCGGGTTGACCACCAGCACGAACAGGCTGTTCACGTTGTTCGTGCCGTCGCTGACCGTCACCGTGATGGTGGCGGTCCCGGATTGGTTGGCGATTGGTGTCGCCGTCACGGTGCGGTTGCTGACGATGCCGCCAACGACGAGGTTCGCGTTGGGTACCAGCGCCTGGTTCGAGGACGTGGCGGTGATGCTAAGGCCGCCCGCAGGCGTCTCCACATCGCCCACGGTGAAAGCGATCACCCCGGAAGCAGTGTCCTCGTTGGTGGCCTGCTCGCCGATGGTGGAAATCACCGGCGGATCGTTGACCGGGTTGACCGTGACGGTGAAGGTGCGGCTGAAGACGTTGTTGGAAGCCCCCCCGTCATTGACGTTCACCGTGATGACAGCGCTGCCACTGGCATTGGCCACCGGCGTCAAGCTCAACGTGCCGTTCGTGTCGGGACTGCTGTAAAACACTGTTGGATTCGGGATCAACGACGGGTTGCCGGAAGTGACCGTGACAATCAGGGTCTGGCCTTCGTTTGGCGCCCCGCCGCCCACGCCGTTGAACACGACGGTTTGCGCCGCCGCGTCTTCCGCGATGGTCAGGTTGCCGATGGCCGCCAGGGTCGGCAGATCGTTCACCGAAAGCACGGTTGCCTGAAACGCGCCGCTGGCACTGTTCGTTCCATCGCTCACCGTCAGCGTGATGGTCGCCGTGCCAAACTGGTTGGCCAACGGAGTGATCGTCGCCGTGCGATTACTGCCGCTGCCGCCAAACGTGACGCTCCCGGCGGGCACTAGCGACGGATTGGAAGAACTGGCGATTACGGACAGGCTGCTGGCCGGGGTCTCCACGTCGCCCACGGTGAACGCCAGCGGCGATGACGCAGTGTCCTCATTGACCACGATGGTTAATGCGGCGGGAACAGAGATCGTTGGTACATCATTGATGGGCAACACCGTCAAAGTAAACGAGGCGCTGGTCTCGTTGGTGCCGTCACTCACGGTTACATTGATCGTCGCCGAACCAGATTGATTCGGCTGGGATTCAACCGTCACGGTACGATTACTGCCGCTGCCGCCAAACGTGATGCCAGCGTTGGACACCAACGCCGGGTTGGACGAATTACCGGTCAGGGTCAGGCTGCCCGCCGGGGTTTCCACGTCGCCCACTTTGAACGCCAGCGGCTCGGCGACGCTATCTTCACCTCTCACGATGATGGTGAATGCGGCAGGAACAGTAATCGAGGGCGCGTCGTTCACGGGGTTGATCGTCACGGTGAAGACACGCGAGACGACATTGTTGGAACCACCGCCGTCGTCCACCATCACCGTAATCGTCGCCGTGCCGTGCGCGTTGGTGACGAGGTGGAAGGAAAGCATGCCGGTCGGCATCACGCCGTTGTGGTTTACGGCCAAGTCGGAGATGAGCGCCGTGTCCGGCGTGGTAGCCGTGATCGTCAGTGTCTGGTTTTCGTTGGTCGCGCCCGCTGAGATGCCCGTCAGCACGAGGGATTGCGGCCCGGCATCTTCGCTAATTGTGACGCTGGAGATCGCCCCCAGCGTCGGCGGATCGTTCACCGCGTGGATGGTCACGGCGAACGATGTGCTCGCGCTGCCGCCGTCGCCATCCGTCACCGTGACCGTAATAATGGTGGTGCCGGACTGGCCTGGCACGCCGGTCACCGTCGCCGTCCGATTGCTGCCGGTGGTGCTGAACACGATTCCGTCATTGGCTACGATGCCGGGCTTGGACGATGTGGCGCTCAGGATCAGGTTGTCCGCCGGCGTTTCGGGATCACCGATGGTCAGGGCCACCGCTTGGGGCGTGCCCTCGTTCGCCTGCTGATCGGCCACCGCCGAAATCTCCGGCAGGTCGTTGAACGGACGCAGGGTGAAGGTGAAAGCACGGCTGAAAACATTGTTGGACGCCCCGTCATCGTGGACCGTGACGGTGATCGTCACCGGGCCGGCGGCGTTGGTCAACGGCGCGAAGCGAAGGATGCCGCCGTCGTTCGGACTGGTGTACGTCACCGTCGGATGGGGAACCCGGCCGGGATCGCTCGACACGGTCGTCACCGTCAACGTCTGGACCTCATTCGCCGCGCCGCTGCCGACACCGGAAAAACTCACATCGTGCATGCCCGAATCCTCGTCCACGGTAACGTCGCTGATCGGTGCCAGTGTCGGCGCATCGTTCACGGGCAGAACTGTGAGTTCAAAACTGTCGAAGGAACTGGCCCCGTTTCCGTCCGTCACGGTAATAGTAATCAGCGTCGTTCCGTGCAGGTCCGGCAACGGGGTGGCCGTCACCGTGCGGTTGCTCCCCGAACCGCCGAACACGAGGTTCGCGTCGGGCACGAGCGCCGGATTGGATGACGTGCCCACAAGAGTCAACGCGCCCGCCTCGGTCTCCACATCGCCGATGGTCAGGCCGACGACCTTCGCCACATCTTCATCGGTGGTCTGAGCGGCGACGCCGGCGAGCACTGGCGCGTCATTTACGGAGTTTACGATGACGGTGAAGCTGCTGGTGGCGGTGTTGTTGGAGGTGCCGCCGTCGTGGACCGTCACGGTAATCGTCGCCGTGCCAAACTGGTTGGTCGCCGGCATGATCGCCACCATCCGGTTGCTGCCGCTGCCGCTGAACAAAATGTTTCCATCGGGCACCAGAGCCGGATTGGATGACGCGCCGCTCAGGGTCAAACTCCCGGCCGCAGTTTCCACGTCGCCAATGGTGAACGGCCCCGCGACCGTCGTCATGTCTTCGTCGCCGGTCTGGTTCGCAATCTCTGAAATCTGCGGCACGTCGTTGACGGCGTGGACCGTCACCGTGAACGACCGCGTAAGGATGTTATTGGAAGCCCCGCCGTCACTCACCGTCAACGTAATCACTGAGCTGCTGAAGGCGTTGCTCAAGGTTTCGAACGTCAGCGTGCCGGTCGAGTTCGGGCTGGAGTAGTTCACCGCCACGTTGGCCAGCAAGGCCGGATTGTCGCCCGCCGCCATCACGGTCAGGGTCTGATCTTCGTTCGTCACGCCCGAAGTGATGCCGGTCAAGTTGAGCGTCACCATGCCCGAGTCCTCGCTGATGGGCAGGTCGGCGAGGACATCGAGCGTCGGCGGATCGTTCACGGCATGCACCACCAGATCAAAACTATCGCTCACACTGCCCCCGTTGCCGTCGGTAACCATCACGGTGATCGTAGCGACGCCAAATTGATTGGTGAGTGGCGTCACCGTTACCGTCCGGTTACTCCCGCTGCCACCGAAAACAATTCTGTCCATCGGCACCAGAGCGGGATTGGAAGAACTGCCGCTCAGAATCAAACTGCCCGCGCCGGTCTCCACGTCGCCAATCGTGAACGCGGCAACGAGCGCAATGTCCTCGCTCGTCTCCTGGGTGGCGATGTCGGAAATCACCGGCAAATCATTCAGCGGGCTGACCGTCACTGTGAAGGTCCGCGTCACGATGTTGTTGGAAGTCCCGCCATCGTCCACGCGCACGGTGATCGTCGCGGTGCCGGCGGCGTTGGTCACCGGGGAAAAGGTCAGCGTGCCGTCGGCTCCGGGACTGGTGTAATTCACCGCCGGATCGGGAATCACACCCGGATTGTCCGATGTGGCAGTGACCGTCAGCGTTTGCGGCTCATTGGTCGCGCCGCTGCCAATCCCCGCCAGAGGCACCAAATGTGGGCCGGTATCCTCGTCAATTGCGAGGTCAACCAGCGAGGTCAACGTCGGCTCGTCATTCACGGGCAGAACTGTCAGTTCAAAGCTGTCGCTCACATTGCCGCCCGCGCCGTCGGTGACCGTCACCGTGACAAGGGTTGTGCCGAATTGGCCGGGCACCGGCGTTACTTTCACCGTGCGGTTGCTGTCGCTGCCACCGAACTCAACTCCGGCCGCCTCCACCAGCGCCGGGTTGGAAGAACTCGCATTCAACGTGAGGGCGACCGCCGCAGTTTCCACATCGCCCACGGTGAAAGGAATCATCGCCATCACGCTGTCCTCGTTGATGCCCTGATCGATGATGTTGGAAATCTGCGGCAAGTCATTCACGGAGTGGACCGTGAGCAGGAAGCTGCGCGTGACGATGTTGTTGGAACTGCCACCGTCATTGATCGTCACCGTGATGGTCGCGCTGCCGAATTGGTTGGTCGCCGGCTGAACCCGGACGGTGCGGTTGCTGCCAGCGCCGTTCAACAGGATGTTCACATCCGGCACCAGCGTCGGGTTGGAGGAACTCCCCGTCGCCACCAAGGCCGCCGCTGCGGTTTCAACATCACCAATCGCGAAATTCAGCACCGCCGTCGGCAGATCCTCATCCACGATCTGATCCGCGATGACCGAGAGCAGCGGGGTGTCGTTGACACCGTTGACGGTGACGAGGAACGCGGTGGTGGTGTTGGTGGTGCCGTCGCTCACGAGCAAGGTGATCGTGGCTGTGCCGAACTGGTTGGTCGCGGGCCTCACGGTCACAGTGCGATTGGCACCACTGCCGCCAAAAATGATGTTTGCAGGCGGCACCAGCGCGGGGTTGGACGAGCTGTTCGTGAGCATCAGCCCGGTTGGTGTGGTCTCCACGTCGCCAATGATGAAGGCCAGCGCGGCGGTACCGGTGTCTTCCTGAATCGTCTGATTGGCAACGGCCGTGATGGTCGGCAGATCGTTCACGCCGTTGACGGTCAGTTCAAAACTAGTGCTGCGCGCCCCGCCGTTGGGATCGCGGACGGTGATGGTAATGGTCGTGGAACCAAACTGGTCGAGCAGCGGCACAACCCGCACGGTGCGGTTGCTACCACTCCCGCCGAAGATGATGTCGGTATTGGCCACCAACTCGTCGTTCGAGGAACTGCCTTCGAGAGTGAGCGTGCCCGCCACGCTTTCCACATCGCCAATGGTGAAACCGATGTCCGACGTTGCCTGGTCTTCATCCGTCACTCGATCGGAGATGCTCGAAATGACCGGCACATCGTTCACCGGGGTTACGACCACGTCGAAGGTGCGCGTGACGAGGTTGTTGGAACCCGCGTTGTCATTCACCCGCACGGTGATGGTTGCCGTGCCATTGGCGTTGGTCACAGGGGTGAAACGCACGCTGCCCGTGCTGCTCGCGCTCGTATAAATGACGGTGGGGTCTGGAATGATGCCCGTGTCGCTGGAGGTGGCGGTAACCGTCAACGTCTGCGTTTCGTTGGTGGCTCCAGAAGTGATGCCCGCCAACACCACCGTCAGTTGACCGGAATCCTCGGCGATGGTGCGGTTGGTGACCGTGTTGAGCGTCGGCGGATCGTTCACCGCCAGCACCGTCACCAGAAACGTGTCGCTGCTGCTGCCGCTGTTGCCGTCGGTCACCGTGACAGTAATGAGCGTGGTGCCGACCTGATCGGCTGCGGGCGTAATGGTCACGGTGCGATTGGAACCGGAACCGCCGAGGGCAATATTCGCGTCGGGCACCAGCGCCTGGTTCGTGGACCCACGGCTCAGGGTCAGGCTGGCAGCCGCCGTTTCCACGTCGCCAATGGTGAAGGCGATGGCGGATGAGGCAGTGTCTTCGTTGATCGTCTGGTTAACGATGTCGGAGATCACGGGTAAATCGTTCTGGGAGGTCACCGACAGGACGAAGGTGTCGCTGGCGCTGTTCGTGCCGTCGCTGACCGTCAGGGTGATCGTCGTGGAGCCAAACTGGTTCGTCGCCGGTGTGATGGTGGCGGTTCGATTGGAACCACTGCCACCCAGAACGATGTTAGCCACAGGCACCAACGCCAGGTTGGAGGAATCACGGGTGACGACCAAACTGGCCGCCGGTGTTTCGATGTCGCCAATGGTGAAACTAATCGCGGCGGTGGGGGTGTCTTCGCTGGTGGCTTGGTCCGTGGTGTCGGAAATCACGGGCGGGTCATTCACCGGATTTGCCGTGAGGTTGAAGGTTCGGACGATCACGTTGTTGGTTGTGCCATCGTCGCGCACGGTCACGGTGATGATGGAGGTGCCGTGGGCGTTGGTCAGGGTGGTAAACGTAAGCGTGGCGTTCGTGTTGGCACTGGTGTAGGTGACTACAGGATCGGCGACCAGGCTGGGATTGCTGGAAGTCACGGTCACGGTTAGCGCCTGCGTTTCATTCGTCGCGCCGGCAGTTATGCCGTTCACCGCCACGGTTTGCTGCCCCGCGTCCTCGTTGATGGTCACATCGGGCGGCTGGTTCAGCGTCGGCGCATCGTTCACCGCAAGCACCGTGAGTACAAAACTATCGCTACTGCCGCCGCCACTGGCGTCAGTGACGGTCACTGTGATGTTGGCGCTGCCGAACTGGTTGGTGGCCGGCAGAATCGTGACGGTGCGATTGGACCCACCGCCGCCCGGAGTAATGGCGCCGTTGGGCACCAGCACCTGATTGTCGGAAATGGCGGTGACCGTCAGGTTGCTGGCGGCGGTCTCCACGTCGCCGATGGTCAGGGAGATCGCGGGCGTAACGGTATCTTCGTTCGTGACGCGGTCCGCGATGTCCGAGATGGAAGGCAAATCGTTCACCGAAGAGACGGTGAGGAGAAAGCTGTCGCTGGCACTGCCGCCGTTTTGGTCGGTGACCGTGACAGTAATCGTAGCGCTGCCAAACTGATTGGTCGCGGGCTGGATGGTGACCGTGCGATTGGAGCCGCTGCCGCCCAGAGTAATGTTTGCGTTGGGAACAATCGTCTGGTTGGCGGAAGTCGCGGTCACCGTCAGGCTGGCGGCGGGGGTTTCCACGTCGCCGATGGTGAAGCTGATGTTGGTCGTGGAGGTGTCTTCCGGCGTGGGTTGACTGACGATGTCGGTGATGGTGGGCAAATCGTTTACGGAATTAACGGTCAATGTAAACGTGCTGCTCACGCTGGCACCATCCGCGTCGGTCACGGTGCGCGTGATGGCGGCGCTGCCGAACTGGTTGGTCGCGGGCCGAATCGTGATGGTGCGCGTACCGCCACTGCCGCCAAGAGTGATGCTGCCGTTGGGCACCAGCGTTTGATTGGCGGACACCGCAGTGACCACCAGACTGGCGGCGGGTGTTTCCTGGTCGCTGACGGTGAAATTGAGCGGCCCCAACGTCGTGTCCTCGTTGGTGGTTTGGTTGCCAAGTGATTGAATGGTGGGATTGGCGTTGACGCGGGTGACGAGGTTGCTCGTGTTGTTCGCGGAGTTGAGGTCAGCCGTGTCGGCGACGACGCGCGTTTGATTGGTAATGGTCACTCCCGAATTGGGCGAGGTGACGACAATGGCGACCTGCGCGATGGACTGCGCGGCGATGGCGCCGAGGGTGCAAGTGATGACAGCGCCGTTGCGCGTGCAACCACCCTGAGTGGGGGTGTGCGAAACGAAGGTGACGTTTGACGGCAGGGTATTGGTCAAGATCACGTTCGCGGACGTCGAAGGCCCGCGATTGGTGACGATGACGGTGTAGGTCAGGTTGCTCGTGGCCGCAACAGGATCAGGCACACCGGTTTGCAGCACGGCCAGATCTGCGGAAGCAATGACAGTGGTAGTGGCCGTGGCGGTGTTGTCGGCAGGCGTCAATTCGGGTCCGTTGGCGGAGGCGGTGGCAGTGTTGGTAATGGTGCCGACAGCGTTCGGACTAGCGATGATGGTAACGGTGGCCTTGGCACGGTTGGTGAGAATGCCGATTTCGCACGTGACGACGCCGTTGGTTTGGGAACAAGCACCGAGCGTCGAAACAGCGGAAACGAACGTTATCCCCGCCGGCAACGTGTCCACCAGACGGACTCCGCTGACGCTGGCCTGCCGGTTGTTGGTGACGACGACCGTGTAAGTCAGATTCGCCGTGGCGGTGACCGGATCGGGCGAGTCGCTCTGGGTCACTGTCAGGTCGCTGGGCGGCGAGATGCGCCCCCACCACGTGCCCCAACGATCCGAATTTGTCACCGGTGAAGCGGCGTATTGCTGAACAGTCCACAGGTCCGTGTCATCCAGCGGATCCACCACTGCGCCGCTGTAAAGCCCCCAATAGACCGTGCCGGAGGAGCTTTGCACCCGGAAGGGAGCTTCACCGGCTTTCAGCACCGTATCCTGTCGCAACGTGCTAAAAAGATCAGCATCCAGCCGGAACCCGTAGTTCGCACTCGGATACTGGCTGGCTGAAAAGCGTGAATACCCGACGACCACATCGTTGTTGCGGCTCACCGCGATACTGGGAAAAGCGTAATGGATGGTGCCGCTGGGATCCTCCACCCGGCCCTGTTGCGCCAGGAAGCCCCCGGGGGAGAGGTTCCACCATTGCGCGACGGCGTAGGTCGGTGCGAAAATCGGCAGATAAACCGTGTGCGCGGCCCACAACTCGCCGTTGCGATAAACAGCGTTGAGAATCCGCGCGTCGCCGCCGTAAATCTTATTCGTCGCGCCGAGTTGCGGCAGAATATCATCATAATTGACCGAATGACTTTCCCACGGTTTTCCGTCGGGATGATCGTCCGTGTAAAACTTGACGATCAATTCGAATGTGGGTGAATTAACCGGGCCGGTGATGCCGTATATTCCCAGCGAACCTACGCTGCTCTGATTGCCATAACGCTGCTGCACCAGATAATTCGTCCCCAGCGTGTTGTCGTAGGTCGCAACCGGGTATTCACCGCCAAAGATATCCGACTCCGGGGTATCCTCCCGGCTGAACTTCGTGCGCAACCCGGATCCGTTGGCGTACAGATTGGTCTTGTTGAACACGTAAATGTCCGACCCGTAAAACGAATCGTTCGACCGGTAGTACATGTCCGCCTGCACGACGATCCAATCCTTGTTAAATCCCAGGTTGGGCGACACGGCGTAAATCGGGCGCGCAGTATCCACGTCCACGGAGTACAGGTTCCAATCCCCGGTCGGATCGCTGGTCCGGGTGACGCCGACCAGCAAAGCCGCATTCGTGGTGCCGGCATTGGCCGCGCAGACGAAGATCCACCGGTTGTTGTATGGTTCATACAAAACGCGGGGGTCAAAGCAACTAGGATTTCCGAGGCTGGACCAAAAACCATTCAGAGTCACGGTGCTGATCGTCCCACCCGAACGGTCCTGGATACGCACCTGGCTGTTGAGCGTCACCATCAGGTGGTTCGGTCCCACTGCGCCCTGCGTGTCTGGATAGAGTGTCCGTCCGTCATCCGGCAACGCCTGAAAACTCGCCGATGGCGGCGGATTGGTTGGCGGCGGCGGACTCCCCGCAAAGCTGCTGGCAGCCAGCGGTGGCGGGCTGGACGAAAGCTCCGGCGCAAACGCCGCGCGCGCGGCGCGGGCGATGGATTCGGGTGCCAGTTTCTGTGGCTTGATCCGGCGCTTTGGCGGCTCCACTCGCTGCGGACCGGGCGGGCGGTTCAATTCCTGATGCGCCAAATCCGAGAAATTCGCCCCACCCCGCCGGGTTGCCTGCCCAGACTTGCCTTTCACCACATCCTGCGCCTCCGCGCGTGCATTCACGATGGCGGACATCGCGAACCCCGCGAACACCGCCAACGCGAGCGCAAGTGATCGCGACACTCGCAGCCCGAGGGTCTTTTGAATCCGTTTTGTCATAATTCTAATCCGCAAGTCACACTACGTGCCGTGTCCAAACTATCGGTTCGCCCGGCGCAACCCTTAACGGACACGGCACCACACTGGAGAGATGGAACCACGGCCAATCGGCGATGCAAAACCCCGCGAGGATTGGCACATCAGGCTGGTTGAGGGCACGAATTCCGCACCGCAATTCTAAAACTGTCTGGCGGCGCACACCGCCGACTGCGAATACAAATCGTACCGTCGTTTCAAATCAATCACCACAATTCAGGAACAAGGAGTTGACAGTGGCCCGGGCGGAAAGTTCAAAAAAAATCAACTTCCGTTGGCCCAAGCTTCAAGCCATCAGCAGCGGTCAGGCAAAGCCCAGCGACCTCAATCAACACCCGGCGATTCAGAATTCATTGGGAGCAGAGCCGACGGTGAGACCGCGCGACCGGGCCGACCTGCCGCCCGGTTTCGATGGCACTCGGACGACTACTCGGCGCGCACGCGGTAAACCCGGTTCGGTTCCGTGGCGGAGGGATCCGCCACGATCATCACACTGCCGGTCCCGGTCACGGGCCGGAGCGATGTCCAGGCGGGGTCGAAGAGGGAATTCTTGTATTCCATGAAGTAGGTGAGACCGCTGATGGTCGTGAAGGAAACGTGCGCGGTGGCGCCCACGCGGGTGATTTCGATAATCGTCGGTTGATCCAGCACACGCAGTCGCGCGATCTGGCTCGTGACGACGCCCGCCACATTGCTCACGACCAGCGAGTAGTCGCCAGCGTCCGCCAGTTGCGCGGCGGCGAGGGTGAGGCTCGTGTTCGTCCGCCCGGTCAGGTTCGCGCCATTGCGGCGCCACTGATACCTCAAAGGAGCCGTGCCAACGACTGCCGCGGTGAAACTGGCAGACGCGCCGAGATTCACGGTGAGCCCCTGCGGTTGATCAAGGAACAGTGGCAGATCGTTCACCGCGTTGACGGTGAGCAGGAACGGCCGGGCCGTCGTCGCCCCCTGCCCGTCCATCACCGTGATTGTGATCGTCGCCGCGCCAAACTCATTGGCGGCGGGCGTGACGGTCAGCGTGCGGTTGGAGGCCGTGCCGCTCAACGCCAGGCCCGCGGTGGGAACCAACGTGGGGTTGGAAGTCTCCACCGTCACCGTCAACTGGTCAGCCGCCCTGTCCGGGTCGCCCACGGTGAAGGGGATCACCTTCGGCGTGTCTTCATCGGTCGCTTGATCTGCGATCGGCGAGATCGTCGGCGCGTCGTTCACCGGGCTGACCGTCACCACCAGACTGTCGCTGGCCGTGCCGCCGCTGGCATCGGTGACAGTGACGGTCACAATCGCCGCGCCAGATTGGTTCGCGGCGGGCGTGACGACCACGGTGCGATTGGACCCGCTGCCAGCGAAGGTCACATTCGCCACCGGCACCAAGTTTGTGTTCGAAGAACTCGCCGTGAGGGTCAGACTTCCCGCCGCCGTTTCCACATCGCCCACCGTGAACGCCAGCGCCGCCGTCGCGGTGTCTTCGTTCACAACCTGGTTCGCGATGTCCGAAATCGCCGGCTGGTCGTTCACAGAGTTCACCGTGAGCACGAACGAGTCGCTGGCGCTGCCGCCGTCCCCGTCGGCGACGGTCAGCGTGATCGTCACGTTGCCAAACCGGTTGGTCGCCGGCGTGATCGTCGCCCACCGGCTCGCGCCCGTGCCGCCGAAAACGATGTCGCCGTTTGGCACTAATGTCGTATCGGAAGAACTGGCGCTCATCGTCAGGCTGCCCGCCGCCGTCTCCAGGTCCGCCACCGTGAATAAGACTACTTTCGCCGTGTCCTCATCCGTAACCTGGTTGGGCACATCCGAGATGGCCGGCAGGTCGTTGTCTGCGGTGATGGTAACTAGGAAGGTTTGAGTGGCGGTGCTGTTCTGGCCGCGCAGGTCATCCACGATCACCGTAATCGTCGCGGTCCCGTTCGCCTGGGGAACCGGCACGAAGGACAACGTGCCGCCGCTGTTCGGACTGGTGTAGTTGACTGTGGGATTGGGAATCAACGCCGGGTTGCTGGAACTTGCCGTCACCACCAGCGTGTCGCTCTCGTTCGCCGCCCCTGAACCAATGCCGGTCAAGCTGATCGTCTGCAAGCCGGCATCCTCATTGGTGCTGAGGTTGCTAATCGGGTTCAACGTCGGCGTGTCATTCACCGGGCTGACCACGAGCACGAAACTGCCGCTGGTCGAACCGCCATTGGCGTCACTGACCGTGAGCGTGATCGTCGTGTTGCCGAATCCGTTGGGTACCGGCGTCGCCGTCACGGTGCCATTCGCCCCGGCTCCACCGACCACGAGGTTTCCATTCGGCACGAGCGCGGGGTTGGACGAAGTGCCGGCCACCGTCAAGCTGGCGGCGGGCGTCTCCGCGTCACCCACCGTGAACGCCAGCGCGGCAGTCGCCGTGTCCTCGCTGATGGACTGATCGGCGATGGGAGAAATCACGGGCGAGCCATTGACGCTCACGTCGAACGTCCGCGCAACGAAACCGTTCTGGCTTTGCCCATCACTCACCGTGACCGTAATCGTCGCCAAGCCGCTGTTCGTCGCCCCCGGCGTGAAGGTCAGCGTGCCGGTCGCGTTCGGGCTGGTGTAAGTCACCGTCGGCGTGGGAACCAGCGCGGGATTGCTGGAAGTCACCGATACCGCCAGCAACTGGCTTTCCCTCGCGGAGCCGGTGCCGATGCCGGTGAGGTTGACGGTCTGTTGTCCCGCGCCCTGATTCAAGGAAAGGACGTTGAGCGCGTCCAGTGTCGGCGCGTCGTTCACCGGGTTGACCGTCAGAACAAACGTGTCGCTCGCAGTGCCGCCGTTGGTGTCCGTGATGGTGATTGTTACCACCGCCGCTCCGAAATGTCCGGGCGCCGGCGTCACCGTCACCGTCCGGTTGCTCGCGCTTCCCCCGAACACGATGTTCGCGTTGGGCACGAGGTTCGTATCCGCTGAACTGCCGCCCGGCGTGAGGCTACCCGCCGCCGTCTCCAGGTCGCCCACGATGAACGCCAGCGCCGCCGTCGCGCCGTCCTCATTGATGGCCTGGTCGGCAATGTCGGAAATCACCGGCGGATCGTTTGCGGAATTCACCGTCACCACGAACGTGTCATTGGTGGAACCGCCGTTGCCGTCCGTCACCGTCACGGTGATCGTGGCCGACCCGGATTGATTCGTGAGCGGCGACACCACCACGGTGCGGTTCGAACCGCCGCCGCCGAACACGACGTTCGCGTTGGGCACGAGAGCCGGATTCGAGGAACTCCCAGTGACCGTCAGGCCATTGGCGAGCGTTTCCACGTCGCCGATCACGAACGGCAACACCGCCGTCCCCGTATCTTCGCCAACGCTCTGATCCGTGATGTCGGCAATCGTGGGCAAGTCGTTCACCGAAGTGACCGTGAGTGTGAAGGTCCGGTTGGTCAGGCCAAAGTTGGTATCGCTCACCGAAATGGTGATGGCGGCGGTGCCAAACTGGTTCGGGGCCGGCGTGATGGTCGCGGTTCGGTTACTGCCGCTGCCGCCAAAAACAATATTGCTGTTGGGCACCACGTTAGTGTTGGAGGACATGCCCGCCACCGTCAGCAGCGTCGCCGGCGTGGTCGCGTCGCCAATCGTGAACGGAATCGCCGCCGTGGCCGTGTCTTCAGCCGTGGTGCGGTTGGTGATCGTGGAGACGCTCGGAAGCGCATTGCCCGTTGGCCAGACAAACACCGTAAACTGGCGTGTGAACGTGGTAATGCCGTCGCTCACGGTCACGGCGACGATGGAGGTGCCGGTTCCAGTGTTGGACGGAGACTCGATGCGGACGGAGCCGACGGCGGCGGGGCTACTGTAATCCACGCGGTTGATGCCTACCAGGGCGGTGTTGCTCGAAACGGCGGTGACAGTCAGGGTTTGGGACTCGTTCGCCGCGCCGGAGCCAATCCCGTCGAAGAAGATGTCGGTGTTCGCAAAATTCACGATTGCCGAGACGTTGGTGATGGGATTGAGGGTCGGCGGATCGTTCACCGCCGTGACGGTCAGCACGAACGTATCGTTGGCTGTCGCCGTACCGTCGTTCACCGTCAGCGTGATCGTCGCCGTCCCGGATTGGTTGAGCGTCGGAAGCATCGTGGCCAGGCGATTGGTGCCGCTGCCGCTGATGACGATGTTCGTATTGGCGACGAGCGCTTGGTTGGCCGAAGTCGCCGTCACAATCAGGTTTTGTGGCGCGGTTTCCAAGTCCGCCACCGTGAACGCAATCGTCAGGAGACTGTCTTCAAGAACCGTCCGGTTCGTGGTGTCTGAAATCGTCGGCGGGTCGTTCGTCGCGTTGACCGTGACCGTGAAGGTGCGGGTGACGAAATTGTTCGATGCTCCACCGTCGTTCACCGACACAGTGATGGTCGCCGTCCCGTTTGCATTGGCCACCGGCGTAAAGGTGATCGTGCCGGTCGGATTGGCGTTGGTGTAATTGACCGCCGGGCTGGGCACCAGGTTGGTGTTGCTGGAACTGGCGGTCACCACGAGTGTTTGTGCTTCGTTCGTGGCGCCGGAACTGATGCCGCTGAGGTTGACCGTCTGCAGGGCGGCGTCCTCGTTGACGACGCGGTTGGTGATCGCGGCCAGCGTCGGCGCGTCGTTCACGGCGTTGACCGTCAGCACAAACGTGTCGGTGTTGGTGCCGCCACTGCCATCGGACACCGTGAGCGTGATCGTGGTGGCGCCGGACTGGTTGGTCACCGGCGTAATCGTCAGCGTGCGGCTGCCCCCGCTGGCCGCCAAAACCAGGTTCGCGTTGGGCACCAGCGACTGGCTGGAGGAAGTCGCCGTCACCGTGAGGCTGCCCGCCGCCGTTTCGACGTCCGCCACGGCAAAAGCCAGCGACAGTGGCGTGTCCTCGTTCGTCGCCTGGTCGGCGAGATCGCTGATCACCGGCGCATCGTTCGTCGCCGTCACGGTCAGCACAAAACTGTCTGTCGCCGCCGCGCCGTCCCCGTCATGCACAGTCACGGTGATCGTCGCGATGCCGGACTGATTGGGCGCGGGCGTCACCGTCAACGTGCGTGCGCCGCCGCCGCCGCTGAACACGAGATTCGCATTCGGCACGAGTGACGGGTTGGAGGAACTGCCGGTCACGGTCAGGCTCCCCGCCGCTGTCTCCGCGTCGCTGACGGTAAAGTTGACGACCTTGGGCACGTCTTCTCCGGTGGTCTGGTCAACGATGTCCGAGATGGCTGGCGCGTCGTTCACCGGATTGACGGCCAGCACAAAGCTGTTGGAAACAATACCGCCGCTGCCGTCGTCCACCGTGACGGTGATGATGGCCGTGCCGGACTGGTTCGCCACCGGCGTGATCGTGAGAGTGCGGCTGCCACCGGCACCGCCCGGGACCAGATTCGCATTGGGTACCAGCGAAGGATTCGACGAGGACGCCCCGACGGTCAGGCTGCCGGCGGCGGTTTCGGCGTCGCTGACCGTGACGGCCACGAGCAGCGGCGTATCTTCATCCGTCACCTGCGGGCCGATGGCCGAAAGCGTCGGCAAATCGTTCACCGCGTTCACCGTCACGGTGAAGGTCCGGCTGGCAACATTGTTGGAAGCGCCGCCGTCACCCACCGTCACGGTGATCGTGGTCGTCCCGCTGGCGTTGGCGGACGGGGCAATGGTCAAGACGGCGTCGGCGTCGGGACTGTTGTAGTTCACGACCGGGTTCGGCACGAGGGCCGGGTCACTGGAAATGGCTGACACCGTCACCGTCTGGCCTTCGTTCGCCGCGCCCATGCTGATCCCGGCAACCACGACGTTCTGCGAACCCGCGTCCTCGTTGACCACAATGTCGTTGATGGGGTCGAAAGCAGGAACGTCGTTCACCGAACGGACCGTGAGCACGAAGCTATCGCTCGCCAGGCCGCCGTCGGCATCAGTCACCGTCACCGTGAGAGTGGCATTACCAAACTGGTTGACCACCGGGGTAATCGTGAGCGTGCGATTGCTGCCGCTGCCGCTGAACACCAGGTTCGCGCCCGGCACCAGCGCGGGATGCGAGGAACTCGCGGACACAGCGAGCGAGCCGGCGGCCGTTTCCAAGTCGCCGATGGCGATGGTCACGACCTTCGCCGTGTCCTCGTCCGTCTCCGTATCCGCAACATCCTGGACGACAGGCGGGGCGTTTACCGGATTGACGGTGAGCACGAAGGCGTCGCTGGCGCTACCGCCGCCCGCGTCCGTAACCGTCAGCGTGATGATGGTGGAGCCGGATTGATTGGTCGCCGGAGAAATTGTCACCGTCCGGCTACCCGCGGCACCGCTGACGATGATGTTGGCGTTCGGCACCAACGCGGGATTGGAGGAAGTGCCGGCGACGGTGAGCGCGGCGGCGGCGGTTTCCACGTCCGCCACGGTGAAAGGAATCGGGCCGACGACCGTGTCTTCATCCGTCGCGCGGTCGGTGATGTCGGAGATTGTCGGCAGATCGTTCTGCCCGTTGACCGTCACGGTGAAGCTGCGGCTGGTGACATGATTCTGCAACTGGCCGTCATCCACACTGACGACGATGGTCGCCGATCCGCTCAGATTGGAGGCCACCAAGAACGCCAGCGACCCGGTGCCCGCCGGACTGACGTAACTCACCGTCGGATGCGGAATCAGCGCCGGGTTGCTTGATGTCGCGGTCACCACCAGGTTTTGCAATTCATTAGTCTGGCCGGGAGTGATGCCGGTGAGGGGCACCGTCTGCGGACCGGGATCTTCGTTTAACACGAGATTCGGCAGCGCGGCCAGCGTGGGCGGGTCATTCACCCCGTTGACAATCAGATCAAAACTCGTCGTGGTCATCAACTGACCATCGCTCACGATCAACGTGACCGTGGCAAAGCCGTATTCCTCCGGCAGCGGCGTCATCAGCAGTGTGCGATTGGTTCCCGTGCCGCTCAACGCCAGGCCGCTGGTGGGTAGCAGCGTGGGGTTGCTGGAGGTCGCCGAAACTGTCAAGCCGGTGGCAGCCGTTTCCGCGTCGCCAACGGTGAAGGACACGGACCGAGTCGCGCCTTCATTGATGAACTGCGGGCCGGGGTTGCTGACGACCGGCGCGTCGTTCACCGGGAGCACCGTGGCGGTGAAGGTGCGGATGAGAATGTTGTTGGACGCACCGGCATCGTTCACCGTCACCGTGATCGTCGCGGAGCCGTTGAGATTGGGCTGGGGCGTCAGCCGCACCGAGCCGATGTTGTTGCCGAGATAATTCACCCAGGCATAGAACAGGCTCGGAACACTGCTGGTGGCCGTGATGCTGACGACCTGGTTTTCGTTGGTGGGGCCGGCGGTGATGCTCGTCATCACGATGCGCTGTTCGGGCGCGTCCTCGTTCATCACCACGTTGCCGATCGGGTCAATGAACGGCTGGTCATTCACCGAACGCACGGTGAGCAGAAAACTGTCGCTCGCGCTGTTGGTGCCATCGCTCACGGTCACGGTGATGAGCGTGGTCCCAAAGTTGTTCGGCGTTGGGGAAATCGTCAGCGTGCGGTTGCCGCCCGCGCCGCCCGCGACAATGGCTGCGTTGGGCACCAGCGAGGTGTTCGTGGAAACGGCGGAGACCGTCAGCACGCCGGCGGGCGATTCCAGATCGGAGATCGTGAACGGAACCACGACGGGGGTGTCTTCGTTCGTCACCTGGTTCGAGATGTCCGCTACCGTCGGCGCGTCGTTCACCGGCGTCACCGTCAGTGTGAAACTGGCGCTGGCGGTGGTGTTGGAGGCATCGGTCACCGTCAGCGTGATGGTCGCGCTGCCCGATTGGTTTGCCAGCGGCGTGATGTTCACCGTGCGATTGCTGCCGGTGCCCGATAGTTGAATGCTGGCCGTGGAAACCAGCCCGGTGTTGGACGAAGCGGCCGTGACGACAAGAACGCCCGCTGCCGTCTCCTGATCCCCCACCGTGAACGAGATCGGGCCGGTAGCCGTGTCTTCAGGCGTGACGTGGTTGGTGATGTCCGAGATGACAGGCAAATCGTTCACCGGACGTATTGTCACGGTGAACACGCGGCTCGCCGTGTTGTTGGTCGCGCCGTCGTCAGTCACCGTCACCGTAATCGTCACGCTGCCGCTGGCGTTGGTGAGCGGGAGGAACCGCAACAATGCAAACTCATTGGGGCTGGTGTAGGTGACCGCCGGGTGCGCCACGAGAACGGTGTCGCTGGAGACGGCGGTGACCACGAGCGCCTGGTCCTCGTTGGCCGCGCCGGAGGTGATACCAAAGATCATGAGCGTGTGTTCGCCCGATTCCTCGGCGGTCGTCTCGTCGGCGATCTGTGCGAGCGTAGGCGCGTCGTTCACCGAAAGCACCGTGAGCGCAAAGCTGTCGCTGACACTGTTTGTTCCGTCGCTCACCGTCACGGTGATGGTCGCGCTCCCGAATCGGTTGGTCGCCGGCAAAATCGTCAGCGTCCGGCTGGCGCCGGCACCGCCCAGCGTCATGCCGGCGCTGGCGACCAGGCCCGTGTTGGACGAACTCACTGTGACCGCTAGGCCGCCTGCGGGCGTTTCGACGTCCTCCACAGTGAAAGGAATCACTCGCGCGACGTCCTCGTTCATCACCTGGTCGGCGATGTCCGTGATCACCGGCGCGTCGTCAAAGGGTTGAACCATGACGGTAAAACTGCGGTGAACGACGTTGTTGGAAGCCCCGCCGTCATCCACCGTCACCGTAATCGTCACGGTGCCGTTGGCGTCGGGTAACGGCTGAAAACTCACCGTGCCCGTGCCTTCAGGGCTGCTGTAGAGCGCGATGGGATGGGGAATGATGGCAGGATTGCTGGAAACCGCCGTCACCATCAGCGTGTCGTTTTCGTTGGTCGCCCCGGAGCCGATGCCGGACAAGGCAACAACCTGCGGTCCGGCGTCTTCGTCGATCGTCACGTCGCCAATCGGCGCGAGAGTGGGCGCGTCATTCGCCGGGAGCACGGTCAAATCGAAACTTGCGTGCGCGATGTTCGTGCCGTCGTCCACCGTCACGGTGATCATCCTCACGCCCGACTCCTCGGGCAGCAGGGTAATCGTCAGCAAGCGGTTGCTACCGCTGCCTCCGAGTTGAATAAACGCGTTGGCCACCAGGCTGGTGCTGGTCGAACTGGCGACCACGAACAGTTGATCCGGCGGCGTTTCCGCGTCGCCCACGGTGAAGGCGATGACCGCCGCCACGTCTTCCAGCGCCGTCTGGTCCGCCAGTCCGGTTATCGTCGGCGCGTCGTTCACCGGGTGGACGGTGAGCGTGAAACTGTCGCTGGCGCTGCCGCCGTGACCGTCCGTGACCGTGACCGTGATTGTCGCCGACCCATGCTGATTCTCGACAGGCAGGACGCTCACCGTGCGGTTGCTGCCAGCGCCGCCAAAAGTGTAGCTGGCGCTGGACACCAGGCCCGTGTTCGAGGAACTGGCGCTCATCGTCAGGCTGCCCGCCGCTGTCTCCACGTCGCCGACGGTGAATGTCAGCAACTTCGCGGTATCTTCATCCGTCGCGTCGTCCGCGATGTCCGAGATCTGCGGCAGGTCGTTCACCGGACTGACCGTCACCGTGAAGCTGCGCGTCATGATGTTGTTGGAAGCGCCGCCGTCGTTCACCGTCACGGTGATCGTCACGCTGCCTTGGGCGTTGGTCAGCGGCGCAAAACTCAGGCTGCCAGTGCCGTCGGGGCTTGAGTACGTCACCACCGGATTTGGAATGATCGCCGGATCGCTTGATGCGGCTAGGACCGTGAGCAATTGCGGTTCATTCGTCGCGCCGGACCCGATGCCCGCAAGCGCCACGACGTGCGGGCCGCTGTCTTCCGCGACTGTCAGATCGCCGATGGCTGCCAGCGTCGGCGCGTCGTTCACCGGAAGCACCGTCAGTTCAAACGTGTCACTCGCGCTGCCACCGTTGCCGTCGGACACCGTCACGGTAATCGTCGCCGAGCCGAATTGATTCGCCAGCGGCGTCACCGTCACCGTCCGGTTGCTGTCGCTGCCGCCGATCAGCAGGTTAACCGGAATTGTGGAACTGGCGCCGACGAGCAACCCGCCGGCCGCCGTTTCCACGTCGCCGATCACCACGGCAATCGGGCCGGTCGAACCGTCCTCGTTGATGACATGATCCGCGATGTCGGCAATCACCGGCGGGTCATTCACAAGATTCACTGTCAGCACAAAGCTGTCGCTGGCCTGAATGCCATCGGCGTCTTGCACGGTGACGGTGATGATCGCGCTGCCGAACTGATTCGTCGCGGGCGTGACCGTCAGCGTCCGATTGCTGTCGCCGCCGCCGAACTCCAGGTTCAGGTTCGGCACCAGCGCCGGGTTGGAAGAACTGCCCGTGACAATCAAGGCTCCCGCCGGGGTCTCCACGTCGGTGACGGTGAAAGCAACCAGCTTCGGCGTATCTTCGTCCGTCGCGGCATCGGCAATGTCTGAGATGACGGGCCGTGCCAGCACGGTGAGCGTCGCCGCCGCGCTGAAGGTCTGGCCCACGCGGTTGCCCACCCGCGCGCGGTAGCCGCCGGTTTCGGCCAGCGTAAGCCCGTTCAACGCGAGGCTGGAATTGGTCTCGCCGACAATGTCGGAGCCGTTGTGCAGCCACTGAAATTCATAGGGCGGCGTGCCGGTGGCGGCGACGCTGAAGCCGACGCTGCCGCCGTTGGTGCGAGTCTGGCTTTGCGGTTGCAGCGTGACCACCGGAGGATCTTCCACCGTGGTAACGGCGCTGGCGGAATTGTTGGCGAGTGCGAAATCCACTTCATTGCCCGTCACGCTGGCAAAGTTGGTCACTGGGCCGAAAACCGTCGGCGACACCACAATCGTCACCGCCGCCACACCGCCGCTGGCCAGGCTGCCCAGATCGCAGAACACCACACCGTCCGCGTGCGCGCAACCACCCTGGCTGGCCGTCACGGAAACAAAGTTCACGCCCGCCGGCAGCGTGTCGCTCACGATCACGTCCGTCGCGCCCGCCAGTCCGTGATTGGTAACGGTGAGAGTGTAGGTGAGATTGCTGCCCACCGCGACGGGAGCGGGAGCATCGAACATCGCGAGTGACAGATCGGCAATCGGGTCAATGGTGGCGATGCTCAGGCACCAACCCTCCATGGTCTGGCCGCTGTCCCCGCTGGCATCATCCACGATGTAGAGCGACCAGACGCCGTTGGGGTCGGTGTCCTTGAACACCGCGAGGGTCGCGCCATAAGGGCCGGCGGGGGCCGGGGGCGGGAACGCATCGCTCGTGGGATCGAAATTCGTGGGCCGAAACACGCCGGAAGCCAACTGGCTGAAGTCCGGCAAAGACATCGGGGCGTCATCATCGAGCGTCAAAACCACATGTTCAACGGCGTCGCCGCCGCCGACATCCGACACGATCAGCGCGGTCTGGCCCCGCGGCCCGACCAGGATTACATCCACGTCGTCCGGGAAGGTGTGGGTCAGATTGCTCAAGGTGACCGTGATCTTGAAAACGGTCCCCGTCAGGCCGGAGATTAGAATCGTGGAGGGATATGGTTCGGCGGGGCCGGAGCCGGGAATGGTGATCGTCGTGGGATTGGCGACCTTGCCGCTGGCGGCGATCACGGCGGTGGATTGCGCGGCGGAATTGTTGGCCGATGCCAGTTCAAACTCGGCGGCCGTGACGCTGGCGACGTTGGTGATGACGCCGGTGCGATGGGGCACCACCACCACCACCACGGTCGCCTCGGTCCCGCTGTTGATCGCACCAAGGTGGCAAGTGACCGCGCCGCCAACATTGGAACAACTGCCCTGGCTCGGCGTCGCTGAGACGAGGGTGACGTGTTCCGGCAGCCGGTTGGTCAACGTCGCCGCCGTGGCCCGGCTGGGTCCGGCGTTGGTGACCACCACGATGTAACTGAGATTTTCGTTCACCATCGCCGGGTCCGGAGAATCGGTTTGTCGCACGGCCAGATCCATCGCCGGAATGACCGTGGTGAGCGTGGTCGCGGAATTATTGGTACCGTAGGGATCGGTCACCACGCTCGCCACGGTGGTCGTGTTGGTGATCGTTCCCACGGCGGTGGCGGTGACCGTGATCGTGACCGTGGCACTGCCGCCGGCAGGGATCGCTCCGGCGGCGCAGGTGACGATGCCGCTGGTGTTGGTGCATCCGCCCTGACTGGCCACCGCCGAGACGAAGAGCACGTTCTTGGGCAGTGGATCGGTGAGCATGACCCCCGTCGCAGTGTTGGGGCCGTGATTGGTCACGACCAAGCTGTAGCTCACATTGTGGCTGACGGGAACCGGGTCGGGCGCGCCGGCTTTGGTCACGGCGAGATCGGCCGATGGATGCACCACGGTCAGAGCGGTGGCGAGGTTGCTGACTGGAGCAAAGTCAATTTCGTCCGCCGTTACACTGGCCGAGTTGGTCTTCGTCCCCGCCGCGTTGGGGCGGACGACGATGGTGACAGTGGCGCCGTCGCCCACTGGCAGCGTGGGGAAATCGCAGTGAATGACTCCGGCAAGATTGGAGCAGGCGCCCTGGCTGGGTGTCAGCGAGATCAAATCCACACCCGGCGGCAACCAATCGGTCAACGCCACGCTCGTGGCCACGTTGGGTCCGTGGTTGGTCAGAGCCAGGGAGTAGGTCAAGAGCTGTCCGTTCAATCCCGGATCGGGCGCGACGACTTGCGAAAGCACCAGATCCGTCACCACCTTGACCACGGCGACGGCACTCGCCACGTTGTTGCCAGGCGCCAGATCGAGTTCCGTGCCCAACACCACCGCCTGATTGGTGAGCAAGCCGGTGGCACCAGGCGCGACCACCAGGGTGACGACCGCGCTGCCG
Organism: Verrucomicrobiota bacterium; assembly: GCA_031378375.1. GTDB lineage: Bacteria > Verrucomicrobiota > Verrucomicrobiia > Limisphaerales > JANNEF01 > JANNEF01. The sequence goes on along the minus strand of JANNEF010000166.1, from coordinate 11,209 downwards.
CCGCTGCTGAGGCTGCCCAGGGAGCAAGTGATCACGCCGCCGTCATTGGTGCAACCACCCTGGCTGCCACTGGCCGAGACGAAGGCGGCGTTGGGCGGCAACGCGTCCGTAAGGACCACGCCGGTCGCCAGGGCGGGACCGCGGTTGCTGACGGTGATCAGGCACGTCAGGTTCGAGCCGACGGCCACCGGGCTGGTCGCCTCCATTCGCACGACGGCGAGATCGGCGATCGGCTCCAGCACGGCGATGGTCAACCGCCAGCCGTCTTCGAGCAAACCGACGTCGTCCGGGGCGTCGTCCAAAAGGTAGAGCGACCAGACGCCATTCGGATCCGTCCCGTTAAAGACCGACAGCGTCGAACCGTATGGCTCAGGGGGGGCCGGCGACGGGAACACGTCCATGTCCCCGTCATAATTCGCGGGGCGATACGATTCCTGGAAGAACTGACCCGAATCCGGCAGCGTCAGCGCGGAGGCGTCGTCGAAGGTAAACGTCACGTATTCGAGCGGGCTCCCGCCCCCGGCATCGGACATCAAGACCACCGACTGCCCGCCAGGTCCGACGAGCAACAGGTCCAGATCGTCCGGGAAACTGTGGGTGAGGCCGAAGAGGGTCACCGTCACTTTGAAAACTGCCGACGTGAGGCCGGACACGGAGACCGTGGAGGGGTACGGTATTCCGATGCCGTTGTCCTGCACGTTAATGGTGGCCACGTTGCCAACCGTGGCGGCGATGATAACGACTGCGGTCACTTGCGCGGCGGTGTTGTCGGCGGGATTCACATCCGTCTCGTTGGCGGTGACACTGGCCAGGTTGGTGATCGTGCTGATCTGCGTCGTTGCCACCGTCAACGTGACCGTCGCCTGCGAGCCGCTGGCCAAGGTGCCCAAACTGCACGTCACCGTGCCTCCACTCTCGCTGCATGTGCCCTGGCTGGCCACCGCCGAACCGAAAATCACATTGGCCGGCAACACATCCGTCACTGTCACGCCCGTCGCGGACGATGGACCGCGATTGGTGACCGTGAGCGTATAGGTGAGATTGCTCTGCACTGAAACCGGGTCCGGCGAGTCAACCCCCGTCAGCCGCAGATCCGCCGCCGGCGTGACGGTCACCCGGTAGTCTTCCACTTCACCGTCCGCCGCCGGCCCCTCAAACGAAAGGCCGCCCGCCGTGCTGAAGCGAAACCGCGCAAAGACATTGGTCGCGACCGCCGTCCCCGGCACCTGGAAGCTGAGCATATTCAATCCCGGCGTCAGCGCCTGCCTCGTGAAAATCTGCTCGCCACCACCGGTCCAGCCGCCGTTCGCGTTGAAATCCATCCAGGCGTCCAGGAAACCGTTGGTGGAGGCCGTGACCGCCACGCTGGCCAACTGTCCGACTAACAGCGGACCAGGAAAAGTCACGCCATCCTCGTCATCCGACCCACCGGCATCGTCGCCGGTGGCGGTCCCGTTGGGCTGGCCGTCCGGTTCAAAATCCACCAACAATCCCAAATGCACCCCCGGTACCAGAGTATGCCGGGCGCCATTGGACAAAAGCCGTGTGGGGAACGGCGAGTCCGGTGCGTCGCCAAAATCCACCTCCGACACCGTCAACCGGGCGATGGCGCTGACGGCCAACCCGGCGACATTCACCACCCGGACGGAATAATCGCCCGTCTGGCTCTTCTGCACGTTCGTGAGCGTGAGCGTCGGATTGGTCGCGCCCGACAGCACATTCGTGCCGTTGAAATACCATTGGTAGCCCAGCGGAACCGTTCCGCTGGCCGTGACACTGAACGACGCCGTGTTCCCGGCCCGCGTCGTGACATTCTGCGGTTGCGTGCTGATCGTTGGCGGCACCATTACCATCAGCGTGGCCGGCGCGCTTTCAACCGTGGAAACCTGGTTGTTTACGCGCACGGAGTAATTCCCGGCGTTCGCGGGAGTGACCCCGGCCAGTGTCATGGTCGGATTGCCTTCGCCCGCCAGGTCCGCGCCGTTGAACCGCCACTGGTAACCCAGCGGCGCGGTGCCCGTGGCCGTCACACTGAACGTCACGGTGTCGCCATTGGTCGCCGTCACGCTAAGCGGCGGCGTGGTGATGGCAGGGGGAACGAGCACGACCACAATCGCCGGCTGGCTGAGAACGGTGCCGACACCGTTGGTGATGAGCACGGCGTAAGAACCGGCGTTGCCAGGCTGGATGTTGAAGAGTGAAAGCGTGGGACTGTTCGCGCCCGGCAGGTTCGTCCCATTCTGCCGCCACTGGTAGGTGAGCGTCGTGCCGGTCGCGACGACAGTGAGCGCGACGTTGAAACCGTTGGTCGTCGTCAGGTAGTGCGGGTGCGTCGTGATTCCGGGGAACTCCATCGCCTCGGTGACGGCGAGCGCCGCATTGTTGGCCGGGTTGGCTTCGTGTTCGGCCGCGCTCACACTCACGGCGTTGGTCAGCATTCCCGCCGCGCCCGGAGCGACCACGATCGTCACGGTCGCGACGCTGCCGGTGCTCATGTTGCCGAGTTGGCACTGGATAACACCGGCAGCATTCGTGCAACCGCCCTGGCTGGGTGTCGCTGAACTGAAGGTTACGTTCGCCGGCAAAACATCGGTCAACGCCACGCCCGTCGCCGTGGAAGGCCCGCGGTTCGTCACGAGAATCGTGTAGGTCAGATTGCTCCCCACCGCCACGGGATCGGGCGAGTCAGACATTCCAGCAGCCAGGTCAACGGCAGCGTCCACGGTCACGGCGTAATCCTCCACTTCGCCGTCGGGCGCTTCGCCGGTGAAGCCCAACCCGCCGGCGGTGCTGAAGCGGAATCGCGCGATGCCGCTGCCGAAGCCGCCGGCCGGCACGGTGAACGTCAGCAGATTCGTGCCGGCGGTCAGCGAACGATTTAGGAAGATCTGCTCGCCGGCGTCGAGCCAGTCGCCGTCGCCATTACCGTCCAGCCAGGCGTTGAGCAAACCGCTGGTCGAGGCCACCACCGTTACCGTGGCCGGCTGGCCGACGTACAACGCACTGGTGAAGAAGACGCCGTCCTCGTCATCGGTGGCATTCACATCGTCGCCGGTGGCGAAACTGTTCGGCTGGCCGTCTGGCTCAAAATCCACCGTGGCCCCCAGGTGAATACCCGGAACGATCAGATGCCGCGCGCCGTTGTCGGCCAGCCGTGTCGGATACGGCGGAGCGGGCGCGTCGCCGAAATCCATCTCCAGCACCACCAGCGAGGCAACCACGCTCGTAACCGCCCCGGCGGCGTTCTGCACGCTGACGCTGTATCCGCCGGCGTTGGTTGCATGCGTACCGATGATTTGCAACGTCGCGGCGGTTTGCCCGGCCAGGGGATTGTTCCCGTTGAAGAACCATTGATAACCCAGCGGCGCGGTGCCGGTGGCCGTCACGGTGAACACCGCCGTGCCGCCGGCCAGATTGGTCAGACTCTGAGGTTGAGCGGTGATGGCCGGCGGCACCAGTACGGTTAGCGTCGCCGGAGCGCTGATTGCGAGACCAACCCGGTTGCTAACGCGCACGGTGTAACTCCCGGCGTTGGCGGGTTGCGCACCCGCGATGGTCAGCGTCGCGTTGGTTTCGGCGGTCAGAGCGGAACCGTCGAACGACCAGAGATAACTCAACGGCGTGGTGCCGGTGGCCGTGACACTGAAGTTGATCGTCTGGCCCTGCGTCGTGGTCAGACTCAACGGTGCGACGGTGATCACCGGCGCGGTTTCACTGGTGGTGCTCGTGGCGGCGGAGTTGTTGCCCGCGAGCAAGTCCAGTTGATTGCCGGTCACCGTGACGGAGTTGTTGATCGTGCCGGCGGCGGTGGGAACCACGACCAGTGAAATCTGCGCGGAGGTGCCAGCGCTCAAACCGCCGAGGACGCAGGTGACGGTGTTGCCCGCGTTGTTACAAGTGCCCTGGCTGGGCGTCGCGGAAACAAAGTTCACTGTCCCCGGCAACACATTCGTCAATGTCACGCCCGTCGCGGCCGAGGGGCCGGCGTTGGTGATGGTGATGCTGTAAATCAAATTGCTGCCGACAGCCACCGGGTCCGGCGCGTCAGTCAGGGCCACCGCCAAATCCGTGACGGGCGTGATGGTCACCGCGTAATCCTCCGCTTCGCCATCCGCCGCCGGCCCGGTGAAAGCCAGCCCACCCGCCGTGCTGAACCGGAACCGCGCAAAGGTGTTGATGGCGGTCGCCGCGCCCGGCACCGGAAAGGACAGCGGGTTGACGCCGACCGTCAATGCCTGGTTGGTAAAGACCTGATCGCCCGCGTCGGCCCAACTGCCGTTGCCGTTCCAGTCAATCCAGGCATCGAGCAACCCGTTCGTGGACGCGGAGACTTCGATGCTGGCCAATTGTCCGGCAAGCAGTCCGGTGGTGAACGTCACGCCATCCTCGTCGTCCGTGTTGTCCAAATCATCGCCCAGCGCCGACGCGTGCGGCAGACCGTCCAAATCCACGTCAACCGTCGTGCCGAGGAACACGCCGGGCACGATGACATGCCGCGCGCCGTTGTTCACGAGGAGCGTCGGATACGGCGCGGGCGCGTCGCCGAAGTCCAATACACGTACCGTCAGCGTCGCTACCTGGCTCGTGACCGCGCCAGAAGCATTCCCCACCACCACGTTGTATCCCCCGGCATTGGGCGGATGCGCAACGAACGCGAGCGCCGTGTTGGTCTCGTCCAGAAGATTCGCTCCACCGAAGCGCCATTGGTAGCTGATGTCGCCATCACTCGTCGCCGCCACGCTGAAGTTGACGGTGTCGCCGTTGGTCGCGATGAGGTTTTGCGGTTGCGCAACGATGGCCGGCTTGAGCAGCAAGTTCAGCGAAGCGGGGCTGCTGGTGACACTGTTGCAACCATTGGTCACAACGACCGTAAACACCGTACCGTTATCCGCGGGCACGAGCGGCGCCGTCGTGTAAAGCGCATTGGTGGCGTCTGCGATCGCCGCGCCGTTGCCATACCACTGGAAGAAATGAGGCGGTGTGCCGGTGACGCCGACGTTGAAACTCGCGGTCTGCCCTTCGGCGACGATCCGGCTGACCGGTTGCAACACGATGCCGACGGGATCATCAAAACTGTTCGGAGTGATCACGCCGGGTTTGTAGCCGAAGAAATCCACATCCACCGCTCCGCGTTGCGCGGTGCTGCCCAGGCCCAAGGCAAGATAGTTCGTGGACGAGCTGTCCGTCGTCGCCACGTCCGCGCCGTTGCCGGAGGTGACGTTGTAAACCACCGGCGTCAGCGCGCCGTCGAGGTAGATCGAAACGCGGTGCGTGCCGGGGTCCGCGCCGTTGTCCTGGATGGTGATCCAGAATTCATGCCAGGCCGCCGGGTCCAGCGGCAGCAGATTCAACGTGCCGCCTTCATTGGGATCAACCGCCGATGCGCGCACATCGCCGTTCAGACTGTTCAGGTGCAGCCCGGCCTGGCCGAAGCCAAAGGTGGTCGTCCCGGTGAGGTCTTCCTCCGTCTGGTTCAAGCTGAACGAAATGATGCCACCGCCCACCTGGCGGAGGCCGAACATGCCCTTGCCGTCCGAATGGTTGATCCAGCCGTTGGGCGCGTTGGTCAGTTCCGTCAACGGATCAGCCGGCGGCGTGAGCCGCGCGCGGAAAGTCAGCGTCACGCCCGCATCCAGGATCGTGGCCGCCGTCGCGAAGCCGACATCCGACAGGAGGTTGTGCGTGAAATAAATGCGGCGGTTGTCCGTGCCGGCGGCCAGCGCGTCTTCGATGGTGAGAATCCCACTCGCGGTGGCAACGCCTCCGAGCGTGGCGTCAGGACCACGCCCGTCGCCCGCCCAGGAATCGATGCTGTTGTCGTGGTTCCAAGTGCCATCCAGCGCGGCGGTGCTGTTCGCAGCCGCACTGTCGCCGGTCAGAAGGTAAGCCCAGCCGCCGGCGGGCGCGGGATACGCCGGATCGTTCGCGCCGCGCACGGTCAACATGGCGACGACACTCGTGACGGCGGCCAAAGCGTTCGTCACGACGACACGATACTGGCCGGCGGTGCCAGGTTGAATATTCACGAGCGGGAGTGTGGAAGCGGTCGCGCCGGGAATTTCCGCGCCGTTGAAGGACCACTGGTAACTCAGCGGGAGCGTTCCCGTGGCGGTGACGGCGAAGGTGTGGCTCGCGCCCGCAAAAACTGTTTTCTTCCGGGGCTGCTCGACGATCACCGCCGGAAACACCATGGCGGTGGCGGTGGCGGCAGCCGTGTTGTTGGCCAGGTTCACGTCGGTCTCCACGGCGCTGGCGCTGGCGGTGTTGGTCAACATCGCCGCGGCGTCCGGCGTCACGGTGATTGTTATCACGGCGCTGTTGCTCGCGGCCAGAGTTCCCAGCGCGCAGGTGATGACGCCGGCGTCGTTCGTGCAACCGCCCGATGTGGCCGTCGCGGAAACGAAAGTCACCCCGGCGGGCAACACGTTGGTCAAGGTCGCGCCGGTGGCGGCCGCCGGCCCGCGATTGCTCACGGTAATGGTGCAAACCAGATTGCTGCCGACGCCGACGGGGTCGGGCGCGACGATTTGCGTGGCCACCAAGTCAATCGCGGGGATGATCGTCAGCGCGTAATCTTCCACTTCGCCGTCCGGCGCGGAGCCGTCGAAGGACAGGCCGCTGACGCTGCTGAATCGGAACCGCGCGAAGGTGCCGCCCGCCGTCGCGCCCGCCGGCACGGAGAGGGTCAGCGAGTTGGTGCCGGCGACCAGCGCGCGGTTGGTATAAATTTGCTCGCCGGCTTCCGCCCAACTGCTGTTCGCGTTCCAATCCAACCAGGCGTTTAATACTCCGCCGGCGGAGGCAACCACTTGCACGGTGGCTGGCTGGCCCTGTAGCAAAGGTCCGATAAACTGAACGCCGTCCTCATCGCCGGCTCCGCCGATGTCGTCGCCGGTGGCGGCGGCGTTGGGCTGTCCGTCCGGCTCCAGATCCACCGCCGCGCCGAGATGCAGACCGGGCACGACGAAATGCCGCGCGCCGTTCGCTGCGAGCAGCGTCGGGTAGGCGGAGGGTGCGTCGCCAAAGTCAACTTCCTGAACGGTCAACACGGCAACGAGGCTCGTGACCGCGCCCGCCCCGTTGCTGACCACGGCGCGATAACCGCCCGCGCTGGCGGTTTGCACATTGTTCAACGTGAGCGTGGCGTTGGTTTCACCGGCCAGCGCCTGGGTCAAGTTGAAGAACCATTGGATGTTCAACGGCGTGGACCCGCTGGCGGCGACGGTGAACGTCGCGGTGCTGCCCGCAAGATTGGTGCGGCTCAGCGGCTGCGTGGTGACGGCCGGCGGCACAATCACGGTGAGATTGGCCACGGTGCTGGTGACGGAACCGACGATGTTGGTGAGCCGCACGGTGTAAGCGCCGGCGTTGGCGGGTTGCGCGTTGCTCACCGTGAAAGTCGCGTTGGTTTCGCCGGCAATGTTGGCACCGTTGAAACGCCACTGGTAGCGCAACGCCGCGCCGGTGGCCGTAACACTGAACGGGGCGTTGCTACCCTGCGCGACGGCCAGGCTTTGCGGCGGATTCACGATCACCGGCGGGTCCACGGCCAAGGTCGTGACGGTGGCCATGTTATTGGTGGGCGTGAAATCCAACCCGATGGCACCGACCGTGGCGGAGTTCGTGATCGTGGCGGCCACGGTGGGCGAAACCGTCAGGGTGACGGTGGCCGTGCCGTTGTTGTTCATCGTGCCCAGGAGGCAGGTGACGGTTCCTCCGTTGTTCGCACAACTGCCCTGGCTGGATGTCGCTGAAACAAACGTCGTGCCCGGCGGCAGCACATCGGTCACCGAGACGCCGTCCGCGCGGGCCGGCCCTCGGTTGGTGACAAGCATCGTGTAAACAAGGTTGCCCCCGACCGCAACCGGGTCGGGCGAATCGCTCATCACGATGGTCGTGTTTACCATCGGTTCGCTCTGGCTGATCCGCAGCGACCAGCCGTTGCCAATCGTGCCGGTGTCGTTCGGCAAATCATCCATGCAATACAGCGACCAGACCCCGTTCGGATTCGTGCGGTCAAACGCGACAAACGGAAAGCCGTACGGTGCCGCCGGCGCGGGCGCGTTAAAGGTGTCCGCCGAACTGCCATAGTTGGACGGCACAAAAAGTCCGGTGACGATCTGGTCGGAGTTAGGCAGGGAATCCACGGCAAACTCGTCGAGCGACAGCGTTACTCCAGTAATGGGTGAACCGCCGCCGGCGTCGGACATGATGATCACCGCCTGCCCGCTCGGGCTGACCAGCAAGATGTCGATATCATCTGGAATCGTGTGAGACATGTTGCTGAGCGTAACGATCACGGTGTACACCGCCGCCGTAAGGCCCGACACGTTGATGGTGGATGGATAGGGCACGGCGGGGCCGGCCAATTCGGCGGGGAAAGTGATCACCGCCGGATTTGAGAATACCTGCGAATTGAAGATGACCGAAGTGCGGCGGGTGTTGGTGTTGTTGGCCGTGTCGGTGTCCGGCTCGATGGAGGTCACGGTGGAGGTGTTGGTCACGGTGCCGCTGCGATTGGCGGTGGCGACCACCGTGAGAGTTGCGCTGCCACCGCCCGCGATGGCTCCCAGATTGCACGTCACCGTTCCACCGGCATTACCGCAATTGCCCTGACTCGGCGTGGCCGACACAAAACTCAATACCCCGGAAGGCAAGGGGTCGGTAAACGTGACCCCGGTCGCAGTCGAAGTTCCCTGGTTGGTGATCGTTACAGAGTAGGTGATGTTGCCTTGGAGCAAAACCGGGTCGGGCGCATCCGAGATCGTGAGACCGAGGTCAACGCCCGGTCCAACCGCCAACCCGCGGTGCGGTAACATTCCTGCGGCCAAGACAACCAGAACGACAACGACCAGTGCGCGGTGAAAAAACTCGAAAACGGTCGGGCGGCTGCGGGCGTTCAGGAAGGAAAAGGGTACAACACACATACGACATTCGCTTACATGCAAGGGTTCACGGGGACAAAAATACATCAACTAATTGGTTACGGCATGTAGAGATGACAGTATCGTACATAAATTGCTCAAAATTGCAAAGAATTATCTCTTTCTCCTCTCAACCATCGTCAGTCGGGATGACTGGATTGAGGCGCAGTTTCAGACAGGAGGGAGCAGGAGGTGAAATCTGCCCCGGCGCAGGCAAAAATACGGCTGCCAGGCTTGCAAAGGAAACCGCAAGCCGCTAGTGACTGCTCCCAGCTTTGATATGGCCGACCCGCTTGCATCCGCTCTGAGTTTCCTGCCGCACGGGCCGGAGTTTCGCTTTCTGGACCGCCTCGTGAGCCTGGAGTCCGGCGTGCGCGGCACGGGCGAATACACCGTGCGCGGCGATGAGCCGTTTCTGCGCGGCCATTTCCCCGGCCAGCCGTTGATGCCCGGCGTGCTGCTCGTCGAAGCCGCCGCGCAACTCGCTGGCGTCGTCGTGCAAAGCGATCCCCGCGTCCCCCCCCTGCCCGGCTTGAAACTCACCGCGTTACGCGGCGCGAAAATCACCGGCTCCGCCCGCCCCGGCGAGATCATCCATCTCGAAGCCCGTGTGCTCGCCCGATTGGAAAACCTCGTGCAAGCCCGGGCCACCGCCCGTGTCGGCGACCGGCTCGTGCTGGAGGTGGAATTGACCCTGAGCGGTGAGAAGTAAGCCGCAACTCCGGCAACGTCGTACTGGCGCTGTCCGCTAAATCTTCTCCACCCGCGCCCGCGCGTTGTAATCCGGCACACCGCCGAGCGTGTCCACCCGGCCGCGCGCGATGAGCACATTGCCTTCGGGCCAGTGGACCTGCAAATTTCCGCGCGCGATCGGCGCGAGAAAAATTCTTCCTTCCAAGCGGCCCAGGTCGTTGACGAGCACGACGGGGTCGTGATTGACCAGGCGCAGCGCCGCTGCGTCCTCTGGATGCATGAAGACGGCGTCGCGCCCAGCGCCCGTGAGCGGATCGGTTTCGTCGTAGATGAGCGTGTTGAACTGCTTGCCGCGCCGCGTGCTGACTTCAAACGTGCCCGGCGCGCGTTCGAGTTGCGGCAGGGCCACCGGGCGGAAGTGCGCCTTGCCGTCGGCGGTGGGGAACTTCCCGTCGGCGCAAAGATGCGGACCGCCGTATTGGAAGGCATCCCCTGTTTTGCTCAAATGCTGGAAGCCATCGTAGAACGGAACCACGCGCGCGATCTCCTCGCGCATGGCCGCGCCAGTTTCGCATCCCAGCAGACGCGCGCGATCCGGATAGGTGGCGGCGGCCAGTTCGCGGAGAATCTTCCACTCCGCCCGCGCCTCGCCGACCTGCCGCGGAATCTCAGGGCTGAAGACGATGCGGCGCTCGGTGATGGTTTCCGTGCCGCCGTCGTCCTGTTCGTAGCGCGTCTTGGCGGGCAGCAGCAGCACCGCTTCACGCGGCTCCAGAAACATCTGATCGGTCAGGATGATGTCCTGGTGGATGCGCAGCGGGATGTTGCTCATCGCGGCGGCGACATAATCCGGTTCCGGCAGGGTGCGCAAAAAATTTCCACCCAGGCAGTAAAGCACATCCAGTTCGCCTCGCGCGCCGGCTTCGACCATCTCGGTGGTGGTCAGTCCGGTCCAATCGGGGATTTCAAATCCGTACTGCGCCGCGAGTGCGCGGGCATTCTCGGCGTTGATCGGTTTGCCGCCGGGGAAAGCGGTGGAGTAAGCCCCCATCTCCGCCCCGCCCTGCACGCTGCTGTGACCGCGAATGGGCATGAGGCCGCAGCCCTCGCGCCCCACGTAGCCGCGCGCCAGGCCGAGATTGAGGATCATCGAGACCGCATCGCCGCCGAAGGTGTGCTGCGTGATGCCCATGCTCCAGACCAGCACGGCGTTCCTGGCGTCCCGGATGAGTTCGGCAAACTCCTGCATCGCGGCGCGCGACAAGCCGGATTGCTTTTCCAATGCTTCGAATGTGAGGTGTGCGATTTGCGATCGGAGATCGCCCAAGCCGGCGGTATGCTTTGCAATAAAGTCGGCGTCCTCCCAGCCGTTCTCAAAAATTATCTTCAACACGCCGTAGAGAAACGCGATGTCGCCGCCCTGCGAAACCGGGAACCAGTAATCCATGATGTCGGTGCCGAAGAGCGCGCTGCCCGCCGTCGAAGGCACCCAGTATCGCTCCATCCCCGGCTCGCGGTAGGGATTGACCATCACGACGCGGGCGCCGGCGCGCTTGGCTTCGTGCAGATACTTGGTGGTCACGGGCTGGTCG